>VFZX01000070.1 GCA_016871015.1 Acidobacteriota bacterium | reverse complement strand
GTCGCGCAGGTAAGCTTAATTCATGAAGATCCGCGCCGCACTCGTTTCCGCCTTTATCTTGCTTGCGATTCTCGCAAGCAAGAGTGTCAAGATTCCAGAGGCCGACCTGCACCGGCCGACGGCGATGCCGGACCGTGTGATCCTGACATGGGCTGGCGATCCGGCAACCACACAGGCGGTGACGTGGCGCACCGATACGTCGGTGGACAAGGCGGTCGCCGAGTTCGCGCTTGATGAGGACGGTCCTGGATTCGTCAAAAAGGCGCGATCGGTCGAAGCCCTCACGGAAGTCTTCGAGAGCGACCTCGGAAAGGCGCACTATCACTCGGTCCGCTTCACCGGACTCACGCCTGGCGCGCAATACGTGTATCGCGTAGGCGACGGCTTCAATTGGAGCGAGTGGAACCAGTTCCGCACCATGCTCGACAAGCCGTCTCCGCTCACGTTCCTCTATGTGGGCGACGCACAGAACGACCTCTGGGCGTTGTGGTCGAGGCTGGCCCGCAACGCCTGGACTGAGGTCCCAAAGGCGGACTTCATCATCCACGCGGGCGATCTCGTGAACCGGTCCCTGCGCGACGCCGAGTGGGGCGAGTGGCATCAAGCCGCGGGCTGGATCAACCGCTCACATGTCTCCGTGCCTACACCTGGCAATCACGAGTACAACGCTCCCGCGAAAGGCGCGGCGCGCGTGTTGACTCCTCACTGGCGCCTGCAGTTCTCGCTGCCCGAGAACGGACTCGCGGACCTTCCGGAGTCAAGCTACTGGTACGACATTCAAGGCGTCCGGCTGGTGCTGCTGAATTCGAACGTCAAACAAACCGAACAGGCCGCGTGGCTGGACAAGACGCTCGCGTCGAATCCACAGCGCTGGACCGTGGTGGCGTTCCATCATCCTGTCTTCTCAGCGGCGGCCAATCGAGACAACAAACCCTGGCGCGAGGCGATTCAGCCGGTGCTCGACAAGCACGCCGTAGACATGGTGCTGACCGGGCACGATCACACCTATGCCCGGTCGAACCTGACGACCGGCATCAACGGAAGAGCAGGAAAGAGCGGCACGGTTTACGTCGTGTCCGTCTCCGGACCGAAGATGTACAACCTCGACCGCGAACCGTGGATGGTGCGCGCCGCTGAGGATACGCAGTTGTACCAGGTGATCCGGATTGACGGCGACAAGCTGCGGTACGAGTCGCGGACGGCGCGCGGTGTCGTTTACGATGCCTTCGAATTGCGCAAGCAAAAGGGGAAGGCGAACCGGCTGGTGAATCACATACCGGCGGCTCCGGAGAACAGGAGGGTGGCGGGCGCGAAGGCGTCCGAGTGATCCTCACTTAGGGGGTCCCTCGATCTTGAACTTCCGAAGCGAAAACGTTGCGGCTCCGTCTTCCTTGAGATTGACCATCAGGCCTTGGCTCGTGCACTTTGTCTCTGGAAGGGGAAAGAGCCGGTCGGAACTCGCCGCCGAGAAGGGCGTGCAAAATTTGAAGGGCCCCGGGTCACGCCGCAGGCAATCGTACTGGTCGCTGAAGTACTGGGTACTCTCGTTGGCGTGGGGCTCGCCGCGTCTCCGCAGGGCCGTTTGCGAACTCCACATGGAAGGTAAACGGCCGAAGCCACCACCCAAGTCCACCTTGTCGATCACACCGGCCGCATAGCTGACCAGTTGTTGGCCTGTTGAGTGCCAGGCATAGACAAACTGAATCCAGTTGCGTTGGGTGTCCGCTGACGCCCACTTGATATGTTCGGCGAGCACGGCCGAGCCAACCCACGAGCCTCCCTTCCCAACACCAAAACTAACCTGCCGCCTCCGGACCCGTCTAATAACAGATGATGCCTGACCTCCGGTTCGCGCTCCGTACACTCGCCCGCTCGCCGTTGTTCACCACGGTCGCAGTCCTGTCGCTCGCACTGGGAATCGGCGCGACCTCCGCCATCTTCACCCTGCTCGACCAGCTCCTGCTGCGCCGCGTCCCGGTCCGCAACCCGGACAACCTGGTGATGCTCTTCCAACGGGGACCGCACAACGGCAACAACAGTGGCGACCGCGTCCACTCCTATCCGATCTACCAGGACTTCCAGACCAAGGACTCGCCCCTCGCCGAAGTCATCTGCCGCCGTTTGACGGGCGCCTCCGTCAGCCTCGGCAACAACACTGAGCGCGTCGAAGCCGAGATCGTCTCGGGCAACTACTTCAGCATGCTTGGCGTGAAGCCGGCGCTCGGCCGCGTGTTCAGCTCCGCCGAGGACGACCGCACGTACGGCGGACATCCGAGCGTCGTGCTCAGCTACGACTACTGGCGGAACCGCTTCGCCTCCGACCGCAACATCATCGGCCAGAAGATGCTGGTCAACAACCACCCGATGATTGTCGCCGGGGTCTCGGCGCAGGGATTCTACGGACTGGATCCGTCGCGCTCTCCGCACATCCGTGTGCCGGTGCAAATGAAGCAAGCCATGCTTCCCGACTGGAGCTTCCTCCATATGGATGACCGGCGCAGCCGCTGGGTCCAGGTGTTCGCGCGCCTCAAGCCCGGATACACACCAGAACGCGCGCAGCCGCGGCTGCAGGTGCTCTTCCGGCAGATCCGCGACTACGAGGCGACGCTGCCCGCGGCGCGGAACTGGTCTGCCTATGCGCGCGGCCGCTTTCTCGAAGGCACCATCCACGTCGAGCACGCCGCCACGGGATACTCGCAACTGCGCAACCGCGTGTCCACCGGCCTCGTCGTGCTGATGTGCATGGTCGGATTGGTGCTGTTGATCGCCTGTGCGAACGTAGCGAACCTGCTGATCGCGCGCGCGGTGGCGCGGCAGAAGGAGATCGCGGTGCGCCTGTCGATCGGCGCGTCACGATGGCAACTGGTCCGGCAGCTCCTGGTCGAGAGTCTGACGCTCGCCTCCGCGGCGGGCGTGGTGGGGATCGCGCTGGCGTACGGAATCTCGCGGTTGCTGCTGGCGGCCGTGCCTGCCGATGGCAGTCCGCTGCTGTTGCGGCCGGAGCCCGACGGCCGGATCCTCACGTTCACGCTGGCGGTGACGGTGGCCACGGCGCTGCTGTTTGGACTGGCGCCCGCGATCCGCGCCAGCCGCCCGGATCCGTGGGTTTCACTCCGCCAGGCGGCCGGAGCACTCGCCGGCCCGGGTGGATCGTTGTTCCTGCGCAAGGGATTGGTCGCGGTACAGGTGGCGCTCAGCTTTCTGCTCCTGTTCGGCGCCGGACTCTTCGTGCGCAGTCTGCGCAACCTGCAGGTGATGAACACAGGCTTCGAGGAGCCGGAGAACCTGGTGACGTTCCAGTTGTCACCCGCTCTGAACGGCTATGACGGAGCGAGGGCGATGCAGCTCCACGCGAGCCTGCTCGACCAGATCCGCGCCGCGCCGGGCGTCAAGTCCGCCGCGATGACGCGGGTGCCGGTGCTGCATGGCTGGGAGTGGGATAGCGGCATGTCCGTGGAAGGCCACGCCGCCAAGGACGGCGAGGATCAGCAGCAATTCATGAACTCAGTGTCGCCAGGATACTTCGCGACGATGGGAGTGAAGATGCTCGACGGACGGGACTTCCTGCAGACCGAGATCATGCGCGACTCCAAGGCAGCCATCGTGAACCGCCGCTTCGCCGAACACTACTTCAAGGGCCGGACGGCGATTGGGCGCTACATCGGATTCGGGACCAGACCGGGCACCAAGCTCGATATCCGGATCGTCGGCGTGGTCGAGAACACGTTGTACGAGGGCCCGCGCGAGGGCGTGCGCCGCCAGGTGTTCACGCCCAACTGGGGCGCGGGTGGCGTCACCTATTACGTCCGGACAGCGATGGAATCGAAGTCCGCGTACGGAGTGCTGCGCGCAAAGGTGAATCAGCTTGATGCCAACATGCCGGTGCACGAGATGAAGACGCTGCAGGGCCAGCTCGATGAGACGCTGATCACCGAGCGGCTGGTCGCAATGCTATCGGCTGGCTTCGGGCTGCTCGCCACTGTCCTTGCGGCGGTCGGACTGTATGGAGTGATGGCCTTCGTCGTCTCCCGCCGGACGAAAGAGCTGGGCATCCGGATCGCGCTGGGCGCGCCCCGCCCCACTGTGCTCTGGATGGTGATGCGCGAGGTGCTGCTGCTGGCCAGCATCGGCCTCGCCGCCGGTGTTCCAGCCGCGATCCTGCTCGGCCGCTATGTGGCCGCGCAGTTGTACGGAATCAACGCCAACGATCCGTGGACCGCGAGCACGGCGGCGGTGTTGCTTGCCATCGTATCCGGACTCGCCGGCCTGATCCCGGCCAATCGAGCGAGCCGCATCGATCCGATGATCGCTCTTCGTCCGGATTGACCGTCAGCAGCACTTCGCGCGCATGTACTTCGCGCGGAACCGTTGTTCGCTGAAGCGCCGCCATTCGGCGGCCGAGTGCGTGAGTCCGTGCGCGGTAAGATGCCGCTGGTAGGCGTTCTCATCCCCGATCTCGCGCAACGTCGCCAGAACCACGCGCAGGAATGACCGGACCGCGGACACCATCAGACTTCCTCCGGCCGCAACTGCGACAACACGAAGGGTGATTCGTTCACATGGGCCGGCCGGGTCCCGGTGAGGATGCCATACCAGAGGCGGATCGAATCGACCAGAATCGTCGTCACCAACACCAGGAAGACCGCGCAGACCGCCGCGTCCAGCCGGTTGTTGAAGATCTGCTGCTGCGTCGCGGCCACTTGCGCCGCGGCGACCTTGCCGGACGCCAGCGCCGCCTCCAATTGGCTCGCCTGGGCCAGGAATCCGACGCGCGGCAGGTCCGAGAAGATCTTCTGCCACGCCGCCGTGTAGCAGACAATCACCAGCCACGCCAGCGGACCGCAGGTGATCCACATGTACTTGGCGCCGTGCATCTTGACCAGGATCGTCGTCGCCACGCACATCGCTATCGCTGCCAATAATTGATTCGCAATTCCGAATAGCGGCCACAGCGAGTTGATGCCGCCGAGCGGATCGCGCACTCCCTGAATGAGGAAGTATCCCCAGCCAGCGACCACAGCGGCGCTCGCTACGATCACACCGGGCATCCAGCCGGTGCGTCCGAGCGGCTTGTGGAAATGTCCTGCCAGGTCCTGCAGCATGAAGCGGCCGACGCGCGTTCCAGCATCAATGATGGTGAGGATGAACAGCGCTTCGAACATGATCGCAAAGTGGTACCAGAATCCGAGGATCGCCTGTCCGCCGCCGGTCGACGCGAAAATGTGCGCCATGCCAAGCGCCAGAGACGGAGCGCCTCCGGTGCGGTAGAACAGCGTATCTTCGCCGACATCCTTGGCGAGCTGCGCCATCGAGGCGGCGTCCACGGGATAGCCCCAGGAGCTGATCGTGGCCACGGCCTTTTCCGCTGTCGCTCCAACGATGCCAGCCGGCGAGTTCACCGCGAAGTAGATTCCCGGGTCGAGCACGCAGGCCGACACCATCGCCATGATCGCGACAAAGCTTTCGAGCGCCATCGCGCCGTATCCGACCGGCCAGGCGTGCCACTCGCGCGCGATCAGCTTGGGCGTGGTGCCCGACGAGATCAGCGAGTGGAATCCGGAAATCGCGCCGCACGCGATCGTGATGAAGCAGAACGGGAAAATCTTGCCCGCGAAGATCGGTCCGGTGCCGTCGGTGAACTGGGTGAACGCGGGCATCTTCAATTCAGGCCGCACGAACAGGATTCCGACGCCGAGCATCACGACGACGCCAAGCTTGACGAAGGTGCTGAGATAGTCGCGCGGCGCAAGCAGCAGCCACACCGGAAGCGCGCTGGCGAAGAATCCATAGAGGATCACCATCCAGGCGAGCGCCAGTCCGCTGTAGGTAAACCACGGCGCCCAAGAAGCGCTGTGGGAAACCCACTGGCCGCCGAAGATGCTTGCCACCACGAGGATGAATCCGAGCAGGGAGCATTCGAGCACTTTGCCGGGCCGCAGGTACCGCAGGTAGAGGCCCATGAACACCGCGATGGGCATGGTGGCCGCGATCGTGAAGGTCCCCCACGGACTGCCGCGGAGCGCGTTTACCACCACCAGCGCCACCACCGCGAGCAGGATGATCATGATCAGCAGCACCGTGAGCAGCGCCGTGAATCCGCCAACTTTGCCGATCTCTTCGCGCGCCATCTGTCCCAGCGTTTTTCCATCGCGGCGCATCGAGCAGAACAGAATCACGAAGTCCTGGACGCATCCGCCGAGTACCGCGCCGATGATGATCCACAGGGTTCCCGGCAGGAACCCGAACTGTGCGGCAAGCGTAGGTCCGACAAGCGGACCGGGACCCGCAATGGCCGCGAAGTGGTGGCCGAACACGATCCACTTGTTCGTCGGCTCGAAATCATGGCCGTCGCGCAGCCGCTCGGCAGGCGTCGCGCGCTCGTCGTTGAGAGCCATCACTTTCGCCGCGATGAACTTCGCGTAGAAGCGGAAGCCGATCAGGTAGGTGCACACCGAAGCCACTACCAGCCAGAAGCTGTTGACGGTCTCACCGCGGTTGATGGCGATCGCGCTTAAACAAAACGCCGCGAGGACAGCGATGCCCGCCCACAGAAGGCGGCCCAGGATCCTGTTCATCCTTGGGATTGTACCTCAGTGATCAGGCGGAGCTGTGTTTTGCGCGGCGTGGTGGGGGTTTCAAGCTGAACCGTGACTTGATCGTTGCGCCCGGTCAACTCCTGCGAGCCAGCCGCCCGTGCTCCAACCGCGCGACGGTGTCCACTCGCCGCTGATGCCCGGAATTTCGACGTTGAGCCAGTCCGTGGGACGCGCCCACGCCGCAGAGCCTGGCGGCGGCGGAGACGGCATAAGACTCCTTCTCGGTCAGCGTCCGCGAGGTATCGGAACTGGACGTACAGCGACTGCGGAAGCCTTGCGTGATGCGGGCCGGGCATCGCGCTTCATGCGTTCCATATTCGGCCAACACGTCCTGAAGCATGCCGCTACCCGGGTTTGAAGCCGCCAACGACAATTCGACCCTATTTTCCCGGCGCCTTCCGTCGCAACTCATCGCCGAAATTGAGTAGAAACGTCAGGCTTGTGGGCAGCTTCCCGGTGTTGTCGTCCGCGACGATCGCCGCCAGCCGCTTGCCGTCGGGCGCAATGTCATAGGTTGGAAAGACACCAAAGTAGCTCATACGGGACTCCGTCCATACCCTGGGCTTTCCGGCCTCGAGCGTGTCGCCCTTGACGTATAGCCGACGGACATCACTCGCCGGTCCAACGCCAGAAAAAGCAGTTCCCGGTCTGCGCCGGACCACAGCGGTCGGAGGCCTCCACCCGTCGACACCTGCCATCGCCCTCCAGATCCCCCTCCGGACAAAGCGAACGGTCGGACGTACACTTCATACGTTCCCGATTCATTCGACACGTAAGCCAGCCACCGCCCGTCTGGCGAAAACGCCGGGGTACTCTCGATGGAAGGAGTTCCCACAAAAAGATCCGGCTTCCCAAGCCGGATTCCAGCCGCGTCCGGCCCGGAATCGGCTTCCACCGGCAGCGTTAGAATGTCAAGGTTGCTCCCGTTCCCAGTCCGGGTAATAACGAGACGTTTTCCGTCCGGTGAAAACGAATACGGAAACTGTCTACCCTCGATCAAGCGCCTCGCCTCTCCCGACCCGTCCGAGCGGACCGCATACAATCCGGGCGCAGCCGGGTTCGAGGAGTAGAACGCGATAGTATTCCCGTCGGGAGTCCACACAGGGAACTGATTCTCGCCGGGCAAAAAACTCAACCGCCTTGTGGTGTCCCGCATCAGGTCCTTCACCCAGATGTCCTGTCCTTTGGCGGCGAGCATCGTAAACGCCAACCGCTTGCCGTCGGGCGAAAAACGCGGAGTGAGGTACCTACCCGGCGGAGCGTGCAGCGCCCGTGCGCCCACGCCATCTTTGGTCACCCACGAAATCGATTGCGCATCCAGGTTTCTCTTCCCGGTGAGGTAGACGAACGAACCATTCCCCGTGAAAGTGAAATCCCCTCCCGCCACCATGGTGCTGCCGACGTCTATCAGAGTCGGCGCCGGAGCGCCCGCGAGGGCTAAGCGCCCGGCGTCGAAGGGCACGGCGAACAGTGTGGACCGGTGCAGGTAAACGAGATGCCCCTGGGCGTTCGGATCGGTTGCGCTAGCGAGGTAACGGGGGAAGAAGCCTCCTTTCTGCAGCGTCTTCCGTTCGCCAGTCCGGAGTGAGAGTACCTCGATATTCGCATCGTCGTAACCTATACCTACTTGGTTGGCTGCCGTAAAAAGGACCGCTTGGCTTCCAGGCAGCACATGAGGCCATCGGTGCGTCTCCTCGGGCTCGTTCAATTTCGTCACCGGTACGGGTGTGCCGCCGGCCGAGGGGATCCGCACGAGGATAGTCCGCGTACCCAGGGCCGCGATGATATTGTCGTCGTCCCCCCAGCTTGCGCCCACGCCAATCGGTGCGTCACACAGCGTGACCACTGCGCCTCCTTCCACCGAAATCTTCTTCAGTTTTCCCTCGGCGAAGAACCCTATCCAGTCGCCAGCGGGAGCAAAGAATGGCCCGTGGGAATTCTCCGTGCCAGGGAGCGGCGTTAACTGGCTCTGCTGAAGTTGGCGGGTGTGGAGGCGCGTCTTGCCGTCGGCGCCGCGCAGCGAGATTACCAGCCGCGACCCGTCGGGCGAAAGTGCGAGTACGTTTCCGCCGATACCCGTTCCGGCATCGACCCGGGCCAGCGGCGTGGCGGGTGGAATTTCATCGTTTAAGCGGATCAGCGGCCGCAGCGGTGCCGGGCGCGTGGCGTTGTGAAGCAGAACCGTTGAGACGAGGAACGCGAGTGTCGCAACTCCGGCGATCGCCCATCCAAGCCATGCGCGTCCGCTCCCTTGCGATAGCGGCTCGGTAGTTTCCGGCGGCGAGCGCAACTCGATCACAATATCCCGCATTGTCTGCCAGCGGTCCTCGGGGTCCTTGGCCAGACACCGCCGCACTAACCTTTCCAGCCACGCCGGCGTGAACGGCTTCACCGCCATCGGCGGGGCATCCTTGGCTAGAATCGCGCCAACCAGGCTCTGGTAGTTCGAGCCGTGGAACGCTTTGCGCCCGGTGGCCATTTCGTACAGCACTGCGCCGAAGGCCCAGATATCACTGCGCGCATCGGCTTCTTTGCCGGCGAACTGCTCCGGCGCCATATACTGCGGCGTGCCCATGATCGTGCCTTCGGTGGTGAGGCCGGCGGTGAGCGTCTCATCGTTTGGGCCCGGCTTGGCCTGCGATTTGGCGAGGCCAAAATCGAGCACCTTCACGCCGTCGCGCGTCAGCATGATGTTCTGCGGTTTGACGTCGCGATGGGTCACGCCGGCCCGATGGGCGCGGTCGAGAGCGTCGGCGATCTGCGTCGCGAATGGCAGCGCCTGATCGAGCGGGATTGCACCTTTTTCGATGCGCGCGGCGAGCGATTCGCCCTCGATCAATTCCATCACCATGTAGCCGGGGCCGATGTCGTAAAGAGTGCAGATGTTCGGGTGTTTCAACGACGCCACGGTGCGCGCTTCGCGTTCAAACCGCGCACGCAGATCATCGCGCTTGGCGATATGTTCGGGGAGGACCTTGATCGCGACGGTGCGGTCCAGCCGCGTGTCGCGGGCTTTGTAGACTTCGCCCATTCCGCCAGCGCCAATCACGGCGATCACGTCATACGGGCCGAGTTTATCGCCGGGTAGCGGCATGGGATTAGTCTATCCTATCCGGAATTTTTCAAGTCCTGGGTTTACGCGCTCTCGGAAGTTGGCGTTGAGGATCGGACAAAAGGGGTGCCTTTCGCCCACACCACCGCCAGCTCGCAATCCAATGATTCGCAAGGGCCCAAATTGGGGCGAAAGGGTATGGGCGAAACGCCGGGCTCAGCCTGAAGCGAAGGTTGCGCAAACGAGCGCTCTTACAACGATTCGACGGGCTGTGCATTTCTTGGGGTTCTCGCGTTGCGAAAAGGCATTGCATTACCGAATCGAATGGCGATGCGTTTATGCAATGTTGATTGGCTACGTTCGCGTCTCGGCCGGCGATCAGGATACGCCGCGCAGGTAGCGGCTCTCAAGGCTGCCGGGTGCGAGCGCATCTTTCGCGAGAAGGCGTCCGATGGGCGTTGGGACCGGCCCGAACTCCATCGGCTCCTCGATCAGTTCGTAAAGGCGGCGTGAAGGCTGGCCTGGACGTCGGAAGAGTGGAGCGCCGGATCGGTGGACGGAGACCGAATCTCTCCTCACAGCAGCAATCCGAAATTCTCAAGATGATCTCGAAAGGGGAGAGGACCGCCGCCGATGCCGCGCGGCTCTTCAAGGTCCACCCGGCGGCCGTCTCGCATCTGATGGCTCGGGCCGCGGCGTCACCGGCGCAGAAGCGGACCCGCAAGCGGCATGCAACGCGGGAGATGTGACCCTGAGTTCTGACCCGCGCAACGGCCAATGTTTACGGGCACTCCGCGCATGGGTCAAATCCTACCGCTTGTGACACACTGGTCCCAAAGCCGGTACTCCTCGGGGCGTCGTTCCGGTCTTCTCTGCACAAAACGACAAGTCGCGACTTGAACCTCCGCTGGGGACGAACCTCAACGGCGAAGAGACCACGCTGCCGTCGAAGACCGAAGCCGTCCACGTTATTAGGGACGATCAGCTTCAACAGCTAGCCAACGATGGCGACCGCATCAAGGGCGGGCCGCCCGAGCGATCGATCGCCGTCGATCACCACTCGGCGCTCAAGCTCAGAGCGCTCAATGCCCTTGGTGAACATACGCCAGGCGATGTCGCCTGGCACCGTGACGGCGGTGTTCGGTTGGCTGTCGAGTCCGCCGGTGAGCAGCCATCCGTCGGGTGAGCGGTAGAGTTGCCAATCATCGTAGGCTGGGCCGTCGACGCGCAAGCTAACTATTGTGCCCAGCGGAGCGTCCACGTTGCGGTATGCGTACGGCAGCACTCTCATGAAACAGTCGAGTACAGGATGGTACAGCTCGCGGGCATACAGGGGAGGCCGGTCCAGCGCGAGGCGAATCTGCGCCTGGTGATGCCAACGTTCGGTCAGTTCCCGAGCCGTGTCAAACCAGTTCGCCGACTTTGCCTCGCCCGCCCAACTAACGCTGAACCCGGCCGACGCCATTGGGTCGAGTCCTCGGTGCCAGTTACAGTAATCCAGTGACACTTGGGCCATGAGCATCCGCACAACGTGCCGGCTCAATCGGCCGTACACACGCACGCCCTCGGCGTTCAGACGATTCACGAATTCGCGCACATCTTCTGGTGCAGCCGAGGAGGGTCGTTCGGCACTGAAGCCGTCGCGTAGGATCGTCAGCTTTCGGGTCGCAGTGTCCAACAAGTGGCCAGCGATGTGTCGGACATGCCAGCCACGCACAATCGTTGGCGCATCCCACTCGTCTGGGGTGATGGTGGAGAGGAGCACAAGTAGTTCGGCTTCCACGCGTTCGAGTGCCTCGACCGCATCAATCCGGCCACGCGCGACAGGATCAGTCATGTTTCATGGTAGCCCTGCGGCAGCCTTGAGAGCCGCTACCTGCGCGGCGTAGCCTGATCGCCGGTCGAGACGCGAGCGTAGCCAATCAACATGGCATAAACGCACCGCCATTCGATTCGGTAATGCAATGCCTTTTCGCAACGCGAGAACCCCAAGAAATGCACAGCCCGGTGCGAGCGCATCTTTCGCGAGAAGGCGTCCGGTGGGCGTTGGGCCGGCCCGAACTCCATCGGCTTCTCGATCAGTTTCGTAAAGGCGGCGTGCTCGTTGTGTGGAAAGCTCGACCGGCTCTCCCGACTTTCCGCGAGTTTCCCCGCAAGCGACGGAAAGATCTCAACTTTCGGCACGGGCAAAGCGTCATTCCTTATTGGAAAATGCGTCTTACCATTGAGGAAGCCATCGTGGGGTGCGTTCTGGGCACTGCGCTCGGGGATGCGATTGGACTGCCTGTCGAAGGCCTTTCCCGTGAACGCCAGTTCAGGATGTATCCCTCCCTGTCAGGGCATCGCTTTTTTTTCGGCCGAGGCATGTTCTCCGACGACACCGAGCACACCTGCGCCGTTGCTGAGGCCCTTGCCACATCGGCAGGTGACGTTGATTTGTTTCGCAAGCATCTTGCCACCGGCCTGCGATGGTGGCTGTTAGGATTGCCGGCCGGGGTCGGGTTTGCAACGTTGCGCGCATCGATTCGCCTACTTGTGGGTGTGTCGCCCGAACGATCCGGGGTATTTTCGGCAGGGAATGGCCCGGCCATGCGAAGCGCGCTGTTGGGAGTGTGCTTTGGCAGCCAGCCAAGTCGAATGTGCGAGTTGGTGCTGGCCTCCACGCTTATGACGCACACGGACCCGAAGGCGGTTTGGGCCGCACACGCAGTGTCTCTCGCCGCTTACCAGTCGTCCTCCGGATCCGTGGATCCCGAGCATTTCCAATCGAGTTTGGCAGTGGCTTTAGGGCCTGACGCAAGAGAGTTCCTCACCTTGGTCGAGGAGGTAGTTGCGAGCGTGAAGCTCGGGGAAGACACTCGCCGGTTCGCCGACTCGCTGGGGCTGTCGCGTGGGGTATCCGGTTACTGTTTTCACTCCGTTCCCATCGCGTTGCACGCGTGGCTGAGCTTCCCGGACAGCTATCAGTCAGCCGTATTGGCGGCGATCCGGTGTGGTGGCGACACCGACACGACTGGCGCAATCACGGGCGCAATCGTCGGAGCGGGGGGCGGATTGGGCAAGTTACCCCCGGATTGGTTGGACGGTTTGACTGAATGGCCACGAACAACGGACTGGATGAGAGCGCTATCCAAATGCCTCGCGGAGTCGTTGGAGAGTGGGGAACCAAGGCCCGCGCCGACTGTCCCGTTCGCAGCAGTGGTTCTCCGCAACGCTGTTTTCACTTCTGTGGTTGTGGGTCATGCTCTCCGCCGCTTCTTACCTCCGTATTGAATGCCTTTCTGGGATAGATCGCCATAAAACGCAACAGTGTAGAGCGGGCTCCATCGCGGAGATCGTTGCGCAAACGATCCCTTTGACCCGCGCGGCACGAGCCCGGCGCGTCGAATGTGCGGGACCGCGGAGAGGAGGACTTTCGGCCATCGGTACGATGGGCGACGGCGGCGACGACTGGCCTTCAGACCGGAGCTTCTGAGGGCAATTGTCCTGCCAAAATAGAAGCGGCGAGAGGAACTGGCAGAGAAGGCACAGTTGTCGAAGTCCCTGACGTCCCATCGACATCTCGTGACCTCCGGATCCGCTCAAGGCCGGTAGTACAGCGTCACTCCCGGCTGACTCCTGCGCCCATCCACGTCCACGAACAACGGAATCGCCCCCGCGACGGACGGCATGACCGTCGCGCCCGCGAGCCGCGCGTTCACCTGCATGAGTCCTGGCTGTCCGGGCACGGAGGTCACCGACAGCACTTCCGCTGCGTGTCCGCCGATCTCCGCGGAGAGCGGCAACAACGGAGCCCACGCGGCCGACGCCGGAATCAGATGCGCTTCGGACGTGGGCTTCCACGAGCCTTCACCGGTCACGTAGAAGCTGACCACCGACCCCGGACCCGCCGCGTCCACGAGCGAGTTGCGGACACCGCCGTGATTGGCCGCGACCGGACCCACGCCCGTCGCGTCGTTGGTAAACACACCCGGCGCCGACGCGGCGACCGGCACGCGGACCGCCGGTGAACTGACGCCAGCGCGCCGCACCGACACCTCCACTTCGCGCTTGCCTTCGATCCAGGCAGGCATCACCGCGCGCACGGTCGTGATTTCCGCCGCGAGCAGCGCGATGGCGACCCCATCGACGAGGACCTCGGTCTCGCCCAACCGGAACGGCAGCGCCGCGCCGTCGAGCTTTGCCAGCACGGGTTCACCGGGGGGCGCCAAGTCCAAACCGCGAATCTCCACCGTCTCGAACGGGGCCACCGCGCCCGCGAGCTTCGAAGCCGCGTTGCGTACGCCGTCCGCCGCGATCGCTGGGGGCGACTGCGCGATGTCGAGGAACACGTCCACCGCGCCCTCGCCCGCCACCGGATCGCTGGAAGTCAGGATGATGCGCGCGCGGTGCGTTCCCGCCGCGAGTCCGCGCGGACGCACCTGCACGTCGAGGATCGCCGGGGTCTCGCCGTTCAACGGACTCAGCGTTACCCATGGCTGACTGGCGCGGGCAGCGTAGCGAACCGAGCGGCCCGACGTGTAGACGGCGAGCTTGCGGACCGGCGGGTCCGGATCGCCGAGCTTCCAGTCGAAGCGCAGCGTCTCCGGCACGAACTCCCACTTCGGCGCGTCGATGACGGTCATGCGCACGCGCACCTCCACCGAGTTCGCGCCCGTCGCGGATATGATCGCCAAGCCCTCGTGGATGCCCGGCGCGAAGCCCTCGGCGCTCACGGTGACGGCCATGCGGGCCGGCGCCTCGGCGCGATTGAGCGACACGCGCATCCACGGTCCGAACAGGATGCGCGCGCTGATCTGCAGCGGGTCGCCCTCGATGTCGACGAACTTCGCGGCCGGCGCGGGCTGGCCGCGCTGCGCGAGGAACTCGAGGCGATCGGGATCGACGCGGATCCGCAACGTGACGGGGACGACTGGAGGCGGTCCGGCGCCGCGGCATGCCACGATGTCGGCGTCACTGATCTGCCCGTCGTTGTTGGCGTCGAGCGGATCGCCTCCGCCTTGCGCGGCGCCGAACACGTCCTCAATCAGGTCGAAGTCGATCTCGTCCACGAGTGTGTCCGCGTTGGCGTCGCAGCGTTGCGCGAACAACACCGCCACGCGGCCGGTTCCGGACGCCGCGCCATCGCGCGCCTCGAGTTGCGCCACGACTTGTCCGGTTGCCGCGCCGGTCAACGTCGCGCGCGCGGCGGTCTGATTCGCGAGCGTGCCCGCGCCGAACACCAGCGACCACTGGAACGCGAGCGGCTGCGGACCGTTGTCCGGGTCGTTACTCGCCGATCCGTCGAGTGCGACGGCCGCACCCGTGAGCGCTCTTCGCGAAGCGCCGGCGACCGCGTTCGGCGGCGCGTTGCCTTCCACCGCCGTCACCACGGTCGTGTCGCGCGACGTTGCCGCGCCGTCGGAGACTTCGAGCCGCAACTGATAATCGCCGGCCACATCGGCGGTGAATCGCGCGAGAGGCTGCGTCGCGTTGACCAACGACGCTGTCGTCACGGCGCTGCCTTGCGGCGCGGCGGCGACGGTCCAGCGGTATGTGAGCGCTTGCGGCGCGCGGTCCGGATCGAAGCTGCGTGAGCCATCCACCGTCGCCTGCGCGGCGCGGCGGACGGACTGGCGCGGGCCGGCATCGGCGTTGGGCGGAATCGCGCCGCTGAACGCCGAGATCACGACTTCGTCCGCTTGGCTGTCGACGCCGGCCGTGGAAACGACGAGACGAGCCGTGTACGCGCCGTCGCGGTCGGGCCGGAACGTGGGACGCGGAAGCCGGTCGCCCGCGATCGTCGCGAGGCTTCCGGGTGGACGCGTCACCAGCGTCCAGCGATAGGTGAGTCCGCGTCCGGCCGGATCCAACGAAGCGGATCCGTCGAGCAACGTATGCTTACCGGTGCGGACGTTGCGGTCCTTGCCGGCGTCCGCGAACGGACCAGCCGTCTCGCCAATCACCGCCGTCGCGGTCGCCTTGATGGAAGCGTCGGTGAGCGACTGCACTTCCACGGTGATGGTCGATCCCTTGTCATCGCCCGCCGTTGCCTCGAGCAGCACGAGTCCAGTGGACGTCGCGGGAACTGTCACGGGCGCGACGAACTGGTCCGCGACGCCGGCTGCGTCGCGCAGCACGGATTGAACGCTGCCGGTCCTGCCGGTGATGCGGACGCGGTAGTCGTCCTCGAGCGTGCCGTTGTTGCGGAGTTCGAGCAGGAACGCCGTGAATCCGTTGGCGCCGGGCGCCTGGCGCGCGGGCTGGAATCCGGCCGACATGCTTTTCGACGCGGGCACGGCGATGCGAGTCTCGGCGCGCGCGCGGACCGCGTTGTTGGCGCGCGAATTCGCGCTCGCGAGCAGCGGCGTGTGGCCCAGCGCGAACGGCACGTTCGCGGCGATGGTCACTGGCACGTTCACCGTGCCGCCCGCGGGCACAGTCACGGACGCCGATCCGAGCGTCGCGAACAACGCGCCCGGACCCGCGAGCGCGAGGTCGAACGTGTCCTGTGCGGCGCCGCGGTTGGTCACCGCGAGTTGTGCGGTTCCGCCTGGCGCGACCGGATCCGGCGTGAGCGTGACCGCGACGCCTTGCGCGACCAGATTCAGCGTTCCCGCCGCCGCGCCCGTGATCGTCGCGTTCGCCGTGGATGTGGCTCGCGCGGTGACCGCCTTCGCTCCCGGCGCGGTCCCTTGCGCCGCGGTCACTAGCACGCGGATGTCGCGGAAGTTCGTGAGTCCGGGCTGGACCTCGACCTGCGCGGGCGTCAATGTGGCGGTGAGTCCGGCGGGCAACTGCACCGACGCGACGAAGGTCGCCGCCGTGTTGCCGGTGTTGGTAACGCGCATCGTGTACGTGACCGGAGTCGCGATGCCGCCGGTCTGTGCAGCGGGCGTCAGCGCGACATCCACACCCGTGATCTCGCGCGAAGTCTGTGCGCCGATGCCGCCCGTGCCCTGCAGAACGAGCGCGCCTTGCACGGATCCGCTGAACGCCGCCGAAGCCGCGCTGACCACGAATCCGTATGTACTCACCGCGGCCGCAAGTTCGGACCGCAGCGCGAGATCGACGTTCGCCGATCCGCCGGCCGGCACGGTGACTTGCGCGGGCATCGTGACCCACGACGGCGGAATTCCGCCGGCGCCAAGCGTGTAGGTTTGCGACGTGGAGCCGGGATTGCGAACTGTGAGCGTGTAGTTGGCCTGCTCGCCAGGAGTCACGGTTCGCGACGCGGGCGCGAGGCCGAGAATCTGCTCGCTGGTCACCGCGGCGGGCGGAAGCGCGATCGTGCCGTTGCCGAGCGCGGATGTGAAATCCACCGTGCCGCCAGAAGCGATCACGGTCCGCGATTCGCCCGCGCTCAGTCCGGTTACGTTCTCGCGCCAGGTCAGAGTCGACAGCGCGGGGTTGGTCCAGATCAGTTCGGTAAAGGCGGCCTGTTCGTTGGTGGTAGTGGGAGCGAGGTTGAACGAACCGGGCTCTACGGAGACGCCCGTGCCCTTGGGGACGCGGACGCGGGCCGTGTACTGTGGCGTTCCGCCGCCGTCCGTAATCTGGTACACAGCGAAGGTGTTGTTGTCGAAGCCGACGTAGAGGAAGTTGCCTTCCCTCCGCATGCTGTTGGGAACGGCGGGAACATCGATGGTGGTGATCACCGGGCTGGCGGGATTTCGCGCGTCCACCTTGACGAACACATTCTGGGTGGCGCTCCGCCGGGCGGAGAACAAATACTGGCGATCCCCCAGAACGACCCGGTTCGTGAAGACACCGCCGAAAATCGTTGGCAAAAGCGCCGTGGGCACGGTGTTGACCACCACCGGCGCCCTCGGGTTGGAGACGTCCAAGATGTAGAGCGCCATCGGACCGACGATCGTGCCGAGCGGGAAGCCCACGGTGAGCGGGTTGCGCCACCCTTCCACCGGCGCCAGACCCGCCGCCTGCGAGCCGGAAATCGCCGGCGCGAACGCTTGCCGTACGCCCGGAACGAGCGTCTCGCCCACGATCGTGGGAAGAGCCGGATCGGTGGTGTCGACGACGAGGACGCGGCCTGAGCCCACGGCCGTGTCCGGGCAGCTGGGCGTGGTGGTGCTTCCCACCAGCAGCGTATTCGCGTTGATGCGCGTGGCTCCGAACGTGGCGAAGTCTCCTCCATCGGTGGTGAACAGCGAGCGGTACATCGTGCCCACCACCGCCGGGATGGCGCCACTGGCGACCCCGACCGAGACCACGTCGCCCTTCTGGCTGAGGTACGCGCCGCCGAAGAAGAATCGGATGATGTTGGTCGACACCAGGAGGTGATCGCCCTGCGGAACCACTTCCAGGTTGATGAGCTTGTTGAACGCGGCGACGGAAGCGAACTGTGGATTCGCGGGATTCGTGAGGGTGTATCTGTTGATGGTGGCGTTGTTGATGGCGTAGAGGTTGCCGTTCGTGATGGCGCACGACTTGCCGGAGGTGTTGGAGTTCTGCTCGGCGTTCGCCGCTGCGATCACCGGGCTGCCTGGATTGGCCACGTTCACCGTGGTGATGTTCTCCGTCGTGCACGCGTAGACCAGGTTGCCGCTGGGGATCAGGTCAGTGGGTGAGCCAGTGACCGCAACCGACCCGAGCAGCGAGAGGTCCGCGGCGCCGCCGCCCGATGTGGAGTTGACCCGCAGCGTCGCCGTTACCTGTCCGTTGCCCGGAGCAAGCGCGGTGGGTGTGATCGCGAGAGAAGCCTCCACCGGCGTGCCGATCAGCAGGAATCCGGAGCCCGTGCCGCCAGGAATCGGCGCGCCCGTGGCTGCGTCGGAGACGGTGACTTCGAGCGTGTGCGGACCATTCGCGAGGCCTGTCGTGTTCAGGCTCCCGAGGTCCACCGTGGTGACCAGGTTCAGCAGCGAAAGGGTTGCGTTGACGGCAGGCTGGGTGCGGACCGTGGCGTTGGCGGAGTTCTTCACCGCCAACACGATCCTGATGTCGCGCGCCTGATTGGCCACGTTGGCGATGCGCGCGGCGACGTTGACGGACCCGCCCGCGGCGATGAACGCGGGCGTGGAAGTGACGGCGGCGACCTGGAGAAACTCGGTCCGCGCGGTGAAGGCGCCTTGCATGGTGCGAGCGCTGCCGGCCACGCCGTTGACGGAAGCCGTCACGTTGAAGGTGAACGGCTGAATGTTTGCCGTAGACGGAGTGATGGTGACGGCCGGATCGGTGGCGGGGTTCGATGGTACAAACTGGCCGGGAGCGAGTGTGATCGTTGTCCGGTTAATCGACCCGGTGACGCCCGCCGGCAGCGGACCCAATGCCAGCGTGTAGGTGGCCGCGACGGCGGACCGGTTCTGCAGCGCGATCTGGAACGTCGCGGGTCCGCCCGGTTGCGCCGTGGCGGTGTTGGGATTGAGGAAGAAATCAAAGTCGAACGCGACGGGCGAACTCAGCGCCGCCGCGAGGCGCCGGATGACGGCGTCGAGTTGGTCGAGCGCGGCCGGAACTCCGCCCGGCGCGGACGACGCGACAGCCGCGCGCGCCGTCGCGAGTTCGGCGGGGAAGTTCGCCAGGTACGGGGCGTTCATCTGGGCCGAGAGGAAATCGATGTACGTCAGCACCGCCGTGCGGTGTGCTCCGCTACCGGGATTCGCGGAGAATTCGGTGATCGCGCCGGACAAGTTCGCCAGCGTCGCGGCGATGTCGGAGCGTCCGGTCTGGTTCGCCGCCAGCGCGCCGTTGAAAGCGGACTGCGCTTGCGGCGCGTTGATCGTCACGTTGAGGCCCGTGATCGAGGTGAGTCCGTTGCCGAACGCGGCGTCGAAGCGTGTGATGATGGGCCTGCCGAGCGGCGCTCCGGATTGCGGCGTGAGCGTCAGGGTCTGCTCTTGCGTCTGGCCACCGGCGAGGTTGACGGACGGCGTGAGCCCCGCGAGCGCAAGTCCGGCGGGAACGAACGGCGTGATCGTGGCGGTCACGGCGGAGTTCCCCACGGAGCGGAGCCGCAATTTCGTGGTGACCGGAGCGGCGCCGGTGGTCGTGAGGTTCGCGGGCGTGGTGTCCATCGTGAGCGCGGCGATGGCGGGCACGGTGAAGGTGTCCGAGACTTGCGCGGAAAGCGCGGGCGCCGTGGTCGACGCCACGCGCGCGGTGAACGGGACTTGTGTACCGGCCGCGGGCAAGGATGTTCCGGGATCGAGGAAGAAGCCGAGGTTCGCGGATCCGCCGGGCGGGAGGTCGAACGTCGTGGGTCCCGTCGCGACGGTGAATCCGGACGGCAGTCCGGTGAACGAGAGTTGGAACGTGTTGGTGTTGGGTCCGAGATTGCGGATCGCGGCGCGATAGCCCGATGGCAGTTCGGCGCCGCCGAGCGGCAGCGTGAACATGGTCTCGCGCGAGAGCGTGATCGTCACGCCGGGCTGGGTTGCTCCCACGGAGACGGACACCTCGCCATGCGCCGCGAGGTTCGGGTCCGTGAGAGACGCCGCGCGCACGAACACGGGGAATACGCCGGATTGCGTTCCCGGCGCGGGCGTGACGGTCACTCGGCCCGCGTCCGTCATGGCGACGGTCCAGCCCGCGGGCGCTTCGGCGGTGAGCCGGTACGGCCCCGTGAGCGATGTCCGCGTCGAGAGATCGAAGCTCGCGGGCGTGTTCTGCGTCGCGTTGAGCGAAGCCGGCGCGCCCGCGGTTTGCAGCACGTGCGCCGCGGTTCCGGTGATGGTGAGCGCGTCGGTCAACGCGCCGCTCGCGACGCCCACCGTGCCCGTGTATCCGGCGAACGAAACGCCCGGCCCGAGATCAACGGGCGCTCCGGCCAGCGTCAGCGTGCCTGTCGCGGGCGTGATGGACAAGGCCGCGTTGGACGCCGTGATGGCGGTGTTGGCGGCGAAATCCGGCGCGGCCGACGGACCGCGTCCGGCGAGCGTGATCGTCGCGGCGGTGATCGTGTAGGTCCCCTCGGGCAGCGGGTTGCCGCCGAGCGTGAGTGAACCCGTGGTGATGCGCACGGTGGGCGCGCTGGTCAGCGTCGCGGTGTAGCTGGCCCAGTTGCCGGAGGCACCGAGTCCGGAGCCGGCGGGCGCGTAGAGTTCGAGGTCGCCTTGTCCGGAGAGGGCGTAGTTCGTGTTGCCGGACGCGGTTGCCCGCACGGGTGCGCCAGCGGTGAAGGCTGCCACGCCCGTGCCGACGGGCTGGCTCGCCGCGTTGCGGATGGTCGCGTTGGCGGCGTTGATCGACGTCACGTTGAACTCGGTGGACGCGGCCGAGGTCCAGGTGGCGGTGAGCGAGCCAGCGAGCCGCGTTGCCGGACTCTGCACGGTTCCAGACAGGGCTCCGGCGGACGCGTTGCCTGTGCGCGTGACATCGCGCGTGTCGAAGGCGGGGCGTGTGAAGGGTACGTTCAGGTCCTGGCCGACGAGCGATCCGGCTAGGGGTGGATCGATCACCAGGCCCACCGCGGCGCCCACGGCCGCGGCGCCCCCCGCGGTGACCGCGGACGTCGCGGCCGCGTTTGCGACGGTCAAGACTACACTGCCCAGCTTGGTGAACAGTTGCACGGCCAAGATGTATGCGCCGCCCATCGCGGCCAGGACCGCGCCCACGCCGATTACGCCGGCGGCCACCGCGCATCCGACGTTGCCAGCCTTGAGGCATTGCAGGGCGATTATCGCCGAACCGAAGCCTAGAGCCCCGGCCAGGATGAACGAGCCAACGTATGAAGCGGAAAGGGCGACAATGTTCGAATGCGTGCCGTCCTCGGCCGTGTCCTGCGTGGCGCCCGTTGCCGCATCGGTCTCGAGCCATGCCATCCGCGCCTGTCCGCCAATGACCGGCGCGCGGGCCGGCGCCAGCACCACCTTGCCTTGCCGCAATGCGACGGAAATGCGCGCCTTCGCATCATCAGAATACGCCGCGCCCGCTACCTTGTGCGCCGAGAGAGAGTCATAGACGATCAGGTCAATGCGCTGCGCTTTCGCCGCCTCGAGCACGCCGATCGCACTGAACGACGCGCGGAGGACAACATTGGAACCCTGAATCGTGAGCGATTGGAAAAGTTGGCTCTCCACCACGGAGAGCGTGATGCCCCACTGGAGCTGAAACTGTATCGCTGCTTTCGATACCTGCCCGGGCGCCGCGATGCCCCGCACGTCGTCCTTTTGTCTGTCGATGCCGAGTTCGAGCGTCGAAGTGGCTGCGCCGGGTTTGATCGCCGCCGTGCTGAGAAGAACGCGAGGACTCGTATGGTAAGCCTTCACCACCTGCGAACCGGCCACGATGGGCAGCAACTGATCGCTTGATGCGAGGTATGACGCGGCCAACGCCTGTGTCAGTCCGATTAGCCGCATCCGCAGCGCGAGACCCAGTTGCCCCTGCCGCGCCTGATCCGCCGGCGCGTTCGAGTTGAGATTCACGCCGCTTGCCGCCGCGGCTTGCCGTTCTTGCAGCAGCGCTTCCCGCTGCGCCAGCACCGCGCCCGCTTCCAACGGAACCAGCGACGAATCGAGGCGGATCGTCACGTTGTCGAAGCTCGAGATGGCCGGAGTGGCGCTGGCGGGAACGGTGACCTGCGCCGTGGAGAGTCCCTGCCGCGCCGCGAATCCGATGCGGTCGAACAGCGTGCGCTGGAACGTGCGGGCCGGACCCGCTGGTCCGCGCACGTCGAACTCGAGGAAGACGCCGGTGAGGACCTGCGATCCGAAGGGGAAGTTGGTGAGCGTCTCCTGATAGTCCGTGCCGCGGATCAGAGGATCGTCGCCGATATCGAGATCGTTCTGTCCAATGAGCAGGTACGGCGAATACGTGTGCGTCAGGGATGAGAACACGATTGCGCCGATTTGCCGCGTGTCCACGAGGTGACCGAGCGTCAACGGCTGGCCCGCGACTTCGCACGCGTTCACGGTGTGTTCGAGGACCTTCGCGGTGGACGTGCCTGGGAACAGGAAGCTGGTGTACGTTTCCGCGTTGAGCCGGATCGTCACCTTGTGGCGCAAGTTGTCCGGGATCTCGTTGAACGTCGACGCCGCGGTGGTGAACGCGTTGCCCGGCTGCGACGCGGCGAACGACGGATCAAGATCACGGAAGCCGGATCCGTCGTCGTACTGGACCCAGAAGTGATCGGCAGCTTCGGCGAGCAGCGTCGTGTCCGCGAGCGGATTGCTCACGGTTTCGCCCTGCGCGACGAATCCGGCGACGCTGGTCCGCGCCGGGAACATCGACGCGATGATCTGCCGGGCTTGATCCGCGGCGAGCGATCCGCGCGCGTAGCGAGCTGGAATGCCCGCCGCGCGCAGCATCGCGATCAGCAGGCTTGCCTTGTCGGTGGAATTGCCGGCCTTGCCCCACAACGCGCCGCGCGCGCCGCGCAACGATCCGGCGTAGACTTCGTTGCCGATGCTGTCGCGCACGTAGCGGAACATCGCCGTGGGATCGAAGCCCAGTTCGGCCGCCTTGG
The DNA here is from genome assembly GCA_016871015.1 of Acidobacteriota bacterium. Lineage (GTDB taxonomy): Bacteria > Acidobacteriota > Terriglobia > Bryobacterales > Bryobacteraceae > SYLY01. The sequence goes on along the minus strand of VFZX01000070.1, from coordinate 3,005 downwards.
CCGCGACGGACACATCGGCCGGATTCGCGTCCGGTGTTGCCGCGATCGTCCCGGCGGCGATGGGCGCGGTCCGAAGCGCGGCGGGCGCGGCGGCGTTGGCGAATCCGCGTCCGGCCCAATATGCATGCACCTTCGCGCCTTCATCGAGCCGCGCGGGCGGAGCTCCGGGGAAGGCGACCGTGACCTGCACGTTGGCGGATCCGGTGGCGGGCAGCGATCCGAGTTGCCAGGCGAGTTCCGCGCCGGAGCGGTCCGGCGCCGGGGACGCGGAGACGAGGGTCACGCCCGCGGCCAACGCGACGGTGAGCAAGACGCCGTCCACGGGCTGGTCGCGCAGGTTGTAGGCCGAGTACGTGATCGTGACCTGTCCGTTGGCGACCTCGGACACGGTTGCCGGAGACAAGCGCCGGCTGGCGGCGATCACGGGGCGGTAGTCGTTGGCGGACTGGATTTGCAGCAGTCCCGGCGTGGCTTCGTTCGTGGACGCGCTTTTCGCCACCAGCTCCGCGGCCGCCGGCTGCACGGCGGGTGTGGGAGCCGCCGCCGGCCGCGCGAGCCCCTCCGCCGCACGAAGCTCGCGCTCCGCCAGTTGAAACACCAGCGCGAAGGAGACGAAGCAGGCCAACGGACCACGAGTCGACTGCCACATCGAAGGACACCTCCAAGGGGGGATACCCTGAGTGTCGTTTCGAGCGGAAACATCACGGCGCGCGTCCCGCGATTCTACCGGACGCGAAATTCAGCGAACCCAACCGGCTCACCCGCAAGGGTCTTCACGGCTAATTCATGCAGTCCTGGTGCTAGTAGTCCTGGGTCGAGCCGTGGCGAAAGCTCGGGCGGATCGCCGCCCGGTTGGACGGGTCCCCTCCACACGGCGACGCCTTGCCGGCTCACCTCGGCGCGGAACTCGCCGGGCGGTTCGTCCGGATCCCACGCCACGCGGATCTCCAAGGCGGAACCGGGCGTGACGCGAACCTCCGGGATCGCCGCCGGTCCGCGCGTCCGCGTGAGACGCAGCCGGACTACCGCGGTGTCACCCGGCGCCGGTCCGCTTCCCCAGTACATCGAACCCACGGCGAGCGCAAGGACGAGGCTCGCGGCGACAGCCCAAAACAGGACACGCGAGACCCGTGCCGGACCGCGGCGGCGCGCGAGTAACTCGGCAGCCGCCAACCGCTGGCGTTGCGCGGGCGTCCGCAACAGGTGGCGATCGAAACCGGCTCGCAGCGCGTCCGGCAGCCCTCCCCGCACGTACGCGTCGTACAACTCGGTCTCGGCGTCGAGCACGCGGTCGAACGCCTCGGGATCCTCGACGATGCGCTTGCCCAACCGCTCGCGCTCGTCCGGGTTCATGCGGTGCAGAAGATAGTCGATCTCCACCGCGTACTCTCGAGTCAACGGATTCAATCGATGGTCCTTTCTCTATTAGTGACGCCGAGCCCGGATTCATCACGGCCTCCGCAATCCACGAGGCAACGTTCGAGCCTGGCGCGGACGCGGAGCGCGCGATTGCGGAGCGAGTTGACGGAAATGCCCATCTCGCGCGCCAAGCGGGCGCGGTTCCGGATGCGCTCGCCGGCGTCGCCCTCGTAATAGCGCAGCACCAGGGAACGGCTTTCCGCGGGCAATTCGGCGAGGCACTGGTCGAGGTGCTGCTCCGCTTTCGCCCAATCCCGCGGTTCGTCCTTGGGCTGCGGCGCCGCGATGTCGGGCAATGTGGACGCCCGCTTGGCCTCGGCCCTGCGCCGCTCGCGCGCGAGCAGCCGCGCGATGCCCGCCACATATCCCGCAGGACTGTCGACCCGCTCGCCGGCAGCGATCCTTCGCGCGAGGCGCGTGAGGCATTCGTCCGCCAATTGGTCGTCGTCGGCGGTCCCTTCCCACTCGAAGTAGCGCACCAAGCGTTCGCGCAACTCCTCGTAGCGGACGGCCGCGTTGTCGCGGTCCGAATCCAGTCTCGCGAGCAACGCGTCGAACTGCGCGCGGTCCAGCGGCAAGGCGCTCAACGCCATTCTCCATGCAGCGTCACGCCGGCCCAGAAGTACGGATGCTTCCAGCGCGGATCGGCGCGGATGGCGAGCTGAGCCTCTCGCAGCGCGCGTCCCGGAGCGAGCTTCCTCCCCATCAGCCCTCCGTGGAAGCGCCTCATCAACTCGGCTGTCGCGCGATCGTCCACGTCCCACAGCGTGGCGACGACCGCGGCCGCGCCGGCGTAGAGGAATCCGCGCGTCAAGCTGAGCAGCCCTTCGCCTGGCATGTCCGCGCCCGCGGCGGACCGGCACGCGCTCAACACCACCAACCGCGCGCGCAGGTCCAAGTCGTAGATCTCTGGCAGGCGCAGAAAGCCGTCGATCCGCTTTCCGGCGGCGTCGTACCGCGAAAGTTGAATGCCGGACAACTCCGGGCGATTCGAGTCCGCCGTCGCGTGCGCGGCGAAGTGGATGATCCGGAAACTGGAGAGCGGCGCGCGAGAGAGCCAGGCGCGCGAAGCCTCGTGTCCGGTGGCGAGGGACACGTTCTCGCGCCCGGCGATCGCTGCTACATATCCGGCTTCGATGCCCGAGAACCGCAGCCGCGGCAGATCGCCGGGATCCGGCGCCGTGCCAGCCGACGGGCTGGAGTAGACCGGATCCGCCACGATGGCAACGGTTCGCGGAGCGATTGGGCGGCGCGCGAGTTCCGGCCGCATCAACGCGAGGGCTGATATCGACGGAATCTGGACCACTTCGATCGACGGCGCAAGCAGGGCGAAAGGGACCGATTCCAGCGGGCCGTCGGCGGCCACGAGCAGACGCTCCGCGGGTGCGATCGAAGACTGAAACGGCGCCAGCAACAGCCGCGTCAGTTCCGCCGTTTCCGCCTCGGTGCCGCGCCGTGACGAGACCGCGTCGAACAGCGCGCGGGTCCGCCGCTCGAGTTCGTCCCTCGCGGGCAACGCCGCGTGTTTCGCGCCGGACTCGGACACGAGCCAAGCATGCCCGCCGGAACGCCCCGTCATCAAGCGA
>VFZX01000069.1 GCA_016871015.1 Acidobacteriota bacterium | reverse complement strand
ATCGGTGGTGTTTCGAGCGGGATCGAGTACGCCGTCATGGCGCTTGAAGTCCGCCACATCGTGGTTCTTGGGCACTCCGATTGCGGTGCGATGAAGGGCACGCTGCATCCCGAGAAGGTCAAAGCAATGCCCGCCGTCGCCAGTTGGTTGCGCCACGCGGAGTCCGCCCGTTGCGTTGTCGAGGAAAACCACACGCACCTCAAGACCGAGGGAGAACGGCTCCAGGCGCTCATCGCAGAGAACGTTCTTTCCCAAATCGACCACCTGCGGACCCATCCGTCGGTGGCGGCGAAAACCCGCCGTGGCACTCTTGAGCTGCACGGCTGGGTCTACGACGTCGCGACCGGCCGCATCAACGCCTGGGACGCCGGCGCGCGCCAGTTCCTGCCGCTCAACCGGCTTGCGGCAGAAGAGCCCGCCGCGGCCCTCCAGTCCGTTGCATAACGTCGCATAAGAAGGAGCTCCCGTGACTCCAAGCACGAGTGACCAAGTAAGCCTTCCGGAACGGATCCGGTACTACCTGACCCCCGTTGACGGTAGATACGAGGACCTGTCAAAAGGCGATTGGAAAATGAATGTCCTTCGGGACTTCACCGCTGGCTTGGTGGTGGCCATGATCGCGATCCCCCTTGCCATGGGTTTCGCCATGGCATCCGGTCTCCGTCCGGAACAGGGAATCGTTGGAGGCGCCGTCGCCGGCCTCATCGGCGCGCTGTTCGGCGGTTCCAAGTATCAGGTCTACGGTCCAACCGCTGCCTTCATCCCGGTCATTGGCGGAATCATGCAGAGCTACGATCTCGGGATGATGATCCTGGCGTCGGTCATTGCCGGCCTCATCCTGATGCTGCTCGGAGTGGTCCGGGCGGGCCGGGTGGTCTCAAAGGTGCCGCATTCGATTATTGTGGGATTCACGATCGGCATTGCCGTGACGATCGCGCTCTCCCAAATCGGCGAAGTGCTGGGCTTGAAGGCCAAGATGGGATTTACCCTGATGTCGAAGATTGAGACGATAGCCGCGAACGCGGGTGAGATCAGCATCTTCGCAATCATCCTTGGCCTGGTTACGTTCGCCATCACGAAGGCACTGCTCAAAGTCTCGCCGTTCATCCCTGCTCCACTCATCGCCATCGGTGTCACCTCCATCATTGCCGCTACGGTCTGGAGCTCGAAGGGCCTGACTCTGGTCCACGACCGCTACGGCCGGATCCCGACGGACTTCTTCGTTTTCACCCCGCCACGGCCGATCGAGTGGACGGCCGCCTTCCTCGGCGACCTGACCTACTTTGTGCTCGCCATCGTTTTCGTCGCAGCCGTCGAGAGCCTGCTGTGTTCGCGCATGGCAGACCGGATGGCGGGCAACCGCGGACTCGCATTCAACCCGAACAAGGAACTCTGGGGCCAGGGTCTGGTGAACCTGATCGTCCCGCTGTTGCACGGTTTCCCGCACACGGGCGCGCTCGCCCGCACCGCCGCCAATATCAGGCTCGGCGCGATCTCCCCGCTCGCGGGGATCTTCAAATTCGCGCTCAAGCTGCTGCTGGCCGCATTTCTGGCCCATTACCTCGAGCTTGTGCCAATGGCTGCCATCGGAGGCATCCTGTTGTTTGTCGCCACGGCCATGGTGAAGCCCGCCGAAGTCAGGCAGGTTGTCGAGCATGGCCCCGGCCATATCGCTCTGATGATCTACACTGCTGCGGCTGTCATCGTCACGGACTTCCTCACCGGGGTGCTGAGCGCCATGGTGATCTACGGGGTTGCTTCCAAAGTTGCTCCCGCTCTGATGCCGGAGCCGCAGGCGGAAAAGGCCACCGCATAGCGGTATAATCCGGACATGGCGGCCACTGCCACGTTCGTCCCGGTCGAGGAGTATCTGTCCACAACCTATCGCCCGGACTGCGACTACGTGGACGGCGTGCTCGAAGAGAGGCACGTGGGGCAAAAGGACCACAGTAGTTTCGCAACTGGGATTCCCATCTGGTTTTGGGCCCGCAGGAAGAGTCTCCGGCTGAAGGCGTTTGCCGAGCTCCGGATCCAAGTCGAGCCAGGGCGCTATCGAGTTCCGGACGTCTCCGTAGTGAAGACGCCGGTGCCTGACGAACAGGCGCTGACATCGCCGCCCTACATCGTCATCGAGATTCTGTCTCCCGAAGACACCTTCGGAAAGCTTCGCGAGCGGTTGGATGACTACCTCGCCTTCGGAGTGCCCAACATCTGGGTGATCGATTCCAGCGGCCGCGCATGGACTTTCACGCATCGGGGCCTGGAACACGCCATGGACGCCACTCTGCGCTCCGCTGACGGCATGGTCGAGCTTCCCCTCGCCGGCATCGGCTCCATCGACGCCTGATCCCCGATCGTGCCAACATAGTGCCTGCGGATGAACATCCTGGGCATCTCGGCCTACTATCACGACAGCGCGGCCGCACTCGTCCAAAACGGCCGGATCACCGCAGCCGCCCAGGAGGAACGCTTCACGCGCCGCAAGCAGGACCCGGGCTTTCCCGCTCAAGCCACTGCCTTCTGCCTCCGCCACGGGCATCTGACACTCGACGCGCTCGACGCGGCCGTGTTCTACGAGAAGCCGCTCCCGAAGTTCGAGCGCATCCTCGAGACCTACCTCACCTTCGCCCCGCGCGGCTGGACCCAGTTCCGCAAAGCGATCCCGGTCTGGCTCCGGCAAAAGCTTTTCCAGAAGGATCTGCTCACCGGCGAGTTCCGCGGCCTCGGCCAGTTTGATCCGGCGCGTCTCCTGTTTTCGAGCCATCATCGCAGCCACGCCGCGAGCGCCTTCTATCCATCACCCTTCGAACACGCCGCGATTCTCACACTCGATGGCGTTGGCGAGTGGGCAACCACCTCCATCGCGGCCGGACGTGGCAACCAGATCACCACGCTCCGCGAGATCCACTTCCCCCATTCCCTCGGCCTCCTCTATTCCGCTTTCACGCACTACCTCGGATTCCGGGTCAACTCGGGCGAGTACAAGCTCATGGGACTCGCACCCTACGGCGAACCCGCCTTCGCGCAACAGATCCGCGACCACTTGATCTCAATCCATCCCGACGGTTCATTCCGCCTCAACCTCGACTACTTCGGATTTTGCACCGGACTCTCGATGATCAACCGCCGCTTCGAGCAGTTGTTCGGCGGACCCGCGCGCACCCCCGAAGAGCCTCTCACCCAGCGGCACAAGGATCTCGCCGCCTCCGTCCAGTCCGTACTTGAAGATGTGATTCTGCGCCTCGCCCGGACCGCCGCCAGCCTTACCGGCGAGCAGAACCTGTGCCTGGCCGGCGGGGTCGCGCTCAACTGCACCGCCAACGGACGCCTTCTGCGTGACGGCTGCTTCCGGGAGATCTGGATCCAGCCAGCGGCGGGCGACGCGGGTGGAGCCCTGGGAGCCGCGCTGGCGGCCTTCCACGAGCATTTTGGACAGCCGCGCGAAGTCCAGTCCAGCGGGCCGCTCCTTGGCCCGGAGTTCTCTCAGAAGGAGATCGAAGCCACGCTCAACGCGCACGGCGCCCGCTACACGGTCCTCGACGATACTGCCCTTTTCCGCCAAACCGCGGAAGCCATCGCCCAGGGAGAGGCGGTGGCCTGGTTCCAAGGCCGCATGGAGTTCGGGCCCCGCGCCCTCGGCAACCGGTCCATCCTGGCCGACCCGCGCTCGCCCCACACCCAGGCCATGCTGAACGAACGTGTCAAGTTCCGCGAGAGCTTCCGTCCGTTCGCACCGGCGGTGATCGCGGAGGAAGCTAGCGCCTGGTTCGAAATCAATGGTCCCAGCCCTTACATGCTCTTCACCATGCCGGTTTCCTCGCCCACCCTGCCCGCGGTCACGCACGTGGACCGCTCGGCCCGTGTCCAAACCGTCACAGACATGGACAACCCCCGCTTCCACGGCCTATTGAAGGCTTTTCAGGGCGTCACCGGGTGTCCCGTGCTGGTCAACACCAGCTTCAACGTCCGCGGCGAACCCATCGTGTGCACCCCCACCGATGCGCTTCGCTGCTTCATACGATCCGGCTGCGGCCTGCTCGTTGCGGGTAATTGCCTGCTCCGCAAGCAGGATCAGAGCATGTTGTTGTGACTCTTGGCGAAGTAGAGCTCAACCGCCCGTTCGAGATCCGGCTTGGTGATCCGTGGCGTGCGTTTTTCGTAGTCGCTGATGGACTGGATGATGTTGCAGATGTCGGTCGGATAGCAGGCGCGGAGCTCGTCTGTGCCGCGGGCCTGGCATAATGCCCGCAGGTATTCCGAAGCTCCCGGATCAGCGGGGATCCTCCGCCCGTTTACCACGCGCGAGAAGATCATGTCGAACGATTGCGCATCCACAGGCTCGATCAGGATCTTGTTGTGAATACGGCGCAGGAACGCCTCGTCGGCAAGGTCTCCCGGGTCGAGGTTGGTCGAAAACACCACCATCAGCTCGAAGGGAATCTGGAACTTCACCCCGTAGCGCAGGCTCAGGTAGTCGACACGGCGGTCGAGCGGCACGATCCAGCGGTTGAGCAAATCGCGCGGCGACATGAGCTGGCGTCCGAAGTCGTCGATGATGAAGATGCCGCTGTTGGCCTTCATCTGAAGCGGCGCGGCGTAGATCCCGGTGGAGTCGTCCAGGCGCAGCTCGAGCATGCTGGGCACCAGCTCGCCGCCCACGACGATGCACGGCCGCCGGCACAGGATCCAGCGCGGATCCACTTCCGGATCCTCCAGCTCGAGCTTGGTATGCACCACGGGGTCGTAGAGATTGATGATCTGGTTGTCCACCTCGATCGAGTAGGGAATCAGGACCGCGTCCTGGTAGACACGCAGCATGCGCTCGGCGAGCGATGTCTTGCCGTTCCCTGACGGGCCATACAGGAAGATAGAGCTCTGCGAGATCAGCGCCGGGCCCAGTTGATCGAGCAGCCGGTCTGTCACAATCAGATCCGACATTGCCGACCGCAGGGTCTTCCGGTCCACATGCACACGGGCTGCCTGCGCCCGCACCGCACGCGAATACTCCTTGAGCGACACGGGAGCGGCGCCGGCGTATTGCGAGATCTGGAACCGGTCTGAGGCCAACTGCTTGCCCGATACCGACAGCACGAACTGGTAGTCGTTGCCATTCATGCCCTTTACCTCAACCAGTTGCTGGCTCCGCAAGTGGCGGAACGCGGTCTCAACCACCTGGAACGACAACCGCAGCGCCCCCGACAGCGACCTCAGGCTACTGAACCCTTCGATCATCAGGCGGCGCAGAACCAAGTCGATCACCAGCGATTCGGGAATCCCTAACTCCTCATATGTCTTGGGGATCGGAGGCTTGAAAACGGTGGGAAGGCGGGTGGACGTCATCCGTTCATCTATCGGCTGTTTCCCCGCCGCGGTTGACTCCACGTTTCGCCTTATTGGTGCGTCAAATGTGGTGGATGGGTCTGCGCCACAATTGCCTGCCGTTGTCCGCCCTCGCTTGTCTCAGCGCCGCGTTGGCCCAGACCCCCGCCAGCCTGCGGTCCGGCGCCGAAAAGGCGGAAAAATCGGGCGATGTCGTCAACGCCTATCTTCTTTATTCTCAAGCCGCCGCGCTGGACCCTGGGGACCGCACCTTGTGGGCCAAGAGCACCTCTCTCCGCTCGCGGGCGATGATCGCCTCAAACTTCAAACCTCCGGGCCCCCCTGCAGTCCCCATGCTGCAAATCGAGGAACGCGATCCAGTGACGCGGGAAGAGCTGGAGACGGCGAAAGTGCTCAGGCCGCCGCCGAGGCTCCAACCCAGGCCCGGCACGCAGACCTTCGATCTCCGCGGCGACTCACGCCAAATCATGGAAGCCGTCCTGCGCGCCTTCGGAGTCGAGCCCATCTTCGAAGCCGACTTTCAGCCGCTCTCGAACCTGAAGCTGCGCCTGGCCCCAGCCGGATTCCAGGAGGCGCAGATCGCCGCCACGGCCGCCACGGGCACCTTCCTGGTACCCGTGTCAGACCGGATGGCCCTGGTCGCACGGGACACCCAGCAAAAACGCCAGGAGTTTGAGCACACCATTGCCGTAGCCATTCCCCTGCCCACGCCGGTGACGGTGCAGGAGGCCCAGGAACTGGCCCGGGCCGTCCAGCAGTTGATGGAGATCCAGCGCTTCGGTATCGACTCGGCGCAGCGCATGGTCCTCATTAAGGACCGGGTGTCGAAGGTGATGCCCGCGCTGGCCCTGTTCCAGGATCTACTTCGCTTCAAGGCGGAAGTACACATTGAAGTCGAGCTGATCGAGGTCGCCGAGAACTCCTCACTCGACCTCGGCCTGAAGCTGCCCACGCTATTCCCGATCCGCTCCGTTTCCGAGATCACCGGCACCCGGGTGACGATTCCAGCGCTCCTCCGCAACCTAGCCAACTTCAGCCCCGCCAAGTTTTTCGCCGTTGCCATCGCCGACAGCCAGTTGTTCGCCTCGATGTCGCAGTCCTCGTCCCGGACGCTTTCGCGCGCCGAGTTGCGGTCGACCGAGGGACAGGCGGTATCGTTCCATGTCGGCGACCGGTATCCGATTCTGACCGCTGGCTATTTCGGCGACACCAGTGGGGGCGAGGCTTTCCGGCCTCCACCTACGTTTAACTTCGAAGACCTGGGCCTGGTCCTCAAGATCACTCCCCGCGTGCACGGCCTGGACGAGGTGGGCATGGATGTCGAGGCCGAGTACAAAGTCCTCACCGGCCAGGCTCTGAATGGGATCCCAGTGATCGCCAACCGGAAGTTCACCTCCCGCGTACGTACCAAAGACAGCGAGATCGCCCTCGTCACCGGCCTGGTGCGTGCCTCTGAAGCCCGCTCGATCACCGGCATGGCAGGCCTCGCCCAGATCCCGGTTCTCGGCGCTGCCTTCCGTCAGGACAGCCGTTCCAAGGAGCAGGGCCAGACGCTGTTCGTGATCCGTCCCCGGATTGTCCGCGCCGCGGCATCGGAAGAACCTGTAAAAACTATCTGGACAGGTCCGGAAGCCCGCCCGCGTATTCCCCTTTGAGCGGGTTTGCGATATTCTAGGTCCGATGACTACCCGCCGGACCTTCCTCACCTCCGCCGCCGCTGCCACTCTCACTGGACCGGCCGCCTTCGCCAAAGCCCCCTTCGTTCTCGGAGTCGCCTCCTACTCGCTGCGCAATCTGTCGCGCGCCGACGCCATTGCCGCCATCCAGAAGCTGAACGTCCACCATGTCAGCATCAAGGAGTTCCATCTCCGTTACACGAGCACACCCGAGGAGATCGCCGCCGCGCGGAAGGAATTCGCCGCCGCCAAGATCAAGATTCTGTCGGGCGGCAACATCGACCTTAAAGGCGACGACGCTACCCTTCGCAAGATGTTCGAATACGCCAAGGCATCCGGCATGCCGATGATGGTGTGCGCGCCGTCGATGAAGACCCTGCCGATGGTCGAAAGGCTCGTGAAGGAGTTTAACATCCGTGCCGCGATCCACAATCACGGTCCCGAGGACAAACACTTCCCCACGCCTCAGAGCGTGCTCGACGCGGTCAGGACCATGGATCCGCGCATGGGCTTGTGCATCGACATCGGCCACACCGTCCGCACCGGCGCCGACGTGGTTGAGTCGATCCAGGTTGCGGGCCAGGCGGGACGCCTGTTCGATCTCCATGTCAAGGACCTGAAAGATCTCCGCGACGCCAAGAGCCAATGCGCAGTCGGAGAAGGCGCCATGCCGGTCAAGGAGGTCTTCCTGGCCCTCAAGAAGCTCAACTTCCGGGGTGGCGCGATGCTTGAGTACGAAATCAACGCTGACGCGCCTGTCCCGGGCATGGAAAAATCCTTCGCCTTCATGCGCCAGGTGGTTGCCCAGATCGGATGACCCGGCGGAGTCTCGCCGCCCTGCTGCCCGCGGCCGCCGGGGCGTTGCTGGCGCAAAACCGCCGCGACACCCGTCCGCGCCGCAAGCCCGGTGAGAAGCGCCCGCCGGACCTCAATATCGCCGCGCTCAAGATCCAGCGCGAGAACGGCATCATCACCCTCGACGGTACCGTCCGCAGCACGGCCCTCAAGCCGTTGGACGGCGTGGTGCTGTTCTTCGAATTCCTCGAGCCGGGGGGCAAGATGATCTCCCGGATGATCGCCGACGTCACCACCAAGACCTTGAATCCGGGGGATGAGGGTGAGTTCCTGTCTCAGACCCCTGACCAGGTCCGGGCTGTCCACGTGCGTCTCGACGCCGAGGACGCCAAGGGACGGTACCTGATCCTGGACAAGCCCGGTCCCTACGTCATCGATTGAGCCCTCTCGGCGGGGCCAGGGGTGTGGAATAGCCCACCGGGCCGGTTTTTACAAAATTTTTACACCTCCATTACGACCTGTAAACGGTTCCGCCCTAGTATCGGGGTATGCATAACCCACGGAATTATAGCGACGAGCATTTTTTGGTCGACTTCGAGATGCAGCGAGCCTTTCTTGACAACCGTGCCATGGTATTGACAAGAAAGGAGTTCGAGCTCCTGGCGGCCCTCGTTGGAAACGCCGGCGACATCGTGCCGCGCGAAATCTTGCTCCGCAACATCTGGGGCTATAGCCGGGAGATCCGCACCCGTACGCTCGACGTTCACATCCGGCGCCTCCGCAAGAAGCTGGCTGGGTTCGGCGACCAGTACATCGAAACGATTTTCGGCGTGGGCTACCGGTTCCAGCCCTACCGGCCACCCCGGACCTTCCCCGCCAGTCTGTTCATCCACGCTGCTCCGGCCGCGTAAACCGTGAACGGGCTTGGCACGGCCCGGATAGTGGTTTATCATTACCGCTGAGGTGAAGGGTGATGAATCACAACAACTACCGGCTTATTTTGGCCTTGGCCGCCGTTCCGCTGTTCGCGCAGTCCGGCCAATCCATCCAGGGTCTCGTGGAAGACGCAACCGGCGCTGTGGTCGCCGGCGCCCGGGTGACCATGACCAACATGGACACCGGCGTTTCGCTGGCCGTTCAGACCAATTCCTCCGGTCTGTACATCTTCCCGCTGATCCTCGTCGGAAACTACGAGGTCCGCGTCGAGATGCAGGGCTTCAAGTCAGAGACTGTGCGCAACATCCGCGTCGAGACCTCGGCGCAGGTCCGCCAGGATTTTAAACTTGAGGTCGGCGCGGTTGCTGAGTCGGTCGAAGTCTCGGCGAACACCGTCCAGCTCAACACGGAGAACGCCACCGTCGGTGCCGTGATCGAGAACAAGCGGATTATCGACCTGCCGATCAACGGCCGGAATATGGTCGGGCTTGCCGTGCTGGTGCCCGGCGTCCAGTTCGGCAGCAGGACCGGCCTCGGCGACGGCATGGGCGGATTCCCGATCCCCGGCTCCGGCTTCTCCGTTTCGGCCAACGGCCAGCGCGAAACGTTCCAGGTGGTTTCGCTGGACGGTGTCGACGCCAAAGACCCGCGGATCAACATCACCAACTTTGTGCCCTCCATCGAAGCGATCGAGGAGTTCAAGATCCAGACCAACGCCTTCACCGCCGAGTACGGTTTCGGCGGTGGCGCCAACGTCCAGATCACGATGAAGAGCGGAACCAACACGCTCCACGGGACGTTCTTCGAGTTCCTGCGCAACAACATCTTTGACGCCGAAAACTACTTCCTGAATTTCGAGCGGCCCGCCGGTCTCGAACGCCTCAAGCAGAACACGCTCCGCCGCAACCAGTTCGGATTCTTTATGAGTGGCCCGGTGACCATCCCGAAGCTGTACAGCGGCAAGAACCGGACCTTCTGGGCGTTCAACATGGAGCACCGGCTGGACCGCGTCGCCGCGGTTCAGAACGCGAACTTCGTAATCGACGCCTTCCGGCGCGGGGACTTCTCCGAGATCCAGCGTCCAACTCCGATCGGTGGAACCAGCCAGTTCCGCAATCCGACAATTCTGTTCGACGCGCGGACAGGGGTCCCGATCCCCAACAACATTCTGCCCGCGTCCCAGATCCACCCCGGCGCGCGCAACATCCTCGAGAAATTCGTCCCGCTTCCCCAGTTCCGCCAGCCGGACCCGTTCGACTTCAACGCCATCGCCGCCGTCCCGCAGCCGGTCAACGCGCACACCTACTTCGCGCGCGTCGATCACAACTTCAGCTCGAGCGACCGCGTCTTCGGACGTCTGGCCTGGGACCGGTCCAATCTCACCCGGCACAACATCAATCCGAACCTGCCGGTCTTCGTCAAGTCCTCGGTGAGCAATCTTGCTACCCAGTGGATCCACACCTTCAGCCCGTCGATGATCAACGAATTCCGGTTCGGATTCAACATCTCCAACGACCTGACGTCGAATCCCCGCACCGACAACCCAACCTTCGACATGGACTCGCTCGGCCTCGGCCAGTTTCGCGTCTTTTCCGACGGCGGCCGCAAGCTCACTCCCCGCGAGCACGGACTGCCCAGGCTGAATGGGCTGCCGTTCCCAGTTGGCGAAAATACGAACGGCAACGGCTACGACAACATGGACACGGTGCAGATCGGAAACCACCTGTCCTGGTTCCGCGGCAAACACAACATCAAGATTGGAGGCGAGCTCTACTACATCACCATGGAGCGCGGTGCGGCTAATGTAGAGGAAGGCGCGCTCAACTTCAGCGGCAACGAGTCCGGACACTCGTTCGCTTCGTTCCTGCTTGGACTGCCAAACCAGTCCACTTCTCCCGAGGGTCTGCCGTTGACCTTCCCCAGGAGCACCCGCCTGGGCGGCTACTTCCAGGACGACTGGAAGATCACGTCCCGCATGACCATCAGCGGCGGACTCCGCTGGGACTTTATCGGCGCGCCCTACGACGCGAAAGGACTCTGGCGCACTCTCGACTTTCCCGGTGACGGCGCGGGAATCTCCGGGCGCGGCGCCGGATTCCAGATCCCGGGCGGCCAGCGGATCCCGGCGATCGCCCCCGCGTCGCTGGGCAGCGCGGGCGCCTTCAGTCTATTCCCGAACCGCAGCTTCTACATGCCGCGCCTGGGAATCACCTTCCGCCCTACGGACAAGCTGGTATTCCGCGCCGGGGCCGGGATGTTCGACAACATCAACCACTTGAACACGTGGACGATCTTCAACCTGATGCCGCCCAAGTCCGGCTCGCTGATATTCAACTCCGTCACCGATGTCGCGCAGAACATCCCAGTGACAGGCGGCAACGGGCAGCCGGTGATGCTCCAGACCCGGCGGTTCCGTGCCGGACAGCCAATCCTGACTTTCAATGATCCGTTCCTGCAAGCCGCCGGCGTCGCCGCCGCCCCCCGCCCGGTCGCGATGCTCTACGTGCCGCCGGACTACAAGCACGGCAACGTCTGGAAATGGAGCTTCGACATTCAGCGCGAGCTCCCGTTCAACGCCTCGTTGACCGTCGGCTACGTCGGCTCCAAGGGCACACACTCCGGCAACTCCGTCGCCAACTTCAATCAGCCCACGCCCTCGCCCGACACCAACATCCAGGCGCGCCGGCCTTATCAACAGTTCTTCGACCCCGCCGTCCCGGGCCTGGGAGTCCAGACCATCAGCACGATCCGCTACATTGACTCCTACGGCGAGAGCTTCCATCACGGCCTGCAGGTGAAGCTGGACCGCCGTTTCATGCGCGGTTTGGCGGGCGGGGTTTCCTACACCTATTCCAAGTCCCACGGCGACGGTGAGAACGGCGGCAACGAGAGTATCGCCTACCAGGATCCACTGGACCGGAGAGGCAGCCGCGGCCGGTACCGCTTTGATCAGACCCATAACATGGTGGCCAACTTCGTTTGGGAGTTGCCAGGACAGAGCCTCAAAGGACCGGTCCGGCACTTGATCGGAGGCTGGCAGTCCAACGGCATCGTCGCGTTGCGCAGTGGATTCCCGTTTAACGTCAACCAGGGCGGCGACATCAATACCGGAGGCACGGTCCGTCCGGATCTGGCGGGCGACCCGCGCCTGGCCAACCCCACGCGCGCGCGGTGGTTCAATCCGCTCGCCTTCTCCCGCGTCACCTGCAATGTCCCCCTCCGCCAGGATCTGTGCCGCTTCGGCAGCTTCGGGTACAACGTGCTCACCGGCCCAGGCCAGCGCAACATCGATTTCTCGCTCTTCAAGAACTTCCCGTTCAAAGAGCGTTTCAATGTACAATTCCGCTGGGAGGCCATCAACGCGACCAACACTCCGTTCTTCGGCGACCCGGGCGGGATCGGATTCACCAACGTGAATCAGCTCACGCCCGACGGCACACGGATGGGCGAGGTGCGCGGCCTGCGGAATCCGATGCGAATCATGCAGTGGGCCCTCAAACTGATGTTCTAAGGAGGACACACCATGCGGCTCAGACTCGGGGCATTCACGTGTCTCGCAAGCTATGCGGCTGCCCAAGTAACAACCGCGACATTCTACTGCACTGTCACGGACTCGAGCGGCGCCGTTGTGCCCGGCGCTCCCGTCACTTTGGTTCATGAAGAGACTGGGACCGTCAACACCCGCACCACCAACCAATCGGGCGAAGTAACGTTCGATTTCGTCCGCGTCGGCACCTACACGGTCCGCGTCGAAGCCAACGGATTCAAGCGATTCGAGAGTACCGGCCTGCCGCTGTCATCCGGCCAGACCGTGCGCCAGAGCTACTCGCTCGAGGTTGGCGCACTGAGTGAGACGGTCACGGTGGAAAGCACCGCGCCTCTAGTCGACACCGCCTCCTCCGCGCAGCTTCAAACATTTGAAGGTTTCAAGGTTACCGAGCTGCCCCTTGGCAGGCGCAACGTCAGCAGCGTGCTGCGCTTGGCTACGGGAGTCGACATCGGCTCAAACCGGACGCTGCGCATCAACGGCGTTGGATCGAGCGGAACTGGGATCAGCGTCGACGGCACTGACGCCAACTCCTATCCGGAGCAGCGCGGCATGGCCCAGTACGGAGCCCGCAACTACATCGACGTGATGAGCATCGACGCGGTGCAGGAGGTCCAGCTCGTGCGCGGAATCCTTCCCGCCGAGTACGGCGGCGTGCTCGGCGGACAGGTGAATGTGATCGCCAAGTCCGGATCGAACCACTGGCATGGGTCGTTCTTCGAAAACTACCAGTCCCACCGGCTCAACGCGCGGAACCCGTTTGTCGCCGCGCGCACCGCCACCGGAGGCGCCATCCCCAAGCCGCGGATCGTGTTCAATCAGTTCGGCGCTTCCGCCGGGGGGCGAGTGATCCGTGACCGGTTCTTCGTCTTCGGCGCCTATGAAGGCTACCGGGAATCGGCGTCGCGCCGGGTCAACGGGAACGTTCCCACGGCTGAGTTCCGCGCTGAGATCCTCCGCGCGCTTCCCTTCGCCGAAACCCGCGTGATGCTTGACCTGGTCCCCGCGGCGAACGTGCCGATCAACGCCGACATCGGCCGCTTCGAGGGCATCCGCAACGCCACCAGCCGCGAGAATCACACGATCATCAAGGCCGACTACCGCGTCACCCAGCTCAGCAACCTCGCCGTCAACTACACCCGGATGCGTCCCTTCGGGCTCGACCCCAACTACATCAGCGCCAACGACCGGACCTTCGAATACGTGCAGGACCGCCTCTCGGCCAGCTACACTCTCGGCCGCGCCACCTGGACCAGTGAAACCCGCTTCGGTTACAACTTCAGCGACATGGCGCGTCTGGACGCCTACTTCAATCTCAAGGATCCCAGCGGCAAAGCCGAGACCGCCCCCTGGGACCGCAGCCTGCCCCGGATCAGCATCGCCGGCCCTTCGGGATTCGGACTCGGAGCGGCGGAAATCTGGGACATGGACGGCACCACCTATAGCCTGGATCAGAAATTCGCCCGCCACTCCGGCAAGCACTCGTTCAAGTTCGGCGGACGCTACATGTTCTACGGAGGCTTCCGCAGCAACCCCGAGAATCCCTCGTTCTCCTTCGCAAGTAAAGCCGACTTCCTCGCCAACATCCCGAACGGAGTGACGCCGACTTTCGGCTCACCCTATTACAAGTCGCGCATGTACGAATTCGGCCTGTTCGCCCAAGACGATTGGAAAATCACCCCCAGGCTCGTTCTGAACCTTGGCATCCGCTGGGACTTCTACTCCAACGCCACCGCCCAGCCCACCACGGATGTTCCCGTCGGCTTCTACAACCTCTCGCCTCCCAGCAGTTGGACCTTGTTCGACTTTGGCGCCGCGCGCGACCCCAACAAGCCCTACGCCCATGATCCCTGGGTGAACATCGGCCCCCGGCTCGGATTCGCTTACAACCCGGACGGCAGAGCCAAAACCGTGATTCGCGGCGGCGCGGGCGTCCTGTTCAGCCCACAGATGCCCGGTGCCATGCGCCAGGCCGTGGCTCATCCGGTCGTCCCGTTCCGCACCAGTTGGAGCCTCGACGAGGCGCGAGCCCTCAACCTCAGGTTCCCCCGGTACACGGATGAGATGCGAACCCTGGTCGAGCAGCAGAACTCCCGCTCCGGCACCCGCTTCCCGTTCTCCGCGTTCAACCCCGGGCTCGAAAATCCCTACTCGATGCATTTCCAGTTCAACATCCAGCGGGCGATCACTTCGACCATGATGTTTGAAACCGGATACGTAGGCGTGCGCGGCGTCAAGTTCCTTCTGCATCGCCGCGTCAAACTGCCCGGCCGCGTCACCGGCATCCGCCCGAATCCCAACATCATCTTCGGTGGACCCTACTACGTCGACCAGTCCCAGCAGACCGCCTATCACGGATGGCAGAGCTCCTTCCGCAAGCGCCTCAGCCGGAACCTCGCCTTCGACGCCCACTACACCTGGGGCAAAGGACTCGGGGTCACCGGCGGCGACATCGGCGCCTACTACGGATCCGACCCCGCCATCAACATCCAGGACTTCGACAATATCCGTCTTGACCGGGGCCCCAACACGGGCGACGCCCGCCACCGGTTCCTCGCCGACTGGATTTATGACCTTCCCTTGATGAGCCGGCTCCATCCCGCGGCCAAATCCGTGCTCGGCGGCTGGCAGATCGCGGGCATCTTTAATACACGCAGCGGCGAGCCGCTCACTCTCACCCAGCCCTGCGGCCCCTGGCACTGCCGCCCGGACCACGCCGGCGCCGGCGCCACTCCCATCGCCAGCAATTGGGAAAGCAACTCCACCTCGCGCTGCGTCGTTGGCGGACGCTGCTCGGTGCTCTACCTCAATCGCGCTGCGTTCACCGCCGTCCCGCTCAATCCGGCCACGCGCATCGCCGTGCGGGCCGGCAACGTCGCCAACGGATACCTGCGCAATCCGCTCACCTGGAACGTCGATTTCGCCCTCAGCAAGAACTTCAAGATCGGCGAGCGGATGAACCTCCAGCTCCGCGCCGACATGTTTAACGCCTTGAACCACGTCAACTATGGCGGACCCACCACCGACGTCACTTCGGCTACCTTCGGCGAGATCAACGGCGCTGGTGGAATGCGCGTGGTCCAGTTCAACGGCCGCTTCACTTGGTAGAATCAGGGGCGAATCATGCGCGCGCTCCTCCCGCTTCTGATCGCCCTTCCCCTGCTCGCGGATTGGCCTCAATTCCGCGGACCCGATGGCTCCGGACTGTGCCCGTCCTGCGGACGCCTGCCAACTGAATTCGGACCGGAGAAGAACGTTGTCTGGAAGACCGCGCTGCCTCCAGGCAAGTCGTCCCCCGTGCTCGTGGGAGACCGGATCTTCCTCACCGGAGCCCAGGACAACGAACTCATCACGCTCGCGGTCAGCCGGCTGACCGGGGAGATTCTATGGCGGCGAAGCATCCGCGCCACCCGGCGCGATCCGCGGAACGCCCTCAATCACGCCGCCGCCCCCACCGCGGTGAGCGACGGGAAACGCGTCTTCGTCTTCTTCGCCGATTTCGGACTCGCCGCCTACGGCCTTGATGGCAAGCCGCTCTGGGAGTTTCCGCTCGATGGATTCAACAGCCAGCACGGCGTGTCCGGCTCGCCCGTTTACGCGGATGGCAAGGTGGTCCTGGTCTGCGACACCGACACAGACGCCTTCATCCTCGCCGTCGATGCCGATCGCGGCACGCTCGCATGGAAGAAATCGCGCCACGTCATCAACGGGTACGCGACGCCGGTGGTCTACCATCCGCCGGGTGGACCAGCCCAGATCATCGCCGCCGGATCCTATCAGCTCACCTCTTATTCGGTGCTCGACGGCGAGGTGGTGTGGTTGGTCCAGGGACTCACCTGCCAGCCGAAATCGGCGCCCATCCTCTCCGGCGGAAACGTCTACTTCAACGGATGGACCACCGGCAACGACGCCGGAGAACAGGTCAACCTGCCTCCTTTCCCGGAAGTGATCGCCACGGCCGATGCCAATCGCGACGGCAAGCTCGCTCAGAAGGAGCTTCCCCCACCCTGGCAGCCCACCGGAAGTTGGCGGGCCATCGACCTGGATCGCGACGGCTTCCTCAACGAGCGCGAATGGACCTTCTTCCGTACCCGGCGGGCCGCGCGCAATGGACTGCTGGCGATCAAGCTCGGCGGCCAGGGTGATGTCACTTCGACGCACGTGCTGTGGCGCCATGAGAAGTCGCTCCCCGACGTTCCCTCTCCGCTCATCGACAACGGTGTCGTGTACCTGATCCGGAGCGGCGGCATCGCGACCACTCTGAAGGCCGGCACCGGAGAGGTGATCAAGCAAGGACGTCTCACCGGCGCGCTCGAAGACATTTACTCTTCGCCCGTCTCCGCGGATGGCAAGCTTTTCGTCGCCACTGAACACGGCAAGGTTGTGGTGCTGCGCGCCGCGGGGGACTGGGAAGTTCTCGCGGTCAACGACTTCGGCTCGAACATCTACGCCACTCCGGCGATCAGCCACGACCGGATGTACATCCGGACGCAGGATGCGCTTTACGCGATCGGATTCGCACTGTCCGCCCAGGTTGCCGCGGGTTCCAAGGTGGTCCTCCACGCTGCCGCCGGACGAGAGTTGGCCACCTATGGCGTCGATGTGCGCGGGGCGGCTCTTGAGAAGCGCGCATCGGTCACGCTTCCCGACAATGTCCAGGAGGCCTGGCCGCACCCTTCTCGCCGCTACCTGTACGTCGCCTGGAGCAACAACGCCGCGGGCAGCACCGGACATCACGGCGTCACGGCTTTTCAGGTCGATCCGGTGTCAGGCGTCCTGCGGCAGCACGGCGAGCCGGTCACGGTTCCTGCCCGCTCCGTGTTCCTGACGACCGACATCAGCGGCAAACACATCGTGACCGCCTACAATCAGCCGAGCAGCGCCACCGTGCACCGCATCAATCCGGATGGCACCATCGGCGCCGCCGTCCCGCAACCGGCCGGCCTTGACTTCGGCGTCTACGCCCACCAGGTCCGCGTGGACCCGTCCAACAGCATGGCGATCATCGTGGCGCGCGGCAATGTCCCGGCGGCCACCAAGCCGGAGGATCCCGGGTCGATCCAGGTTTTCGGCTATCGCGACGGCGTGCTCAGCAACCGTGCCAGAATCGCACCCGGCGGTGGACGCAACTACCAGCCCCGCCACCTCGACTTCCACCCATCGCGCCCGTTCGCCTTTGTCACCATTGAGGCGCAGAACAAGCTGCACGTCTACCGCATCGCCGGCGGACCCTCACTCAGCGCCGCGCCCCTGTTCAGCCGCGAGACACTCACCGATCCCAGCCGTTCCGCATCCCAGGCGACCAGCGCCATTCACACCCATCCCAACGGCCGCTTCGTCTATCTCGGCAATCGCGGTACCAGCGCGGGCGGCGAAAATTCGATCGCGGTCTACTCGATCAACCAGGAGTCCGGCGAGCCCACCTTGATCCAGAACGCGGACACACACGGCATCCACCCCCGCACTTTCACCCTTGACCCGGACGGCCAGCTTCTCGTGGTTGCGAACCTGCAGCGATCCGGCGGTACGCCTGCGTCGCTCGCCGTCTTCCGCATCGGGACCGACGGCAAGCTCACGTTCGCGCGAAAGTATGATCAGGACGCCAGCCAGGGCAACCTGTTCTGGACGGGCATGATGGCCTTGCCGGCCCGCTGAGGGCTATTCCGGAGCGAGCTGGACCAAGCCGGCGGCGCGTTTCCGGGGCTCCGGCGCCGTCAATTCCGGCATCGGGCGGCCGCGGAACAGATAGAGGCAGGGCACAGCCATCCAGCGCGCCCACCGGTTCGCACTCTTGCGGCGCGCGCTGTCCGTGGCGATTCCCGTGTTAGCGTACATTTGCCGGTACAGCTTCGAGATGAACACGAAGGCGAGCCGCGACTTCAGCGACTTGACGCAGTTGGCGCGTGTCCAGATGTCGCGAAACGCGTAGAAGCTGTCCCATACCCGTTGGGTGCCGGCCCGGATTTGTTCGGCGGACATCGACGGATGCGGAGTGTACAGCTTCGGGCGGCGATGGCCGGGGATCAGCCAGTACCGGGTGATGGCCACGCCTTCGATTTCCGGCGTGCGGCCCGCCAGGCTCCGCTCCCATTTCTCAAAGTCGACAGTACCTGGGAACGGCGTCATTGTGACGAACTGCGCGAACGTGATTTCCGAGCGCTTGGCGAGTTCCGCGGTGGCCTCGAACGTATCTTCGCGGTCCGTCTGAAGGCCGAAGATGAACGACCCGAGCACATGCACCCCATGGCTCTTGAACTTCCGGAGCCGCGCGGCGAGATTCTCGCCCGACTCGTTGAAGTTCTTGAACACGGACTTAAGGCCTTCCTCGGTGACCGACTCCACCCCAACGAGCGCGCCTTTGATGCGCGCCTTGGCCATTGCGGCGAGGAATTGCGGGTCCTCCGCCGCTTCCATCGTGATCTGTGTGAAGAAGATCATGTCGGACGGCAGGCCCGACAGACGTTCCATTAATTCGAAGCGCTCCGCGCGCAGCGCGCGCAGCTCGGCCACCCTGGCGTCATTGCCCTGCCGCTCGGCAAGCGCGATGTCGGTCAGCGTCACGGGATAGAAATTGTCGTCGGCGAGCGCGATGAACCGGTATCCCATCCGGCGCAACTGGACCAACTCGGCAATCACCGCATCCGAAGTGCGCTGGCGGGGACGCTGGCCGTCCGTGCGCCAAACGGAACAGAACGAGCAGTGCTTCGGGCAGCCACGCACGGTCTGGACGGAAGCCCACATGTAGCGGCCCCTTGGCAGCAGTTCCCACCGCGCCTGGAGGAAACTCTCGGAGGAAACCCGGCCCCCGTCGTACTCGCGGCGAGGTTCGCCGCGTGCGCAATCGGCGAGCACCTGGGCCCACACCACGTCTCCGTCGCCCTTGACAACGCTGTGCGCGCCGCCAAGCGCATGCGGTTCGTCCGGGTACAGAGTCGCGTGAATCCCTCCGTAGACCACGGTGGCTCCGCGCTCGCGGGCGATGCGGCCGACCTCAAGTCCGCGGTAGGCGTTGGCCGTGTGGATTCCGATTCCCACGACGTCTCCGGGCTGGATCGACTCCGGACGCAAAGGCTCCAGAGTCTCGTCGACGACGATGGGCTCGCCGTAATTCGCGGGCGTCGCCGCCGCCAAGACGTAGAGCCACCGGGGCGTGATCACCCCGATGCCGAACGCTACGTCGCTGGGATTAACAAGATGGACTCGCAATCTACCTCCGGGTTCGACCCGCGTGGCGCCAAGCTCCGCTACGGTGCTTGAGGCGGCCTTACCCGTGGGAACCGGGAGTCGGGGCGCGCGAGCTTCAAAAAGACTTCAAGTATACCAGACTGCGTCCCGGAAGTTCTGATAAACTAAACCCTGTCTTCAGGAGGGCCCATGAACGCTTACCGCGCGACTCGCGCGTCGATTCTATTTCTCGCCGCCATTTCGTTGCCAGCCCAGGAATACCGGGGCCGCATCCAGGGAGCGGTCACCGACAGTACTCAGGCGGTGATTTCCGGCGCGACCGTGACGCTCGCCAACGTCCAGACGGGCGTGAGCTCCACGCGCCAGACCAACGAACAGGGACGCTACCTGTTCGATCTCATCCTGCCAGGGACCTACACGGTCACGGTCCAGTTGACGGGATTCCAGCGGTTCGTCCAGGAGAAGGTCGTCCTGCTGTCCCGTGGCGACATCACCGTTGACGCGGTCCTCCGGCCTGGCGACATCCGCGAGGCGGTGACGGTGACCGACGTCGCCGCGCAAGTCCAGTTCAACACTGCGAAGCTCGAGACGACGGTCGACTCGTCGCTCGTTTCGAACCTGCCACTGATCTCGCGCAATCCGCTACTGCTCGCCCGCCTCGATCCCGCGGTGGTGCAGAGTGACACGGCGCGCGAAGTCGAGCCCTACTTCACCTGGGCGGGAAACCGGCAGGAGATTGGCGGCGGCCGCAACTATTCGAACGACCTCCAGATCGACGGCAGCCCGATCGGCATCGGCTACAAGACCAGCTACATGCCCTCGCCCGATTCCGTCCAGGAGGTGGCCGTCCAGCAGAACGCAATCGATGCCGAGTACGGCCACTCGTCCGGCTCGGCGATCACCTTGACAATGAAGGCCGGCACCAACGAGTGGCACGGCAACGCGTTCTACCAGGGCCAGTATCCGTGGGCGAACGCTTTCGAGAACCGCGTGTTCCGCACCATCAACCTCGGCCGGACGCACATGTGGGGAGGCACGGTCGGGAACCCGGTGATCAAGAACAAGCTGTTCAACTTCTTCGCCTACGAGCAGTGGCGCAAGACTGATCCCAACGACTTCCTCAATACGCTGCCGAACGACCTTGAGCGGCAAGGCAACTTCTCCCAGTCCCTGAACGCTGCCGGCGGCCTGCGCGCCATCTTCGATCCCTTCACCACGCAGACCTCCGCCGACGGCCGGACCATCACCCGGACCCCGTTCCCCGGCAACATCATCCCACGCTCCCAGCAGGATCCGATCGCGACGCAGTACATCGCCGGGCTCTGGAAGTCCAACCGTCCGGGCACAGGCCCCTACAATATCAACAACTATTACGTGCCGCTGCCGATCCGGTAAGACTACCACAACCTGTCCAACCGGACCGACTACATGCACAGCGAGAAGCTGCGGTTCTATGGACGCTACAGCAAGCTGTGGACTCCGGTTACAACGTCCAACCCCACCGGATCCGAGTTCTTCGTCAACGACCGTGGCAGCCAGCGCGACGCAACTTCGGTGTCCGGCGACGCCGTCTGGACCCTCAGCTCCACCACGATCGTCAACATCAACGGCACCTACCACAGCTTCATCGACGCCTCCCGTTATGCCTCGCGGTGCGAAGGATGCTGGGCGAAGTACTGGCCAAATTCGAACTTCTACAACACGGTGTTCGGCAACAAGGCCGTGCCCGAGCTGCTGCCGAGGATGTCGGTCCTGGGCACCGGCACCGGCGAATACTGGACCTCGATGGGGCCGCGCGGCGGCACCTGGGACCAGCGCCCCAACGCCGACAGCGTGAGCGTGAAGATCGCGCGCCAGCAAGGCAAGCACTACCTGAAGATGGGCGCCGACACGCGCGGAACGCGTACCACCAGCCTGATCGTGAGCAACAACCCGGGATTCGGATTCCAGGCCGATGCGACCTCAGCCACCTACATCAATCCGGACCTCCGCGCCTCAGGCGACGGCTACGCGACGTTCCTGCTCGGCGCGATTCAGCCGGCCGGTGGCGGCCCCGACAGTTGGGACAGCGGCGCAACCTCGATGACCGCCACCATTCTGCCCACGGGCCAGAACCGCTTCTACGGCACGTTCATCAACGACGACTGGAAGGTGACGCGCGACCTGACGGTCAATCTCGGATTGCGCTATGAGTTCGAGACCGCCTACACGGATCCGCAAAACCGGCTCACGCGGCCACTCGATCTCACCTCACCGATTCCCGAGATGCAGGGCCCCAACGCGCCGCAACTGCCTCCCGATGTCCGCCAGTTCTACCAGGGTCCGACGACCTTCAACGGCGCCTTCCAGTTCGCCGATGCTTCCAACCGTGGACAGTGGAACCCCGGCCGCGGCGGATTCTCGCCGCGCATCGGCGCGGCCTACCGCATCAACGATCAGACTTCGTTCCGGATCGGCTATGGCCGTTACCTGACACCGTGGACTGGCGGCACGTTCAACATTTTCGATACCATCTACGTCGGCTACAAGAACGTCACCGGTGCATACCCCGCGGTTCTTGGCGTGCCCTCGGCGCGGCTGCGGGATCCTTTCCCGGCGTCGCAACCCGTTGTTCCGGCCTACGAAAAGAGCCTCGGCCGTTATACGTCTCTTGGCGATTCGCTGTCCTACGTGGCCCTCAACCGTCCTCGCAGCTACAGCGACCGGATCAACTTCTCGCTCCAACGCCAGCTCCCGCAGCACCTGCTGCTCGACGTTACGTACTACCTGAACTTCACCAGCCAACTGCTGGGCGGCTACAACATCAACCAGGTGGATCCGAACGTCGCCTACCGGCACAAGGACGCGATCAACCGCGCGGTTCCGAATCCGTTCTTCAACTTCTCGACGGTTGACAAGTTCCCCGGCGCGCTGCGGTACCAACGCACAGTGGGCCTCACGTCGCTGATGCGCCCCTATCCACAGTACGGCAACCTGAATGTCATCGACGGGATCGAAGGTGCCGCGATGCGCTACCAGTCGTTCCAGTTGCGCCTCACGCGCCGGTTCTCCGACGGATATTCGGTGCTGCTCGGCTACAACTATTCGCGGCAGCGGGACCAGGTCTTCTTCAACGACGTCGCCAGCTTCGGCCGCGATTTCTCGTGGCAGGAGAACGACCGGCCGCGCCACCGGGTTTCCTTCGCCGGAACGTGGGAGCTCCCTGTGGGCCGTGGACGCGCCTTCGGGTCCAGCATGCCGCGTGTGCTGGACTACGCCGTCGGTGGATGGGATGTGAGCGGCATCATGACCTGGAGGTCGGGCTTCTTCGTCCGCTTCGGCGGCCTGGATGTAAGCGGCGATCCCCGTGTGGACAACCCCACGGAATCGCGCTGGTTCAATACCCAGGCGTTCGCCCGGCTGCCCAACTTCACTCCGCGCACCAATCCGTGGCAGTACGAAGGGCTCACCAATCCCGGCCTGTTCAATCTCGACATGTCGATCGTCAAGCGCCTTCCGGTCACTGAGAAATACCGCACCGAGCTTCGCATGGACGTGTTCAACGCGGCTAACAACATGACCTGGGCGAATCCGAACACCAACGTCCAGAGCAGCCTCTTTGGCGTTTCCAACAACCAGTTGGCATCCACGTTCGGACGCCGGGCGCAACTCGGTCTGAGGATTGAATTCTAGACTCCCAATACTACTGATCGCACTCTCCGGGGCCGGGACCGCTCAGCCGGCTCCGGACTTGCGTGAAGCGGCCCGCCTTGATCAGGCAGGCCGGTGCCAGGAGTCGGAAGTAATCTACCAGGCGGCACTGTCGCGCGGCGCACCAGGACCCGCGCTGTTGAACAACGCCGGCAACCACTACCTCGCCTGCGGACAACCGGACAAGGCACGTGACTTCCTCGAGCGGCTGTTGAAGGCGTCGCCCACGCATCCGAACGCGGCGTTGCAACTCGCGCGTCTGGACATGAGCGCGGGCAACTTCGCCAGCGCGGCGGACCGCCTCGCGAAACTCAGTTCCGCGCGTCCCGGTGAGTTCGAGGTCCTGTTCCTGTTGGGGCAGGCGTCAGCACGCGCGGGCCAGATTCCGCGGGCTCGCGAATCGCTCGAGGCTGCCCTCCGCCTCCGCCCGGAAGATCCAGCAGCGATGTTCGAGTGCGGACTCGCCAATGCCGCCGCCGGCGATTTTCCTCGCGCGGTATTCCTGTTGGCGCGGGCGGAGGCTCGCCTACCTGGGCGTCCGGCGGTCGCTCTCGCGTTGGCGCGCGCCTCAGAGGACGCCGGATACTATGGCGATGCTGTCACCGCGTACAACCGGTACCTGGAGCAGTCTCCAAACGATCGTGGCGCACGCCGCGACCGCGCGCGGGCACTGGCGCTCACCGTCAGCGGACGGGAGCAGGGAACTCGCGAACTCGCTGCCTACATCACCAGCAACCCCAGTGATCCGCTCGGTCACTTCTATCTGGCGCAAATCGAGTGGAACCAGGACCCGGAGCCGGCGCTCGGCCATCTGGCGAAAGCTGTGCGCCTCGACCCGAAACTGGGCGCCGCGCACATCGCCCGGTCCTGGCTGCTGCACCGGTTGGGACGGGACGAGGAGGCGCTCAGCCACGCGGAGGCGGCGGAGCGGATCGAGCCCGCGAACGTCAGGGCGCTGGACCAGCTCGGAGCCGTGTTGCTGTCGCTGGGGCGGTCCGCCGATGCCGCCGCCGTATTGCACAAAGCCGCGAAGCTCGCACCAGAGGACGCCGGTGTCGCGCTGCATCTGGGCCGTGCGCTAGTGGACCAGGGACGCGAGCAGGAGGGACAGGTGTGGCTCGACGCGTATCAGAAGCTGCGACCGGCGCGCCAGCGGGACGCAAGGCGCGAGTCCGGCATGATCGAGCTTGCGGTGCTCGATCCGGCGGGACGCCGTGCTCGGGAGATTGACCGGTTCCGCTCGATGGCGCGTTCCCGTCCGGACGATCCACTGCTCCAGTTGCATTTGGCCGGTCTGCTGCTCGCCGATGGGCAGTCCGGAGCCGCGCTCGCCGAATACAAGACACTGCTCACACTCAATGCGGACCCCGGCATCTGGACCCAGGCGGGCCGTGCGCTGGTGGCGGCCGGACAGCTCGAGGCGGCGCTGCCGTTTCTCCAGCGCGCGGAAGCCAAGCCCGAATTGGCCCGGGTCCAACTGCTGATTCGCGCGCGCGGCCTGAACGCCACGGGGCGTTCCGGTGAGTCCGCCCGCATGCTGGCGGAGGCGGCCACCCACTCGCCCGGCGACGCCGAGCTTCAGTTGACACACGCCGTCGCGGAGGGACTGAGCGGCAGGACGGAACAAGCAGCAGCAATGCTGCGGCGGATCGAGGCGCGTTGGCCCGAGTGGGACCGTCCCTGGATCGTGCATGGTCTCCTGCTCAAGGAAAGCAAACGCCTCGCGGAAGCGGCGGCGAAGTTCCGGACCGCGGCGGCACTCGGGTCGCGCGAGGACGCCGCCGCGTGTGCGAACCTTCGGGAGTGGGTGTCGGCCACTTGTCAAAAGCAGCAGCCGCGCTGAGTTGCACGCTGGCCGTGTCCGCGCAGCGTCCGCATTTCACGGATGTGGCAGCGAAGAGCCAGTTCGCCTATGTAACGGAAAACGGGTTCGACGGCAAGCGCAAGTACTTTCCTCAGCCCCTGTGCGGCGGCGTCGCCGTGCTCGACTTCGACAACGACGGACGTCCGGATCTCTACTTCACCAACGGAGCGCGATTCCCGGATCTCAGCAAGTCCGAGGCGCGTTATCATAACGCGCTGCTGCGCAACCGCGGCGGGGGTGTCTTCGAGGACGCCACCCGGCGCGCAGGCCTGGCGGATGAGACTCTCGGCTACAGCCTTGGAGCCGCCGCGGCTGACTTCGACAACGACGGATGGACCGATCTGTTCGTCGCCAACGCTGGTCCCAACACCCTTTACCGTAATAACGGCGACGGAACGTTCCGCGACGTGAGCGCACAGGCGGGGCTGGGGAAGCCCGCCAACACGTTGAGCGTGCAGGGAGCCTGGTTCGACTATGACCAGGACGGGCGGCTCGACCTGGTCCTGTCAAACTACACGATTTGGAGCGTTGCGGACGACAAACGGTGTGTCCGTGAGGATGGCGTCGCCTTCTACTGCCACCCCAAAGCGTACCCGCCAGTGCCACACCGCTTGTATCGAAATCTCGGGAGCGGGAAGTTCGAAGACGTCACCGGCAAAGCGGGCTTCGCCCGGGCGCTGGGCAAAGGGATGGGGATCGCGATTGCCGACTACAACGGCGACGGGTGGTCCGACGTGTTCATCGCCAACGACACCGAGCGCAACTTTCTCTTCATGAACCGCGGCGATGGGACGTTCGAGGAGCGCGGGCTACGGTCAGGCGTCGCCTACAACGACGACGGCGCTACCGTGTCGGCGATGGGCGCCGATGCTCGCGACTACGACAACGACGGCTGGCCGGACATCTTCTACAACAACCTCACCACGCAGGTCTGGGCGCTGTTCCGCAATCTGGGCGGACGCTCGTTCCGGTATGCGTCTCCGGCCTCGGGGCTGGTCCCGCTCAGCTCACCCTATTCCGGCTGGAGCGCCGGGTTCCTCGACTACAACAATGACGGCTGGCGCGACCTATACTCAGCCAACGGCGATGTCGACTACCTGCGGCCCAACGCCGCCCAGCACGACACGCTGTTCGAGAACGCGGGCGGCAAACGGTTCGTGGACGTCTCGGCCGGGGCAGGGGAACACTTCTTGAGGACCGGCTATCAACGGGGATCGGCGTTCGCCGACCTGAACAACGACGGGTTCACCGATATCGTGGTGACGTCGCTCGGACGGCGTCCAGCCATCCTGCTGAACTCGGGTGTCCCTGGCGCTCATTGGACCGGCGTGAAGCTGACCGGGCGGCGGGCGAACCGGGATTCGATCGGCGCCAGCGTGAAGGTGACCACCGGGTCGGGACGGGTGTTGCACGACTGGGTGAGTCCGTCCACCGGGTTCCTGTCGTCGAGCGTGCTGTCCTTGCACTTCGGCCTGGGTCCGGAGACCAAGGTGGCCTCGATCGAAGTGCGTTGGCCGGGAGGATCCGTGGCGAGGGCTGGGAACTTGGACGCGGACAAAACGATCGAGATCCCGGAGCCCGAGTGAGGCCTAATCTCAATACTGTTCACTTAACGTTTCTTGATCCGCAATACGATCTTGACGCGGCGGGTCTGGCATCGTCCGCGTGGCCTCAGGTTGTAGTTGCTCATCTTCCGTTTGACTCCACGCGGGTTG
>VFZX01000068.1 GCA_016871015.1 Acidobacteriota bacterium | reverse complement strand
CTCTCGCCAGGGCATCCCCCAGCTTAACCGCTGTCCCCCGGTTACCCTTCGTTTGTGTCAACCGCCCACCGGCACACTTGTCAAGGATGTCTCCGGTTCGCACAGGGGAGAAGAGAGAGTGTGCAAATTTTTCAGGGTGCTTCCAGGTAATTTTTTCATTGTTCTGGTCACCATTGCTTCTTTCTCCAGGCTTCCAACTCCTGTTGCAAGCAGTAGTGCAATCAGCTCTCCAAACCACGGCTACCGGAGCCGGTTCAGGACAGAAATTCCGCGGTCCGCTCGATTGATGTTTTCCGCGATATCTTCCACCCGGCCGAGAATCGTGGGAAGCGTCCATCCCGAATTGTGAGGCGACAAAAGCACGTTCGGGAGATCATGAAAAGGATAGATTGATGGGGGTTTGGATTCTCCCTCCGAAGAGGGGTACTGATACCAGACGTCGAGCGCGGCGCCCGCGATCCGGCCGGACCGCAGCGCCTCATAGGCCGCTCTCTCGTTAACCACCCGGCCGCGCGTCATATTGATCAGGAACGCGGTGGGCTTCATGTTCGAGAATTGCGTGTCGCTGATCAGGCCCGCCGTCTCCGGTGTCAGCGGGCAGCATGGGATTACCCAGTCCGCCTCTGGCAGTTCCGCCTCCCAGTCCGAAAACGGAACGGTCCGGTCGACCCAGGGCGTGTCTTCGGGACGGCGGCTGGCGCCCACAAGCTTGACTCCGAATGCGCGTGCCCGGGTGGCCACTTCACGCGCGATATGGCCGAGTCCGATCAGCAGCGCCGTCTGCCCGTACAATTGCGGCAACACGGGTGTCGCACCCCAGATGCAGCTTCCGGTCCAGTCACCACTCCGGAGTCCGGCATCGTAGTGGTGGGGCCGGCGCGCGAGGTAGAGCATCGCCATGAGTACGTACTCGGCAATCGCGATCTCGTGATGGAAGGTGTTGGCTACCTGGACACCCGCGGGAATGCTCTCGAGATTCATTCCGTCGACTCCGGCACCGGCGGCTTGCACGAGCTTCAGATTCGGGCACCGGTCCAGAATGGCCTGCGTGAGGGGCCAGCCCACGATTACCTCAGCCGCGGTCAGTTGCGCGGCATACTGGTCCACCGTCGTGGGATCGGCGACCACAGTGAAAGTGTGGTGTCCGGCCACGCGGCGTTTGATCTCCGGCAGGCACCAGGCTGCCATCCGGCCCATGAGCACGATCTGCATTGGGGTATTGTAGCCAGTAAGCCTCCTTGGATTGACGTCGAAGTTCTGTCGCCTGACGACAAAATGTCCCGGCTCCAAGCGGGCAGATATCCTTGGAACGGAATCACGGCCGCGGACTGGCTGGAGCGTCACCGCCGCTGAGCAGGCGCCGGAGGTTGCCTCCCAGGATCGAGGCCGCGTCTTCCGCGCCGATGCCGATCTCCCGCAACACCGCCGTTTGCTGATCGAAAACGGCCCTGTGCCAGCCGCGCGGGAAGAACGAGGAGTCCGTGCCAAAGAGCAGGCGCCGGGGTCCGGCGACCGCGAGCGCGCGCTCGAACACCGATCGCAGCGAGCAGCCGGGCTCCTGAAAGCGCATCCAGGAGTTGGAGCTCGATGTATCCAAGTAGACGTTCGGGCACAGGTCGCACACCATCAACGCCTCCCTGAAGTAGCCGGCTCCGAAATGAGGGATCACGATCGGTAGCGACGGGAACCGCATCGCGACCGGATGCACGGCGACCGGGTTCGAGAACCGCATGTCGAACAAGGACGGCAGCCCGAGCTTCTTCCGGATGCCGACGGTCAGGATGCCGCAGTGAACAAACAACACGGTTCCCGGCGTCCGGGAGATCTCTTCCACCGCCGCCAGCGCACGCTCGTCATCGAGCCCGTAGCCGTGCATGGCGGGGAACAGGCAGATTCCGCGGAGTCCGGCCGGAACCGCGCGGGAGGCGTTGGGGTCCAGCGGATTGCGCATTGCATAAGCCCAGAGCCGGTCCGGATGCCGCTGCGCGGCGTCGATCGCGGATTGCTCATCTCCAGGCAGGCTGGCGATCAGGACGGACTGCGCCACCCCGTGCCGGTCCAGTTCGTTGACCCATATCGAGCCAAGATCGCCCGCGGACTCAGGCGGCCGGTCCCAGCCAAGGATCCCGTAAACATCGTCCAGGGACGAACGCCGCTGCCCGGCGATTATCGAAAAGAAACGGTGCGAGAACAGGTGGACGTGGGAGTCCGCTACCGCGATCTCACCCCAGGAAGTGAGCATCTATTCCTTGGTTCGCGATTCCGCTGCCGTTGGAGACGTGATGCCCGCTGAAATAGCGATCTGCGTGAGACCGGCGACATTGTTGACGCCCAGCTTCTTCATCAGCGTCTTCCGGTAGCTTCGGACGGTTTCCACGCCCAAATCCAGACTCTGCGCGATCTCCTTGCTCGTCATTCCATCAGCGATCATGCGCATTACCTGCATCTCGCGGGGCGACAGGCCGTCAAGCGTCGATGGCGGTCCCCCGGATTCAAGATCACCGCGCTGGATTCTTTGCAGCAGCCTGTCCGACACCTGCGGGCTCAAGTACGAACCGCCTTTGGCGACAGTCCGCAGGGCGTCCAGCAAGTCGCCCAGCGAAGCCCGTTTGAGGACGAATCCACGGGCGCCGGAACGGATCGCGTTCACGACGGATTGATCGTCATCATAGGCGGACAGGAAAACCACCCGGGCGGTTGGCGAATGACGGATAATTTCGCTCGTCGCCTCGATTCCGTTTAGTCCGGGCATCGCGAGGTCCATCAGCACGAGCTGGGGCGGCGACTTGCGGCAGAACTGGACGGCGTCGGCGCCGCTATCCACTTCTCCGACGACGCGAAAATCGCCACTCCGTTCCAGCAGGGTCCGGATACCATGCCGGACGATCGCGTGGTCTTCCACCAGCAACACGTCGACGGCCATTATTTTCTCACCGTAACGATTGTACCGTTCCTGGCAGTACTAGTCACCCTCAAAACAAGGTTTCCCTCCTTTGCCCACAGGGTCATTAGCGTTAGCGTATTGGCGCGTATGGGGGTATCGGAGTTCGGGCCGGTACCATCGTACTCGATTTCGGCGCCCCCCTCGTTCAGGTGGATCCGGAGATGCTTGGCGCCGGTGAACTGAACCGCATCATCGACCGCGGCATCCACGATGTCGTGGACCAGAGCCGCTACGGCGGAGTCCCATGCGTTGCCGGGGTGAATCGAGCGCTCGATCTTGCCCTTGAACCTGCGCGCCGCGGAATCGGCCATCCGTTCCAAAGCTGACTTGAAGCCAAACCGCTGGACCGGATCCGGGTGGACCTCGTGGGAAAGCAGCCGGAGCCGGTCCAAAGCCTCTTCCATGATCTGCTGGACCCGCGACACCGGGCCGGAGTGTTCGGGTGTCAGATCCATCTTGAGCAGGTCCAGCTCGAGGCCGGCTGCGGTGATCGTTTGGCAGACGTCGTCGTGCAGGGCCAACGAGATCCGCTCGCGGAAGCGCCGCCGGTGCTGGCTGAGCGCTTCCAACTGAGCGGCTTGGCCGATGCGCGGCATCTACTTCCTGGCCAACACCTTGCGGATCGCGGCAATGACGTCGCGCGCGAGCAAGCCATACTTGTCGAGCAGACCCTCCGGCGAACCGGACTCCGCGTACGTGTCGAAAATTCCTACGAATTCCATCACGCAGGGATGGCTGAGCGCAGCGGCCTGGGCCACTTTGACTCCGAGGCCGCCATCGGTGAGATGCTCCTCGGCAACCACGATCGCGCCAGTCTCGGACGCGGCCCGGCTGATGGCCCCGGCATCCAGCGGCTTGATGGTGTGCATGTCGATTACGCGGACCGAGATCCCCTCGGGCTCGAGCGCCATCGCGGCACGGATCGCCTCAGCGACCAGAAGTCCGTGAGCGATCACCGTGACGTCTGACCCGGGAAGGAGCTCGATCGACTTGCCGATTTCGAAGGATTGGTCCGGTCCGTAGATCAAGGGAGCCTTCGCCCGTCCGGCCCGGATGAACACCGGAGCATCCACGTATGCTGCTTTTCTCCCCAGTGCGCGCATGGCCGCGTCGTCGGCCGGATCGACCACAACGAAGCCAGGCAACGAACAAGCGAGGGCTAGGTCCTCCACACTCATCTGGGAGGGGCCGTCCTCCCCTATCGAGATTCCGCTGTGAGTGCCGACAATCTTGACGTTCTTCACTTGCGGGTATGCAACGGTCACCCGGAGCTGTTCGAACCCCTTATTGAGGACAAAGCAGGAAAAACTCGAAACGAAGGCGATCTTGCCGCTCGACGCCAGTCCCGCGCCGAGAGCGACCATGTTGGCTTCCGCAATTCCGCAGGAGAAAAACCGGTTGGGAAACTCCTTGGCGAACAGGTGAGTGTGCGTGGATTTCGATAGGTCCGCGTCGCAGACAACGATCCGTTCGTCCTCACGGCCGAGCTCGG
Organism: Acidobacteriota bacterium; assembly: GCA_016871015.1. Classification (GTDB taxonomy): domain Bacteria; phylum Acidobacteriota; class Terriglobia; order Bryobacterales; family Bryobacteraceae; genus SYLY01. The sequence goes on along the minus strand of VFZX01000068.1, from coordinate 22,331 downwards.
CCAGCGTCTTGCCGAATGCCTCGCGCGTGGCGGGTCCGGACTTGAGTTCGTACTTGGTGGCGGTGGGCATCAGGCAAGCTCCTTCATCGCGGTGGCGACTTCATCGGCGGTTGGCGCAACGCCATGGAATTTCGGGTTGTTTTCCATGAAGCTCACGCCCTTCCCTTTGACCGTGTGCGCGATCAGGACGGTTGGTTTGCCCTTGGTTGCACGCGCCTCGTCGAACGCGGAGGCCACGGCTCCGAGATCATGTCCGTCAAACTCGACGGGATGCCAACCGAATCCACTCCATTTGGCGGCGAGTGGTTCGAGTTCCATAATGTCTTTGACGAAGCCGTCCAACTGTATCTTGTTGTAGTCGACGATGCAGCAGCAGTTATCCACCTTGTGGTAGGCGCCGAACATGGCCGCCTCCCACACCTGGCCTTCCTGGATTTCGCCGTCTCCGAGCAGCACGTAGGCCCGTGAAGGTGAATTGTCGAGCCGCGCGGCGAGGGCCATTCCAAGCGCCACCGACAGCCCCTGTCCGAGCGAGCCAGTCGAGGCCTCGAGCGAAGGAATGAAGCGGCGGTCCGGGTGGCCCTGATAGATAGAGCCAAGCCGGCGCAAGGTGTGCAGCTCGCTCACCGGGGTGTAGCCAGCTTCAGCCATGCATGCATACAGGACTGGCGCGGCGTGGCCCTTTGACAGGATGAAGCGGTCCCGTTCCGGCCAGCCCGGATTCTTGGGATCGTGGCGCAAGTGGCCACCGAAATACAATTGAACGAGGATTTCCACGGCGGAAAGCGATCCACCGGGGTGTCCTGACTTAGCGGCTCCCGTCATTTGCACGATATGCCGCCGGATCGTCTTGCAGATTTCCTGCAATTGAACGCTTTGCATTCCTTTCAGGATAGCAGCGCCTGCTATCCCCCCGACGCCGCGGCTTCAGTGTATTGGGCCGGCGGCTTCCATCCCGCCGGGGGCCTGCCGGAGTGCCTCATCCCATTGGCGGGACTCAGCTTGCGCCAACGGTCGAGGCGCTGATTGAGATCCTTTACGACAGCCGGATGAGCGGCGGCAACATCGTTGGTTTCGTTCGGATCCTCTTCAATCCGGAACAGGTGGCTCTGGTCCCGGCTGCCATCGACGGCAATCTCGCGCACCAGCTTCCAAGGCCCGTGATGCAGAGCGAGCCGGTAGACGTTCCCGGATTCAACCGAGAAGAACAGATCCTCGCGGGGCACGGTCTTCCCCGTGCTGAGCATCGGCCACAGATTCATCCCGTCGAGCGGGAGTTTGTTGCCGGGTTTGATTCCGGCCGCCGCGGCAAGGGTCGGGAACAGGTCGATCGCGGCTCCCACCTGGCTGGTCTTGCCGGGCTTGATCCTGCCGGTCCAACGCAGGAGCGCCGGAACGCGAAGGCCGCCTTCCCATGTGGATGCCTTGGCGCCGCGGAGCGGAGTGTTGCGCGCGCCGAAATCGGTTGGGCCGCCGTTGTCGGAGAAGAAGAACACGATGGTGTTGCCGGCGATTCCCTCCTGGTCCAGCGCATCGAGGATCCTGCCGATGTTGGTGTCCATCACGTCGACCATGGCGGCGAACATGCGCCGCTTCCCGTCCTTGATAGACGCATAGCGGGCGGCCACCGCGTCCGGCGCCTGGAGCGGGGAATGCGGGGCGTTGAACGGCACGTACAGGAACAGCGGCTTCGATTTGTCGCGCTGCTTGATGCGGCGCACGGCTTCAGCGCCGATCAAATCGGTCGAATAGCCCGGTTCTTCAAGCCTTGCTCCATTGCGATGCCAATCGAGCCCGCCGTCGCGAATATGCGTGTTGTAGTCGATCGCGCCGTTGACGTGGCCGTAAGAGTGCTTGAATCCGCGCGCGCCCGGAAGGTAGGCTTTCCGCGAATGGCCCAAGTGCCACTTGCCGGCCATCGCTGTTTCGTATCCAGCGGCTTGGAACGTCTCCGGCATGAAATGTTCTTGCGTGGAGATCCCGAATTCCTCCCACGGACGGATCACGGTGTACCCAGTCCCAAGCCGCATTGGCACTCTTCCGGTCATCAAAGCAGACCGGGTGGGTGAGCAGACCGGACACGAGTAGAACCGCCGGATCTCCAGACTCTGCGCCGCCAGCCGGTCGAGGCTCGGAGTCCGGATCTCGGAGCCGTGGAATCCCGGATCGGCCCAGCCGAGGTCGTCCGCCAGCAGGATCACGATGTTGGGACGCGGCGTCTGAGCCAACGCCAGGGGAGCAAGTCCGATCGAGGCGAGGAAGTTACGGCGGTTCATCTGGATATCATCGCTCATTAGGAAATCCAGAACACCGGGCCGCCCGGCTTCATCGGAAGTGTCCGTCCCTCCGGCAGCAGGATCGCGTGCTCGCGCCGCACGAGAAACGCGTCGCACTGCCCGTCCGTGATGATCAACAGCGGACCATTGCGTGGAAAGTCGGACGCCTGTTCCAGCAGATCGATCGCCGGCTGCAGGATCGTCCCGCCGCGCCCCTTCACTTGCACGCGTCCGGCGATATCGGCGGGAGGCATGTAGCCCTGATCGTACGCCGCGGCATCGCAGAACACGACCCGGACCGCGCCAACCTCGCGCGACTCCGCATAACTGGCGATCGCTCCGAGCGCGTCGCCCAGCAGCGTGCGGTCCATGGAGCCGGACGTATCGAGCACGACACCAAACGTCCTTTCCGGATCGAGGCCCGCGGGTACCCAGCGTGGACGCGGGATGTCCGGTGCCGAGGACTGGCGGCGGCTCATCCGGGCGTAGCTTTGGCGGCGTTCCCGCGGTGGGAATTTCTGATCGAACCAATGCGCGAGTTGGACATCCCAGGGGACCGGGGGCTGGCTCAGCGCGCGGATCTCCTCAATCAGGCCCGCGGGCAGGAATCCGCGGCCGCCGTCGCAGTGGAGCTGGAAGCCTTGAGCCAGGCACCGGCGGTAGAAGGCGTCCAGGTCGACACCCTCACGGGTCAGCCACCATTCTCCGGCCGCGGGCTCGAGCATGTCGCCGAGGCCCGCGCCGCGGAAGGTGCGGAGCTTGCGGTAGCGGCGCAGGTCGCGCGTGATCTGATCGTAGATGGCCTCGGCGGACAGTCCTTTGAGGGCCGGGTCGTACAGGAGTCCGGCGGGTGGCATGTCGCCGATTTCCATCTCAATCAGCCAATCGTTGATGACGTAGTCACAGGCGACGTTCCAAAGCTCGGCGTCGCGGCCCCGGCGGCGCTTCTGGTGTTCCAGCGCGACATGGAGCAGCTCGTGCGCGACCACGAACACAGTCTCGGACTCAGTGAGCCCGGCGGCAGGGTTCACGTAGATCTCGCGGGAATAGGCGTTCACCGCCGCGATGCCGATTTCCATGCGGTGGCAGATGAGCTGGTCCTCGACGATTTCAAATGACGCCGCCAGCGCGCCCAGGAGCGGATAACTGGATACGAACCACTCGCGCGCCTTTTCCGCGGTGGTCAACCGGCGCGGGCCTCTGGGGTGATGACGCCGCGGACCCGCGGTGTCGACGGCATGCGCCACGGCGAGGCGGAGTCCCTCGGCGAAGAGCGACTGCCAGTCAGTGGGCTTGGTGTAGCGTGGCCGGCTCTGCCCCCGCACCATGTCGGTCTCATGAGTCCCGGTGAGGCTCGCGGCGGGGAAGGTCTCGGGAATTCCGTTCTCGCAAAAATAGCGGAACAGGGACTCTTCGCTGCGCGCGGGAAGCTGGTCCAGTGGCAGTCCGTCAAGACCGGGGGGAGGACGGCCAAGCTTCAAGGCGGCGAGGAATTGATAGACGGTGCAGTCGCAGGCAAGATCCCATTCCCGTTGATGCAGGCGGTCCTGGAAATGGTTCATGCCCAAGTGCAGGTAGCAGTGGCCGAGCACCCATGCCCACTCTTCGGGCTGCGCCAGGCGCTTTGGGTGGACCGCGATGCTCCCGTTGCTCGACACCGTGGCCCACCCGTTGACCGGATATCGCGCTTGCGGGGACCGCGCGACGTGGGTCCTCATGGCGAACGGAGCAAACAGGGGATGCCCGGTAGCCAGCTTGTATCCGGCGGCGAAGTTCTCCGACGCGGGATCGCGCGTGACGCCGCCGGACTGCTTTCCGCGCGCCACGCTATTCCTTCTTCGCGGCCAGACGCGGCAGGTCGCGCACGACTTCGACAAGATACCAGTTGGGCAGTGTTCCCGACGGGTCGCTCACAACCACCATCTGGGCCATTTCGAGACTGATCGCCGCCAGCGACCGGAGGGCAGCCTTTGACCGGTGCACCAGGTCGCGTTTGCCGCCGCTTGCCGATTCCCGGTGCTCTGGCAGCTCCTTCAACAACTGGGCGCGGAATGCCTGGGACAGGAAGTAGAGCAGGTCGCGGTCCTGTGGCTCGTGGGGCCACTGCATCTCTCCGTCGAGGATCGCCGACAGCCGGAAGCGGCTCCGCTTCTGTTTGACGAAGGCCTTGAACTGCGTGGCGTGATCCGGGGAAAGCGTGCCGTGCGCGAGTGCTTCGACCACGCTTTCCCCGGCATCGGGCCCGTACTCCCGCAGCGCGTCGGAAAGCATGTGCCACGAGCGCGGGCTGGAGAACGTGTCCTCGTGCTTCGGCGGCTGGGTCCACAGGTGGTCGGGCCGCGTGTGGATGTACTCGAGTACTGCGGGATGCAGGTTGTTCTCTTGCGCCCAGGCGAGCCAGTCGCGGTGGCTGACCCGCAAGTGGACATGGACCATCCGGTTGATGAGCGCCGACGACATCGGGCGGACGATGGCGCTGTCCTGCGCGCGGTTGCCAGCGCCGACGACGACCGATCCTTTCGGAAGCTCGTACTCGCCCAGGCGCCGGTCGTGAATCAGGCTGTAGAAGGCCTTCTGGATCTCGTGGGAACAGGCATTCAACTCGTCGAGAAAGAGGCAATAGGGTTCAGCTCGGGCGATTGTCCGGGGCGGGCAAAAGCGGCTGACACCTTCGAGAATCTGCGGGACGCCAATGAGATCCTCCGGGGCGAGCTGGCTGCCGAGCAGGGACACGCAGGGGAGTCCAACGCCCGCCGCGAACCGCTCGACGAGCGAGGACTTGCCGATGCCCGGAGCGCCCCAGATGAACACCGGACGGACCATCGCGACGTGGACCAAAAAGTCGATCAATTCCGTCTGAGTGAGTGAGATATTGGAGTTCAATCGGGACCGCTGGTCCCAATTTAGCAATTCCACCCCGGATCCCTGGACTTGCGCAAGGCGTCCCGGCGCGGTACTTTGAAAGCGGCATGAGGCGAAACGTATGAGGCTGATCCTGTTTGCTCTCGCGGTCCTCCCACTGGTGGCTCAGACGACGTCGGTCACCTGTGACGCGACGGCTGATCCGACGCTGGTGCGGCAGGAGGGCGTGACGGAGACGCTTGGTCCGATCCATATCGTTTGCACTGCCTTCGGAGCGGGCACTCTCAGCGGCGGCATCATCGTTTACACGTCCGCGCCGGTGACCAACCGGTTGGGGGACAACGACACGATCGACGCGCGGCTGACAGCCGAGACGGCTGGCGGTACGCTCGTGATCGGCGGCAATCCGATTCTGATCGGCAACAACGGAATCGTGTTCCAGACGTTCAGTGTTCCGTTGGGCGCCAACGGCCAGGCGTTCTTCCGGATCACCAACATCCGTGTCGCGCCTCCGCGCGGCGCCCGGACGGTGACGGCGTTCATCTCGACGAACGGAATCAGCGCGATTGGGGTGCGGAACAACCCGGTGACCGCCGGCGTGGTCCAGCGCGGGCTGCTGGCCGCGGCCACCAGCACACGGGTTGTGTGCCGGGGGGCCACGGTTCCTTCGACGCTGACCTTTGCCGACCTCTACAACTCCGGCGGCACGTATTTTTCGTTCCGCGTGACGGAAAACGAGCCAGGGGTTTTCCATATCCGGACTGCCGGCACCACCAACGGCCAACGGTTCCTGATCAAGTACTCCGGCTTCCCGGCGGATGCGCGGCTCTTTGTGCCGACCTTCATCGCCGGATCCAGCGCCGTGACGCCGACTTCAGTGGGTGAGTTCGGGCTGGCGCCGACAGCGGGAGTGTACCGCGCGGGTTCCAACGGACTGCTGCTTACCTTTGTAGCCGGGGCCGACGGCAACGGAGCAGGAGGCGCGCCGGTGGTCACGCCCGATGGCTTAGCCCGGCTGAATTTTGGTTCCGTGAGCGAGGTGCCACTGTTCAACGGTGCCGGGACGGCCTCGTTCGAGATCGTCGATACGAACCCGTTCGCGCAGGAGTTCGCGGTCATTCCGACGTTCATCACAGTCCCGTTCAACTCGGCGAACGTGGGCCGCGTGGCATCAGCCTCGATTTCGTTTGGCCCCTTGTCGCAGACCAGCGAGGCCTCGCGCAACGCACCGTTCCCCCGTTATCTGGACATGGATGCGCCGCCCGATTGCGAGGCATTGCGGGATTGCAACGCGTCCTACTTTCCCAAGCTCCAGGTACGCGCCCCGTTCCTGACGTTCGACTATCAATTGTCCACGCAGACTTTCGCCAGCCACTACATCACGGTCAACAATGAGGCGGGCGGCATCATGCCCTGGGTGGCGACCATAAGCTATCGCACGGGATTCAACTGGCTGATCGCGGATCCGTCATCCGGGATCAACAACGCATCGATCAATCTCAGGCTGAAGCCGGAAGGGCTCCAGGTTGGCCACTACGAGGCGGTTCTCAGGATCGAGGCTGGACAGGCCGGAGTGATCAGCTATCCGGTGTCGGTCAATGTCCGGCCCGGTCCTCCGGTTCCGCCCCCGGCACCGGATCCGAATGCTCCCCGGCTGGAGACGGTGGGAAGCGCGGCGGATCTGTCGATTGACGGACTCGTTCCGGATTCGCTGGCAACGATCACGGGGAGCCGGTTGGCCGGAAACAATCTTCAGGTCCATGTGGGTGACACGCAGGCGTTCGTGATCAGCGCAACCGAGACCCGAATCACCTTCGTGGTTCCCGCCGCGGCGGCCGGGATGAGGGAAGCTGGAGTCACCGTGACGGCGAACGGACTGCGGAGCGCGATCAAGAGAGTCCAGGTGCTCCGTGCTGCGCCGGTGATCTTCGGCGGCGGTGTGATCAACACGAGTGGAGCGCAAAACTCGGAATCCGATCCCGAGCGGGTAGGCCAGTACCTGCAGGTTTTCGCCACCGGACTTCCACCGGGCGGATCGCATCTGTTGAGCGCGCGCCTGCATGACCGCGACATCACGGAGCCCGCATTCGCAGGTCCCGCCCCGGGACAGCCCGGCGTGATTCAGTTCAACCTCTGGATCCCGGATGATCTGCCTGCGATGCAAACCGAGGTCCGTGTGTGTGGCACGTTGGGATCCGACCGGGTGTGCAGTCCGGGGCACCGGATCTGGATCACTCGTTGAAGATCGAGGTCCTCTTTATTGGAAAACCGCGTGACGTGCACGCCAATGCGATCGCCGGAGAGTTTCTGAAGCGGGCGTCGCGATACGTGAAGTGTGAGATGCGCGAAATCCACCCGGACCGCAGCGATTTGTGGCAGCGGCCCGGGGGGCGGATCCTGCTGGATCCTGCGGGGAAAACGATGGATTCGGCCGGGTTCACGGCGCTGGTCCGGAAGATCGAGCTGGAAGCGCGCGACACGGCGTTCGTGGTGGGCGGGGCGGACGGGTTCACTGCGGAATGGAAGCAGCGCGCGGACCTGCTGTTGTCGCTTTCAGCGATGACGTTTCCGCATGAGCTGGCCCGGGCGATGCTGTGCGAACAGATCTACCGGGCGTTTGCCGCGTTGCGGGGCCATCCTTACCCGCGCTAACGTGGAAGATTGTCCTGGTTTACCCGCAAGTCGCCGAGCATATCGAGTGGTCCCGAGGATGAGAAGCGCATCCGCACGGAGGGGCTGTGGATCAAGTGCGACGGATGCGCCCAGGTGCTGTGGCGCAAGAATCTCGAAGAGAATCTGATGGTGTGCGACAAGTGCGGCTACCACTTCCGCGTGGGCGCCCGCGTGAGGCTGGAGCAGTTGTTCGACGAGAGCCGCTACGACGAGTTCGATGAGGGGCTGGCCTCCACCGATCCACTCGAATTCACTGACTCGAGGCCTTACAAATCGCGCCTGGAGGCGATGCGCGCTTCGGTTGGCCTGGCGGATGCCGTCGTGTGCGGCGCCGGCACGCTGGAAGGCCGTCCGGTGGAGATCTGCGCGATGGAGCTGAAGTTCATCGGTGGCAGCATGGGCGCGGTGGTGGGGGAGAAGATCACCCGGTCGATCGAGCGGTGCATGGTGGCGAAGACGCCGCTGATCATCGTGTCCGCGACCGGCGGCGCGCGGATGCAGGAGGGCGCGGTGAGCCTGATGCAGATGGCCAAGATCTCCGCCGCACTAATGCGGCTGGATGAGGCGCGGATTCCCTACTTCAGCATCCTCACCGATCCCACCACAGGCGGCGTGACGGCGAGCTATGCAATGCTCGGCGACCTGAATATCGCCGAGCCTGGCGCGTTGATTGGCTTCGCAGGTCCGCGGGTGATCGAGCAGACGATCCGGCAGAAGCTGCCCGCCGGATTTCAGAAGAGCGAGTTCCTGCTCCAGCACGGATTCCTGGATGCGGTGGTGCCTCGCGGAGAGTTGAGAAGCTACATTTCGAATGCGCTGGATTTTTTTACCGGCCGCCGTTAGCCTGCTCCACGCCGCGGATTTCGACCTGCTGATCCGCAATGCGCGTGTTGTGGACGGATCGGGGAATCCGTGGTTCCGTGCCGACATCGCGGTGGCGCAAGGCAGGATCGCCGCGGTCGGCCAGTTGAACGGAAAGACCGCGGACCGTGTGATCGACGCGGCGGATCGCGTGGCCGCGCCCGGCTTTATTGACGTCCACACGCATGTGGAGGCGGTGGTCGAGAAAGTCCCGCGCGGCGACAATTTTCTGCTCGACGGCGTCACGACGGTGGTGACGGGGAACTGCGGGGGCTCGCGGCCCGATCTCGGCGAATGGTTCCGGCGGCTGGACACGATTGGGCTGGGCCTGAATCTTTCGTCGCTCATCGGACACAACGCGGTGCGGGCCGCGGCGATGGGGACGGCCAACCGGGCGGCTAACGCCGAAGAGATCGCGCGGATGCAAAGCCTGGTCGACAAGGGCATGCGCGATGGCGCGGTGGGATTCTCAACCGGACTGATCTATATTCCGGGCACGTACTCGAACACCGATGAAGTCGTCGCGTTGGCCAAGGCCGCGTCCAAGCACGGCGGTGTCTACGCGAGCCACATGCGCGATGAGGGAGAGGCGATCACGGAAGCGATCGACGAGGCAGTGCGTGTGGGCAAGGAAGCCGGCATGCGCGTCCAGATCTCGCACTTCAAGATCGACAATGCGAAGTTGTGGGGCGCGAGCGTGAAGTCGATCGAGCAGGTGGAAAACTACCGGCGCCAGGGCGTGGATGTTGTCGTGGACCAGTATCCTTACGATCATTCCAGCACCAATCTCGGCATCACTCTGCCAAGCTGGGCGCTGGCCGATGGCGCGAAGGCTGTCCAGGAGCGGCTGAAATCAACCGGGACCCGCGCGCGGATCCGGCGCGAGATGCTGGAGCTGCTGGACCGCAAGGGCCGCAAGGATTATTCCTATGCGACGGTGGCGAGCTTCGCGGCGGACAAGAGCCTGGAAGGCAAGACGATCTCCGAGATCAACCGGGCGCGGGGCCGGGCCGCGACGCCCGAGCAGGAAGCCGAGACGATCCTCGACCTCCTGGAGCACGGCACGCCCTCAATGGTCTACCACTCGATGTCGATGGAGGACGTCGAGCGCATCATCAAGTATCCGAACACGGCGGTGGCGAGCGACGGCGGGATCCGCGAGTTCGGCGAAGGTGTTCCGCATCCGCGCTCGTATGGAACCAATGCCCGAGTGCTTGCCGAGTTTGTGCGGGAACGCAAGTTCATTACGCTCGAGGACGCAATCCGGCGGATGACGTCGCTGCCCGCGCGCACGTTCGGGTTCAAGGATCGCGGCCATGTCAGGGCGGGATTCGCCGCGGACCTCGTGATCTTCGATCCGGCGCGGGTCCAGGACAAGGCGACCTACCAGAATCCGCACCAGTACACGGAGGGTTTCGACTTCGTGGTCGTCAATGGGACCGTGATGGTCGACGGCGGAAAGCTGACCGCCGCGCGTGGAGGCCGCGTGCTGCGGCACAAGCCGGGCGAATGATCCAAATCAGCGGGGGCGGAAAACGTTTCGGGCACAAGACGCTGTTCGAGGGGCTCGACTGGATGATCACGCCGCAGGACCGGGTCGGTATTGTGGGCGGCAACGGCACGGGAAAGTCCACCTTGCTGAAGATCCTGGGCGGGATGGAATCGCTCGACTACGGCGCGATCAACCGGCAGAAGGGCGTCAGCATGGGCTACCTTCCGCAAGAGGGCCTGGAACTGCGCGGCCGTACCGTGTTCAACGAGTGCATGAGCGTGTTTGATGTCCTGCGCGGTTACGAGCGCGAGATGGAGGAGCTGCTGCACCGGATGGGCGAATTGGATCCGGCGGGCGCGGAATACGCTCAGGTGGCCGACCGTTTCCACAGGATCGAGAGCGAATTTGTGACTCGTGAGGGGTACGCGCTCGAGTCGAAGGTGGGCACCGTGCTGGCGGGACTGCAGTTTCCCAAGGATGATTGGAACCGGCTCACGGATGAGTTCTCGGGCGGGTGGCAGATGCGCATCGCGCTGGCCAAGCTGCTGTTGGAATCGCCGGACCTGCTGCTGCTCGACGAACCGACCAACCACCTGGATCTGGAGGCGCGTAACTGGCTGGAGGACTACCTGGCGGGCTATCCAGGCGCGTTCGTGTTGATCTCGCACGACCGCTACTTCCTGGATGTCACCACGAAGAAGATCATCGAGGTGTGGAACAAGCGGGTCCATTTCTATCCGGGGAATTACGAGAAGTACCTGCAGCAGAAGGCGGACCGGCTGGCGCAGATCCAGGCGGCTTACAACAACCAGCAAGCCAAGGTCGAGCAGCTCGAAGCGTTCATCAACCGGTTCCGCTATCAGGCGACCAAGGCCAAGCAGGTCCAGAGCCGGATCAAAGAGCTTGAGCGGATGGAGCGTGTGGAGGCTCCGCCGCCCGAGGAGAAGACGATCCACTTCACGTTTCCGCAGCCCAAGCAGAGCGGGCGGATTGTGGCCGAGTTCAAGGACGTCTCCAAGAGCTACGGCGCGAAGAACGTGTTCGGCGGGGTCAACTTCACAATCGAGCGGTGTGACCGGATCGCACTCGTGGGCGTGAACGGCGCGGGCAAGTCGACCCTGATCAAGCTGCTGGCGGGAGTGGAGCCGCTCACCAGCGGATCCTACACACTGGGCCACAACGTGGCTTTCGAGTACTTCGCGCAGGACCAGTACAAGGAGCTCGATCCCAACGCATCGCTCATCGACGATATTTCGGTCACCGCGCCGCGGGCAACAACGACCGAGCTTCGGAATCTGCTCGGGTGTTTTCTGTTCTCCGAGGACGATGTCTACAAGAAGATGGGAGTGCTGTCCGGTGGAGAACGGAACCGGTACGCGCTGGCGCGTCTGTTGTTGCGGCCCGCCAATTTCCTGTTGCTCGACGAGCCGACGAACCACCTGGACATGCGTGCGAAAGAGGTTCTGTTGGAGGCGCTGCGCGAGTACACGGGTACGGTGCTTTTCGTCTCCCACGACCGGTATTTCCTGGACCACCTGGCGACGCGGGTCTTTGAAGTTGCCGAAGGCGAGGTCCGGATCTATCCCGGGAATTACGAGGATTATCTGTGGCGGATCAGCGGAAAGCCGCTGCCGGGGCTGGATGCTGCATTGACGCCAGCCGCCGCGCCGGCCGTGGCGGCGGAGAAACCGGCGAGCGGCGGGAAGCGGGCGAATCCGATTAAGGTCCAGAAGATGCGGGAACAACTGGCGGGGATCGAGGCAGAGGTGGCGGCTCTGGAGAGTACGATGACGGAGCTCGAGGCGGAGCTGGCCGTCTTCCGTAGCGCGGAAGAGACTCAGCGGGTTACGACGCGGATCGCGGCGTCACGGCAGCGCCACGAGGGGCTGCTCGCGGAGTGGGAGCGGGTTTCGGCGGACATTGAGGAGATGAGCTGATCGCGTTTCGCAGGCCCTCCCACAGCCGGATGAACCGTTCCCGGAGTTCGGCCAACCTCTCCGTGCGCTCCTCTTGCAGATGGAGCATGCCTTTCCGCAATCTGCTGAACGCCCGCACGTGTCCGTGGTAAATCCGGGTCCGTTCCTCCTCCTCAGTAGCCATCTGCGGAATCGACTGGACCCAGACATCGCAGTCGTGCAAGTCGCCGAGCGCGGTCTGGAGATCGCGGACTGCTTCCAGTGCGGTGGTGAACTCCTCGCCATAGAGCGGCTCGAAGATCTCCATCGTGTAACGGAGCTTCTTGGCGGCGATCCGCATCTGGTGCAGCTCAGCCACTCGCTCCGGCTGGTGGATGAACCGCTCATAGGACATCAGCTCCGCCAGCCTCGCGGATATCGCGTCAACCGCGCCCTCGCCGCACGCTTCGGTGCCGCCCTGGTGCTGTCTATGGATCCGGCTTAGCGCCGTGCGCATTTCTTCAAGCAGGCCACCGGACTCGAGGCCCTCCATGGCACGGACCACGTTTCTTTGCAGCCTCTCCCGCCGCTGTTCCAATCTGAGGCGCAAACGCTCGATTCCCGGCCGGAACACCGGGCCGGGCTGTCCAGCCAGGAACTCCGTCAGGAACGCGATCTGGACATCGGCGTCACGCGCGTTTCCCAATGCCCGCGTGACTCCTCGAAGTTCCCGCCGCCACGGCCGCGCACGCTTGCCGAGCACCGGCTCGAACAACTCGAGGCCGCTGCGCAACCGGCGCGAGGCCACACCGCATGCGATGGACCGCCTCCGGATCCTCCGCCATCCGCACCGCCGGAATCTCCTTGCTCAGCGCCTTCACCCGCTTGAGCAGCGCCTCTGCCGCGTACGCGCGGTTCATCTCACTGCACCGTGAACGCCGCCGCGCCGCCTTCCGCGCCCGCCGTTCCGCTCCGCGGACCCCAGCCCGCATCATTACCAGCCGCGCAATTGGTCCCGTTGTTACACACCCGGACCCAGCCCGTGTAGGCGCCGGGGGGAAGACTCTGCACCGTCCGGTGATTCGCCGTGACTCCTGTGAATCGCTGCGATCCGTTGCTGATGTCGAACTCGTATAGCCGCCCGTCCAAATCGCCGTTCGCCTGCGGCACCGGGGTCCACTGCAGCTCCACGTTGCCCGCCGGCTGCACGGAAAACACCGAGGGTCCCACGAAGCTTGGCGCGTTCGGAATCCGGCCCTTCACCAGGAAGCCCTGCGCCGGGCCAGTCGCCTGTGCGCCGCCACCGGTGGGAATCGCGATCACCAGCGCATCATAGCGTGTCGCCGGGTTCAGGTGCGCCGCGTGGAAGTTGCTGCTGGTGAGGATGTCCACCGCCGGGGCGTTCCGCGAGAAGTCCTGCACATAGAGCCGGTAGCGGTAGTTGGATCCGTTGTCCCCCGCCACCCGGCTCCAGGTGAACACACCGGTTGCGACGTTGGATCCGGCGTCGATCACCGATCCTCCAAATGGCTCAGCCAGCACCGGGACAGAAGGATTCCCGAAAGCAGCGGTGACCTGGAACGACAGACTCTGTGGCCCACACCCGTCGCCGTTACACGCCCGCACGATGACGAACAGGGTGCCGTTTGGCGCGGGCAGGCTCACTGAAGTCGCGCCCACTTGTTTGCCCGCCACCGTGAGCGCGCCGCCACCTGGTCCCGCGCCCTGCTGGATCACGTTGATGAAATAGAAGTCCGCACCGGCCACCGCGGGCCAATTGCAATCGACTCGGTTCTGGCCGGAATCGTTGGCCACCGAGCAAGCCAGGTTGTCCGGCCGGGAGCCGGATATCGCTGGAAGCGCGACCGCAAAGTTCACCACTGATGCCGCGCCGCATGCGGGATTGCATGTCCGCATCTCCAGCCGGTAGGAGCCGCTGTTCAATGTGTAGACCTGGCTGGTGAGCCCACCGATGAGAGTCAACTTCAACACCAGCGCGCCGGTGGTCTGGTTGAGCAGCCGGAAATCGTAGGACTGGCTGCTCCCAGGTGCCGGAGTCCATTGGAAGGTGACGACGGAATTGGTCAACGTGGCGTTGTTCGCGGGGCTCAAGATCTGAGGCGGAGGCGCTCCGCCATTGGCTGGTGGAGTGTTGGTCAGGTTGAACTTCACCCTTGACCCGCCTGCGATGGCCGCCGTGACCTCATATGTGCCGGCGGTCGAATTCGCCGTGAACGCTGGAGCGGTGGCGATTCCACCAGCGTTGGTGCTGACGGCGGACGAACCACCGAAGCTTCCGCTGGCTCCACTGCTGGGTGCTGTGAACGTGACGGAAGCGCCCTGAACCGGATTGTTTCCGGCGTCGGTCACTTTGGCCTGCATCAACGCGCTGAACGCGGTCCCCACCACGGCGGATTGTGGAGTACCGGCGGACGTTACCAGGATCCAGCTTGCGGCTCCGCCCGCCTGATTCACCGCGTGGACTGCGGTGAGCGCACCCGCAGTGATGTTGATCGTGCCGCTGCGCGCTGCTCCGGAGTTCGCGGCGGCGGTGAACGTCACGACGCCGGGTCCAGTTCCGGATCCACCACCGGACAGGAACGCCGCGGCTGGCGTGGCGGTCCAGGCGCAGTAGGGCTGGGTCGAAACCGTGAAGGACAGGCCGGCTTGGCCGCCAGCGCCGGCGGTGGATGCTCCCGGCGTGACGGAGAGATCGCAGAATCGCGCTGTCGCGGTGACTGGGGCGGCGGGCATTGTGAGCGCGGTGGCAGGCGCACTGGGATTCGCAAGCGTGCCCCCGGTGGTGGTCCAGGAGTGGAACGCGAATCCGGCGTTCGCGCTGGCGGTCAAGTTCGTGGACGCACCTTCGGGATAGCTGCCTCCGCCGGTTGTGGACCCGCCGGAGGCAGGCAGCGGCTGCGTGACGAGCGGGAACGTGGCCACCGCGCCTTGATTGACCGTGTGGGTCGCTGCCAGCGGTCCCATGACGATATTGAACGCTCCGGACCGCGCGGCTCCCGGATTTGCGGCTACGTCGAACTGCACGAGTCCGGAGCCTGTGCCGGACGCTCCGCCGGTGAGGAAGGCCGCGCCGGAAGTCGCGGTCCATGAACAGTAAGGCTGCGTGTTGACGGCGAACTGGAGTCCGGTTTGCGCGCCTGCTCCCACCGGTGTCGCGAGCGGCGACAAGGTCAGGTTGCAGAACCGCGCCGTGACGCTGGCCGCGCTGGCGGGTGTCGTCACCGAGGTCGCGGCGGATGCGGCGTTGGCCGGTGTCACACCGGATCCGAGCCAGGAATGGAAGAAGAATCCGGCGTTCGCCGTGGCGGCGATGTTGGCCACGGTACCCGCCGGATAGTTGCCGGCCCCCGTCGCTGTCCCACCCTCCGGCGGCGACGCGAGCAGACTCAGCGCGAACGTCTGAACGGCGCCCTGGTTCACGGTGAGCACCGCGGACAGCGGGCCCAATGTCACGTTGATCGCGCCGGGCCGTGCGGGCCCGGAGTTCGCCGCGATGGAAAAGGCGACCGTGCCCGTCCCGGTGCCGGCTCCGCCACCAGTGATGAACGAAGCTGCCGGTGCCGCGGTCCACGAGCAATAGGGCTGCGTGACGACGGTGAACGTGAGTCCGCTCTGCGCGGCGGGACCGGTGTTGAGCTCCGTGTGTGACAAGGTCAGATCGCAGAAACGCGCGGTCGCCGAAGCTGCGGAAGCGGGCATCGTGAGAGCCGTGTTCGCGGCGCTGGCATCGGCCAACGCGCCGCCCGTTGTGGTCCAGGAGTGGAAGAAGAAACCAGGACTTGCGGCCGCGGCGATGTTCGCGGCAGCACCCTCGACATAGTTGCCGCCGCCTGCTGTTGTCCCCCCTGCCGCCGGACTGGATGCCGTGGTCAACGCGTAGGTCACAACCGCCGCCTGATTGACGGTGTGCGTCGCGGACAGCGCTCCCAGCGTCACGTTGATCGCACCGGACCGCGCTGCGCCGCCGTTTGCCGCCGCGTTGAAGCTGACTGCGCCGGATCCCGTGCCGGACCCCCCACCCGTCAGGAACGCCACCGCGGGAGCCGCGGTCCAGGAACAATACGGCTGGGTGGAGACGTTGAACGTGAGTCCATTCTGAGCGCCTGGACCAATGTTCGAAGCCGATGGTGACACAACCAAGTCGCAGAATCGTGCCGTGGCCGTGACGGCAGCCGCGGGCATCGTGACGGTAGTCGCGGCGGCGCCCGCGTTGCCCAGCGTCCCGCCTGTCGTGGTCCAGGAGTGGAACACGAATCCCGGATTCGCGCTGGCCGAGATGTTCGCCGCCGCACCCGCGGCAAAGCTGCCTGCGCCAGCCGCGGTCCCGGCATTTCCGGGCGAAGCGACGGTGGTCAACGGATACACGGCTTCCTGGTTTACTGTGTGCGCCGCGGTCAGCGATCCCGTAGTCACGTTGATTGCTCCGGACCGCGCCGCACCTCCATTCGCCGCCACGTGGAACGTCACGGTACCGGATCCGGTGCCCGATCCCCCGCCGGTCAGGAACGCGGATCCCGGCACGGCAGTCCACGAACAGTAGGACTGCGTCACTACATTGAACGCGAGCCCGTTCTGTCCTGCCGGACCCACGTTCGACGCCGTGGGCGACACGGACAGGTCACAGAATCGCGCGGTGACGGTCACCGCGGCCAGCGGCATCGTGAACGTGGTCGCCGCGCTGCCGGTGTTTCCGAATGATCCGGCCGCGGAAGTCCAGGACTGGAAGGTCCAGCCGGGACTGGCCTGCGCCGACACGTTCACCACTGTTCCTCCCTCATAGCTGCCGCCTCCGCCCACGGTCCCGGCCGCGGCCGGTGACGCCAGGGCGATGAGCGAATACGACGCGGCGCTCTGGTTCACCGTGTGCTGCGCCGACAGGGCCCCGAGCGTCACGTTGATCGCACCGGACCGCGCAGCGCCCAGGTTCGCGGCCACGTTGAACGATACGGTGCCTGATCCCGTGCCTGATCCGCCCCCAGTCAGGAATGCCGCACCTGAAGCCGCGGTCCATGAGCAGTAGGACTGCGTTGTGACACTGAACGCGAGCCCGTTCTGCGCCCCCGCGCCCACGTTCGCGGAAACGGGCGAGACGGCCAGGCTGCAGAACCGCGCTGTAGCTGTCACGGATGCGGCGGGCATGGTGAGCGTTGTCGATGCCGCCCCCGCGCTGCCGAGCGTCCCGCCCGTGGCGGTCCAGGAATGGAAGATGAATCCAGTGTTGGCGGTCGCTGAGATGTTGGCCACGACGCCGGACGCATAGCTGCCGCCCCCCGCCGTGGTGCCGCCGCCAACGGGCGATGCGGTGGTGGCCAACGTGTACTGCGAGCTTGTCTGTACGCTGAAGTTCCGGTTGAATGTCGCCGAGGAGCAGCCGGTGCTCTCGCTGTAGCCCACGTTGCGCACCGTCACCGTGATCGAGCCAGGCGACACCAGCATGGATGATGGAATCACAACGGTCATCCGTGTCGAATTCACAAAGGCGTACGACGCCGCGACCGAGCCGTTGAGCAGGACCTTGGACGCGGCGTTGAAATTGCTGCCGTCGATGGTGACGGTGGTTGAGCCCGATCCCGCGGGAGCGGTCGACGGTGTGAGCGAGGTTGCCACTGGAGCGGCGAAGGCGGGCGGCAGGAACTTCGCGGTGACGTACAACTGATCGCCGATCGCGACGGAGAGTGGATTCGCTGTCCCGGAAGCCACGTTGTTGATCACCCAGCTTGTCAACGACCATCCTTGCGCCGGATTCGCGGTCAGCGTGAGGGGAGTTCCATGGGCATAGAATCCGTCGGACGCCGGCGCGCCTGGGGCAACGCTGATCGAGTTCCCGGTGCACAGTCCGGAGTTCGGAGTGGCGGTGGTGTCCAACAGGTACTCTGGCTGGAAGTTGGCCGTGTAGACTCCGGGAGTTGTCACGGTTTGGGGATTGGATCCGCCGCCGCTCCAGTTGAGGAACCGGAAGCGGATGTCGTCCGTGTACTGGGATATCTGCAAGGCAGGAGTTGCGTTGAGCGAATAGCCTCCGGCCGTTTGCGTGAAGTTGCGCGGAACGCGGTCCGACACCGTGTTGCCTCCGCCTGCAACACTGATGGTGCGCCCCGCTGGACTGCTGCTCACCGAGATAACTTCACTCGTGGTGAACTCCGCCTGAACATCGCGGGCTCCCGTTGCCAGTGCGCTCTGCGTGGCCGCGCCAGGAGGATTCAGGCTATTCCATCGCAGGAACCGGTAACCCCCATTTGCCGCCGCGGTGAACGTCGCGGTGGTGTACTCGCAGACTGCCGCGGCTCCCACCGTGCAGGCCGCGCTCCAGTTCGCGCTGCCTCCGGCCGCGGGACTCGCCGTTGCCGAGTGCGGCCAGCCTTTCCGGTGATAGGCCAGAAAGAGTCCCGTAGCCGGCTGAAACACGCCTCCCGCGGTGGAGCCGCTCACCGTGATCTGGTGTTCGAGCGCTCCGCCGTCGCTCCAACTGGAAAACTGAAACCTCGCGCCGCCGTATTCACCCGTGGACGGCGCTTCAAAGCTCGCGTCCGGCCGCATGCAGACTGTCTGTCCCGCTGAGACTGGGATCGTGACGGGCGCGGCGACGATGGTGAAGCTTCCGCTCGAGCACGGTGACAGCTTGTAGCGGATGGCGAGTCCACTGGGCACGGTGTCGAGGGTGATGGATCCACGCCCGCGCCCGTGCATCCGGTAAATGCCCTCGATGTCGCCGGCCGAAAGACCGGACTGCTGGAACGGAATCCCCGGCGGCACCGACTCGATCGTCGGATTTCCGTTCTTGGTGAACGACGTGGGACGGTAGTGCATGATCGAGTTGTAGTCGTACGGTCCGTAGACCGCCGCCGTGGCCTGAGGTCGAAATTGTGGACGAACGCCTGGTCCACATTCTCGTTCAGCAGCGACACGTACGCCGGACGGTCGGCGCGTTGCTGTTCGTGCCAGAATCCGATCGCGTGGAGCATCTCATGCAGCAGGCTGTTGACGCCGCAAGCCGTGTCGCCGCCGATCGGCTGAGGACCTCCAACCTTGCCGACATATGAAAAACAGACGCCGGAGCCCGGTTCATTCAGATTGAAATTGACGTAGTCGGTCTCGCTCGTGCGCGGCACGAACTGGATCAACCCGGTGAAGGTGCTGTTGAACGTCGAGACCGCGCTTGCCGCACTGGACCCCGCGGTGATGACGTAAGGGACCTGGTACACACTGCCCACCAGCGGCCAGGTGGCCGACGTCAGCCCGGTAGCCTGCCTCACTCCCGGCTTTCCTTGTCCGGCCAGGTCCAATTCTTCCCCGGTGCCGAGCACGATGTCGCCCTGCCAGATTGCGAGTCCGTTCCGGACTTCGTAACGGACCTGGTGCCCGCGAAACCAACCGTCGCGCCAGACACGGCCGCGGCGAGGGCGGGTGGGAGGCTCTTCGGGCCGGGGCCCAGTGGCGGGCCGGATCTCCTCAATAGGCGGCTCCACGGTGGCGGCTCCCGCCCGCGCGATACGCGCCGCCGTGCCCTCGGTGGCGCAGTTCTGGCCGGAGTGCAACCCCAACAAGAGCCCGTCACGGTTGAAGACCGGCGAGCCGGCGCTGTCCGGGCCAAGGCCGCCCCGGTCGAGCCGCACGCCCTCGGCGGTGATGTGCCCAAGCGCGATCCGTCCGGCCGCGTCGACTAAAGAAACCGGCTCGCCGGGGCCGGCGCGGTCTGCCCAACGGACCGGCACGGACCCTGCGGGCGCTGGCCCGAATAGCTCCAGCTCGACTGCATCGCCATCCACGCGGACCAACCGCGCGCCTGAGTTTGACGCCCGCGGACGATCATCCCCGCAGGCCTGCCAGCTTACGGCCACCGTCGCGGCCACGCGGTCGAGCGCGGAGCCGAAACAGCTCCGCGATGTCACGGCCCGGATCCGCGCCGAATCAGGTGCGCCTTCCGTCAGGACTGCCGTGCACGCCCGCAGCGATCCGCCGTCGACGTAGGTGAGCCGGCCAGTTCCTGCCACAGCCTGATCGGCCCCCTCACGGCAGGCCCAGAATGTCCGGTCCGCGCAGGAGGGCCGCGGTCCGGCGGGAACCACGGCAGCGGCGGTGACCCGCACTCTGTGCGACCCAGGCGCGGAGCTGTAGTCGAGGATCACTTCGGGTCCGGGAATCAGCCCGGTCCAGATCTCTCCTGTGCCTGCCGGACCCGTTCCCGAGTACGTCTCCACTCCCACGGGGCGGTTCAGCGCGTCCAGCCCGTACACGAGCAGCCGGCTTCCCTCCGGCAGCCCCAGCCCTTCCAGCCGCAGCCGGATTCCTGCCGCACCGGCGACGCGGAGACCAGCGTGACGGCCGCTGGGGTCGAGGAGCCCGTCCGGAAGGTCTACACGGACCCCTACCTCGCCGGATTCAAGGGGTCTCAGCGGTGAGGGAATGTCCCGGATTCGCGACCGGTCCACCTCCTCCGCTGCCAGGACGCCCGCCGCGAGAAACAACACGATCCCCGGGGCTCGAACTGCCATGACCTTCCAGGATGGCAGATCACGGCGGTTGATTCACGGCCCTCAAGGGGCCTACTGAAGTCTGAACGTCGAGCCTCCGCCCTCCGACCCCGGAGTTCCGCTTCTCGGTCCCCATCCGGTGTCGTTGCCGGCCGTGCAGGTGGTTCCCACCAAGCAGGCCCGGATGTTGCCCGTGTAGTTGCCTGCCGGCAGGTTCAGGTTGACCTGGATGTTCTGTGTGCCTCCGGTAAACGTTTGGCCGCCGTTGCTCAGGTCGTACTCATACACGCGCCCGTCCAAATCCCCGTTCGCCTGCGGGATCGGAGTCCACAGGAAGGTGGTGTTCCCAGCTGGAGCGGTGATGAACACCGTCGGACTCACCGCTGTTGGTGTGTTCGGAATCCGGCCCTTCACCAGGAACCCTTGCGCCGGTCCCGAGATCGAGTTCCCGCCACCCACCGGAATCGCGATGACCAGCGCGTCATAGCGCGTCGAAGGATTGAGGTGTGCGGCGTGGAAGTTGGACGACGTTATGATGTCCACCGCCGGCAGGTTGCGGGAGAAATCCTGCACGTACAACCGGTAGAGGAAGTTCGACCCGTTGTCGCCAGCCACGCGGCTCCAGGTAAACACTCCGATCGCGACATTTGTCCCGGCGTCGATTACTGACCCTCCGAAGGGCTCCGCCAGAATTGGAATCGCGGGATTGCCAAAGCTCGTGTTGACCTGGAACGCCGCGCTCTGTGGGCCGCAGCCATCGCCGTTGCACGCGCGGATGAAGACGAACAGCGTTCCGTTGGGAGCCAGCAGGCTGGCCGATGTCGCGCCCACCTGCGTTCCAGCAACCGTCAGCGCTCCGCCTCCCGGTCCGGTGCCCTGCTGGACCAGGTTGATGAAGTAGAAATCGGCTCCCGGCACGGCGGGCCAATTGCAGTTCACGCGATTCTGGCTATTATCGTTGACCACGTTGCACCCCGTGATGGTGGGTGTCGTGGTGGGCGGCGGGGGAAGCTGGACGGTGAACGCCGAAAACACCGTTGGGCCGCAGGCTGGATTACAGGCCTTCATCTCGATCCGGTACACGCCGCTGTTGAACGTGTAGACCTGGCTGGTGAGACTGCCGATGAAATTCAGCTTGAGCACGAGGTCTCCGGTGTTCTGGTTGAACACCCGGAAGTCGTACGTTTGGCTGGCCCCCGGAGCCGGGGCCCATTCGAATGTCACCACTGAGTTGGTGAGCACTTGGTTATTTACCGGCTTGAGGATCGCGAGACCGCCTGGAGCGGTGTTGCTCAGGTTAAACTGCGTGCTCAAACCGCCCAGCGAGGCGGTCACATTGTAAGTCCCCGGAGTATTGTTCGCCGTTGCGTTGACCTGGGCGATTCCCGACGCGTTTGTGGCAGCAGTGGCGCCGGACAGCGTGGCGGTGGCTCCACTACCCGGCGCCGAGAAGCCGATGTTGAAACCGGGGAGCGGGATGTTGGCATCCCGCAGGAGGGCCTGAAGGGGGTTGGAGAAAGCGACGTTCACCTGGGTCGACTGCGCCGATCCACTAGCCACGGTGAGCGAAGCCGGCGACAACGGAGTCGTGAGGTACAGCACGTCGTACTGGGTGTCCACCCCGGCGCCCGCGGCATTCCGGCACCCAACGGAAATGGCCGCTCCGGGCGTGCCGCTCTTACTAATCAAGGAATTTGGCCGGCAAAAGACGTCGGGCCCAGCGCCTCCATAAGCTGTCACCAGGGCAACGGATTTTCCGAACGCCTTGAGTCCCTCGAAG
>VFZX01000067.1 GCA_016871015.1 Acidobacteriota bacterium | reverse complement strand
CCTTTCTCTCTGCACTCACTCAGGCCCACAGATTCCGCTACAGAGCCAGGAAACCAAGAAATCCGGAATATCGAGGTATTGACAATCGCGCGGAGAAGGTGTAAGGTGAAGATCGAGCCGCACCCGCCCTTGATAAGTGTCAAGCAAGAATCCAGGCTAAAGTGTCAAGGATGTGTCCGGTCGCGCAGAGTCGCCTACGTCACGTTGGCAGCGCGCTTCGCCCAAGCGCAGATGCCTAGCCGGTGGACATCTTCCTCCTAGTGTCCACCGGCTTAACATTTTGTAGCAAACGTCTACAGTTTACTAATGTAAACATAGTACGCGCCGCGTTCGGTGCCGTCGCTGCTGGTGAACCAAGTCCGCAACTCCGCCGGACCCTTGCGCAGCGCCAGCGTGAATACCGCTGCTGTGTCTTGATTTCCCACCGCGACGGACTCATCCACTCCCCCAACCGAGATCCGGGCTTTGACCGCGCTGATACTCACTCCTTCGGCGGACTCCCGGTTCGTTGACGAGTCACGTAAAAAATAGTTGACCGGTAAGTTAATCTCAGCCGGCCAGCGGCGCAACTCGAAGCGGTACTTTCCTGTACGGGTAACGTCGATCGCCCAGAATCCGTTTGCCACCGCGCCTTGCCGGATCCCGCGCTGGTTCCATACCTTCTCAACCCCCTCACCGTGCCAGTCGTGCGCCGTTAGCCGCGACGGATTCTCCCGGGGGTCGCCGACCGCGATCCGGACGTACTCCTCACCGCGCGCCGACACCATGCCCCACCACCGGTCATACTCGCCCAGCAGACGCGCCGCGGTTTCCTGGTTGCGTTCGAACAGGTTGGTCTTCTGGCCCGGGTCCTGGCGCATGTCGTACAGTTCCCACCTGGCGGGGTTCCCATCCAGACTGGGATTCACCATCCGCCACTGCTGCGTCATCACCGATGCCTGGCGGCCTTTCACCAGCTTCTCCATCCGCTGGGAATCCGTGATGATGGTGCGGTCCGGCCAGTCCTTGACGGATCCCCGCAGCACGGGTACCAGCGACCTCCCATGCATCTCCGGACCCTTGGCCCGCTTCACGCCGCACAGCTCCATCAGCGTCGGCAGAACATCAATGTGCGCGGCGAGCGTATCGATCCCGCGTCCGCCCGTGAGTCCGCCGCCTGGCCAATGGATGAAGAACGGCACGCGGTGCCCTCCATCGTAGGGCGATCCCTTGCTCGCCCTCATACCGGCATTGAATACCTGCGCCCCGGACGAGGTCCCGTTGTCAGTGGTGAAGATCAGAATCGTGTCCTGATCGAGTCCGCTTGACTTCAGGAAATCAACCAACCCTCCAACGTTCTGATCGATGTTCTCGATCATCCCGTAGAACCCCGGCTCGCGCAGGCCCGGAGCGTTCTTGTAGCGCTCCTCTGTGCCTTCCGGCGCCCACATCGGACCATGAGGTGCGTTCGGAGTGAGGTAGCAAAAGAACGGCTTCCCGCGGCCCTTGGCGTCGGTGATGAACCGCCGCGCGCCGCTGAACCAGACGTCGGTGCAGTAGCCATCAAACTTCTCGGGCTTGCCGTTGTGAAAGTACGTGTCTCCCGAATAGTCGTTGCCGAAGAAATCCGGCGTCTGCCAAATGCCGCCGCCACCATGCACCAGGACCTCGTCGAAGCCCCGGTCCTGCGGCCGGCAAGGGAAATTGTCGCCCAAGTGCCACTTGCCGAAAATCCCGGTGCGGTAGCCGTTGGCGCGGAACACATCGGCCATTGTCACCTCGCGGTGGTCGAGCAGGCTGCGCCCCATGATCGTGTGCCACGCGCCCGTGATGTTGGTGTAGCGCCCCGTCATCAACGCCGACCTTGTGGGAGCGCACGTCGGACTCACGTGGTAGTTCGTCAGCCGGACCGCGCGGTCATGCAGCGCATCCAGGTGCGGGGTGTGGATCACGGGATTGCCGTGCCGCGCGATGTCCCCGTAGCCCTGGTCATCCGTCATGATCAGGATCACATTTGGGCGGGCCTTGGCGGCAGAGGCGGCGCTGGCGGTGAAAAGAAACTGGCGGCGGGAAAGGCGCATCGCCGCTAATCTACCACGGAGGCGCGGGGGCGGGTCCAACGGACCAGCCAGCTTCCCGGAACGAGCGGCAGCGCCAAGTCCGCAAGCCCCGACCGGATACTCGCCCGGATCAGAGACGACACCAAAAACGGACGGCGCAGCGCCCGTTCACAGCGCCGGTAATGTTTCCCCGGAGGCTCCCCGAGCGCCGCCGACCGTCCTGCCGACATCCCCGAGATCAGCGCGCTCAGGATGCCGCTGCCCGTGAACGGATCGATGAAGCTCAACGCGTCGCCGGCCAGGTACCGCTCCGGCGAATCCCGCTGCACGTACGCAAGCGGACCCGTGGTGTGCCAGTCCATCACGCGTTCGAGAGGCGCCACGCGTTCACACAGAGCCGGAAAAGCGCGGATCAATTCATCCGGCTGGAAGCCGTACCTTGCAAGCACGCTCTCCGGCCCCAGCCCACACACGTTCGTCAATCCGTCCTCGATTCCGTTCACTCCCGTGTAGCAGCCATCGAAAAAGAACAGCTCGATCGTGTCGGTCTTAGGACCCCGGAAATGTGCCTTGAATCCGAACTCCCGGTTCCCTCGAGGCACGTTCGACGCCCGGCGTCCCGTCGCTACGACATCGCCACCGGCTGGCGCCCGCCGCTCCTGCCTCACGTCCGCCACACGGCCCAACAGCAGCGCGTCCAGCGCGTACCGGCTGAATCCCCACGCGGACTCCGGCAGTCGCACGGTCTTCGAATTCCGGGGAAAATGCAGCTTCAACGCCACCAGTCGATGTGGATTCGCGGCTGTGACCCCATCCAGCACACCGAGCCCGGCCAGCAGCGGCACGATCTCCGGCGACAAGTATTCGCCGCACACCTTGTGCCTTGGAAATCGCGACTGTTCATACAGCACGGTGGACGCACCACACTGGACAGCCGTGATCGCGGCGGCCGAACCCGCGGGTCCGCCGCCAATCACCCTGACTTCGCGCAAATCCTACTGGCCGCCGGCCGCCGCGGCCTCCACCGGCCGGTTCTGCCGTTCGAGCGACGCCCGCAATCCGCGCTTGGCGAGAGCGCTGTCGGGATACTGGTCCAGCGCCGCCCGGAACGCCTTCTCGGCTTCCTGATTGCGTCCATTCGCCAGAGCCACCGCACCCATGGACTCAAGCACTGGCCGGGGATACTGGGGCGGCTCGTTGTAGCGGAGCGCCCGCTCCTGGTTCGCCGCCTGCTGCAACCCCCGCAACCGCTTGCTGACATTCCCCGCCAGGTGCGCTTTCACCTCGGCCCTCGCCACTTGCAACGGCGGCGGCGTGTTCTGCTTGGCCTTGGACTTGTACTCCACCAACGCCCCGTCCATCTTGCGAAGCTCATCCGCCGCGGCGTCCGCATTGCCCTTGTGGACATGCGCCAAAGCGGTCGCATAATGCAGCCAGGCTTGTTCGCGCGGCTTGCCGGGCGGCGGCAGCGTCTTGCCTTCAAGGATCACGTCCCACTTCTCATGCTGGACCAGAGTCCGCATCATCGAAAACCAGCCCTGCCTCCAGGCGCCGCGGAAATTGTCCGGCATCGCCACCTCGCGCGGGGTCTCCTTGTATGTGAGCAGGCCGCGCGCCGTTTCCATCGCCTTGTCGAACTGGCCCGAGAACGAGTACGACGTGGCCAGGAAATGCACATTGTGCCCGTGATGCTGATTGCCCGCGAGCGAATCCTGCTTCATCCAATAGACTTCGTTGCGCGCCGCATCGTCGAATGACTTGACGGCGTCGTCCCAGCGGCCTGTCTGGGCATAGATATGGCCCGGCATGTGCAGCCCGTGCGGAATATTGTTGGCGAGCTCGCCGTAGCGCTTGCACGACGGCCAGGCGTCTTTGGCGAACGTTGATCCCTCCCAGCCGTGAATCACGTAGTGGTGGACTCCCGGATGCTCCGGCGCCTCCGTCAAAAGCGCGCGCAGGATCTCCACCGCCTCGGAACTCCCTGCCCGCGGCTTCTTGCCCGGAAGCACGAATCCGCTCATCAAGTGAAGCGCCAGATAAGACCGCGCCTCAGCCTCTTTGGGGTGCTTCGAAATCAGCTCCCGCAGCGCCCGGACATACCCGGCGTTGGGATCCCGCGCGGTCAAGTCACGCCGTGCCGCCACGGCTGCGATGTAAGCCTTCTCGACCTCGGTCGCCTTGCCCGGGGCCTCTGCCAACTGCATCGCTTTCTTCGCCGCGGCCACCGCCCGCGCCTCTCCGCCGCGCGGCTGGCCAGTCCGTTTGCGGGACTTGGGCGCTGCGCCTGCAATCAGGTCAAGTTGGAATCCCGGCCGGTAGTCGCCCGCCGCCACCATCGCGATCCCCCATTGCGGCATCGGCGCTTCGGAATCGAGCTTGGCGGCCTGCAGGAATGACCGCTCCGCTTCGCGGGCCCAGAACGAGTGCATCTGCGCCACGCCCTGGTTGAAGAACGCCTGGGCTTCCGCGCTACGGGTGGTGATTTTGAAGTCGATGCGCCCCTGGCCGTCGAGCAATTTGGCCGGAAGCGATGGCGGCACGCTGCCCGGAGGTGGAGCGCAAGCATCGGCCTTGGGTGCCGGTGTCTGTGCGAACAGAGAACCGGTGATCAATAACGCGATCAGAACAAGTCGGACCATGTCCGGTATTGTACCGGTTCTACGGCAGTGAAAGGTGCTGGCTCTCCTTGGCCCGCGCGGGGGTGAACGCTTTCCGCGGCTCCGGCGACCGGACCTGCTCCAGCCAGAACAGTCCGTCAAAGTTCCCGCTGTTTCCACGCGTGCCGATAATGTCCAGGTCCCCGTCGCGATCCATGTCCCGCGCAACGAACGCATCGTACATGCCGCGTTTGGTGCGCGAGATATCGTGCCGGATCCACGCCTTGGCCGGATCCCCGGGATTCTCGAACCACGCGAGCCGCCCGCACACACTCTTGGCCGTGATGCCCGCGCCATCGTGGTCGCGCGGATTCTGCGAGTAGCCGCCCGTGATTACGTCCAGCCGCCCGTCGGAATTGAAGTCCGCCAGCGTAATCCCGGTGGGCGTGTCCGGGGCGAGCGTTCCGATGTGGTGCAGCTTCCAAGGTTGATCGAAGGATTTCGGCTGTTCGAGCCAACACAGCTTCGGATTGTTCTCGTTCATCACCAGGTCGATGCGTCCGTCGCCGTTCAGATCCGCCGCGTCCGCCATGAACGATGTCAGGCTCTTCGGACCCAGCCGGTGGGGCTCGGTGTGCCCTGTCACCCGGATCGGATGCTCGCGGAACCGGATCTCTCCCCCAGGCTTCGACACGTTCTCGTACAGGATGCTGCGTCCCTCGCCACGCGCGCCCGCAAGTACGTCGAGATCGCCGTCGCCGTCCATGTCAATGGGCTGGACATTGATCGGGATCTCGACCTTGGTGAACACGTGCTCGGTCCAGCCCTTTGCATCGAGCGGATTGCGGGGAACCGAGAACCACGAGATCTCCTTGAGCGGAAACTTGAAGTCCCGCTGCGTATTCGGATTGTCGGTCGGGAGTTGCTCGCCCTTGTTCGGCGTCAGGACTTCCACCCGTCCGTCGCCGTTGAGGTCCGCTGCGAACACACGGATGAATGATCCGCGGTTGTTCATGTTGACCGGAATCACGCGCTGCCACTTGCCGGAGCGCACCAGGTCCGCGCGTCCCGGATTCTGGAAGTAGATCACGTGCGCCAGCTCGCAAGCCGCCAGGATGTCGGGCCAGCCGTCGCCATTGAGATCGGCCACCGCGGCATCTTCAGCGGCCGCGGCCTCCTGTCCCTCGGCAAGAGTGGCGAGATGCCAGCGGTCCGGGCTCGCCGTTCCGAACGCAAGCCGGACGTGATTCGAGTCTTCGTGAACGGACACAATGTCCAGGTGTCCGTCCTTGTCGAAGTCGGCCAGTTGGAGCCCGTCGGCGCCCCGAAGCTTAACACCTCCGGAAAGCTGTTCGTCGTCGATCAGGTGTTCGCGCCAGGAGATGTAGGCGCCGCCTGCTGTCCGCGCTCGGGTTGGCGTATCGGCGACGGTCAACGGCTGTGCGAACGCTAGTGTGGCGATGAGGAACGGCGCGGAACGCATTGGTCAATTCTACCGGTTCGCACCAGCGGGATAGAATATCGGAAGGAGATACGAAATGCCCGCCACTGCGCTCATGACCGTCGAGGAGTTCCTCTCGCTGCCGGAGTCCGGGCCGTTCCTCCTCGAGTTGCGGAACGGAGAGGTGGTCAAAATGACTCGGCCAGCAAGGCGTCACGACGATCGCGTGTATCAGATCAGGCGCAGCCTTCAGACGGTGGCCCAACCGCTGGGTTACCTAAAGGAAGAGTTCTCGTACCGCCCCTTGCCGGAACACGAATTTCGCGTCGCTGACCTGGGATTCGCTTTCTGGGAGCGCTGGGACGAAGTACCAGACGACGGCAACCTCATTGGGGCGCCGGACTTCATTGTGGAGGTCGCATCTCCCTCCAACACCGCTGAAGAGTTGCAGGAAAAGCGCGAGATCAGCCTTGTGAACGGCTGCCGTGAATTCTGGATCGTTTATCCGAAACTCGCCTTGGTCGAGGTGGCCACTGGCGAAGGGACCCGTACCTACCGCACTGGCGATTCGATACCGCTGGCTGTGTTTCCCGGACACCGCATCGCCGTGTCGTGGATTTTCGCGCGGCCCTCGCGCTGAAGGTGATCGCGCCGAAGTTGCGGCCCGCCGGCGATCCTGTTAAGATGAAAACGTTGTCCGCTTTACGCGCTGGCGTAGCTCAGTAGGTAGAGCATCTGATTTGTAATCAGACGGTCGGGGGTTCGATTCCCTCCGCCAGCTCCACCTTCCGGCAGTGCGGAGAGCTTGCGGGATCCGCTGGACAGGTGGCTGAGCGGTCAAAAGCAACGGGCTGTAAACCCGTCGATCTTTGGGTCTACGGAGGTTCGAATCCTCCCCTGTCCACCACGCCTCCGTGGGAGCCGTTGAGCGGGTTTTGCTACAATGATCGTTCGGGCCGATGTAGCTCAGTTGGTAGAGCGCGTCCTTGGTAAGGACGAGGTCACCAGTTCAATCCTGGTCATCGGCTCCAGTCCTCTGGTTCTCAATTCTCCCGGCATCAATTCAACAAAACTGCTCAAGGTAGGGTATGGCGAAGGAAAAATTTGACCGCAGCAAGCCGCACGTGAACGTAGGCACGATCGGCCACATCGATCACGGCAAGACGACGTTGACGGCCGCGATCACCAAGACGCTGGCCAAGCACAATCCGAAGGTGAAGTTCCGCAGCTTCGACTCGATTGACAATGCACCGGAAGAGAAGGCCCGCGGTATCACGATCGCGGTGGCGCACGTCGAGTACGAGACTCCCGCGCGGCACTATGCCCACGTCGATTGCCCCGGCCACGCTGACTACATCAAGAACATGATTACGGGCGCGGCGCAGATGGACGGCGCGATTCTGGTTGTGGCGGCGACCGATGGTCCGATGCCCCAGACGCGGGAACACATCCTGCTGGCCCGCCAGGTGGGTGTGCCGTTTATCGTTGTCGCGCTGAACAAGGTGGACGCGGTGGAAGATCCGGAGCTACTCGAGCTGGTGGAACTCGAAGTCCGTGAGCTGCTGAAGAGCTACGGGTTCCCGGGCGATGACCTGCCCGTGGTCCGGGTATCGGCGCTCGGTGCGCTGAACGGGGAGGCGGACTGGGAAAAGACGGTCGACCAGTTGATGGAGGCGGTGGACAACTACATTCCGCTTCCCAAGCGCGACGTGGAAAAGACCTTCCTGATGCCGATCGAAGACATCTTCTCGATCCAGGGCCGCGGCACGGTGGTGACCGGCAGAATCGAGTCGGGCATCGTCAAGGTGGGCGAGGAAGTTGAGATCGTGGGATTCACCGACACGCGCAAGACGACGGTGACCGGCGTTGAGATGTTCAAGAAGCTGCTCGACGAAGGGCAGGCTGGCGACAACGTGGGACTGCTGCTGCGCGGCATCGACAAGGATGAAGTCGAGCGCGGGCAGGTGTTGGCCAAGCCGGGCTCGATCAAGGGGCACAGCAAGTTCAAGGCGGAGATCTACGTGTTGTCGAAGGAAGAGGGCGGGCGGCACACGCCGTTCTTCAAGGGCTACCGGCCGCAGTTCTACTTCCGGACGACGGACGTGACCGGAGTGGCGCAGTTGCCCGAGGGCACCGAGATGGTGATGCCGGGCGACAACGTGACCATCACGGTTGATTTGATTACACCGGTGGCGATGACCAAGGGGCTGCGCTTCGCGATCCGCGAAGGCGGCCGTACGGTCGGCGCGGGCACCGTGAGTGAGGTATTGGGCTAGCCCTCATCGGGCGCGCCTCCACAGGTTCTATCCATGGCGATTCGAGAAAGAATACGAATTCGGCTGAAAGCGTACGATCATCGCGTACTCGACCAGTCCACCTCCGACATTGTGGCGACGGCCAAGCGGACAGGAGCGCAGGTCGCGGGTCCGATCCCGCTGCCGACGGTGAAGAACCGGTACACGGTGCTGCGTTCGCCCCACGTGGACAAGAAGTCGCGGGAACAGTTCGAGATCCGGACGCACAAGCGGCTGATGGACATCCTCGAGCCGACCCAGGACACTGTGGACGCGCTGATGAAGCTCGATCTTCCGGCCGGCGTGGACGTGGAGATCAAGGCCTTTGGAAAGAAGTAAAGGAAGACGCCAGCCCGGGCGCGGAGCTTGAGGCTGGCTCTCGAGAGTGACATATGAGCCCAGGAATTCTCGGCAAAAAGTTAGGCATGACGCAGGTCTTCCGGCCGGACGGCCAAGTGGTCCCGGTCACCGTGTTGAAGGCAGGCCCGTGTGTGGTGGTGCAACGGAAGACTCCGACCACTGACGGCTACGACGCGGTGCAACTGGGGCTAGTTGAGGGCATCAAGCCCCAGCGGCTGTCCAAGGCGGAAAAGGGGCACACGCAGAAAGCGGGCGCCGACGGGATCCGCTACTTGAGCGAGTTCCGGCTCGGCAATGGCAGCGAGGATCTAAAGCCCGGCGACCGGGTGCTGGTCGACCAGTTCAAGCCAAAAGATAAGGTGGACGTGATCGGCGTGAGCAAGGGCCGCGGATTTGCGGGTCTTGTCAAGCGGCACCATTTCCGTGGCGGGCCGTCGACGCACGGTTCGATGTTCCACCGGGCGCCGGGTTCGATCGGAGCCTCGAGCTTTCCGTCGCGCGTGTTCCCGGGTATGAAGATGGCCGGGCAGATGGGCGCCCAGCGCGTCACGGTGCGCAACCTCGAAATCGTCGAAGTGGACGCCGACGACAATCTGCTGGTGGTCAAGGGTGCCGTGCCCGGGCCCAACGGCGGATATGTCATGGTGCGCAGGTCGAAAGGTTAAGGAGACGGCAATGGCACTGGTAGACGTCGTCAATCTTAACAATCAGAAGGTCGGGCAGGTGGAGCTTGCCGACGCCGTGTTTGGCGTCGAAGTGAACCAGGACCTGCTCTGGGAATCGGTCCGGCACCATTTGGCGGAACGCCGGTCTGGTTCAGCCAAGACCAAGACCCGGCATGAAGTGGCTGGATCGGGAAAGAAGCTGTGGCGCCAGAAGGGCACAGGCCGCGCGCGCATGGGCTCGATCCGCTCGCCGTTGTGGCGGCATGGCGGCACGGTCCACGGGCCGCAGCCGCGGAGCTATGACTACAAGTTCCCGAAGAAGATGTTGCTCGGCGCGTTGCGGTCGGCATTGACCGCCAAGCTCCGCGACGGGGAAATGACCGTGGTCAACGAGTTTAACCTGAACGACCACAAGACCAAGACGGTGGCCGCGGCACTCCGGGCGCTTGAGGCACCCGGATCGGTGCTCGTGGTCGACAACGGCGGGGCGCGGAGCCTGGAGCTCGGGGCCCGGAACCTTCCGGGCGTGAGCGTGGTCGCCACCAAAGACGTTACCACTTACGATCTGTTGAATCACGCGCGGGTGGTGCTTTCCGAGGCCGCCGCCAAGAAGCTGTCGGAGGCGCTGGCATGAACTACTACGAAGTAATCCGACGTCCCATCTACACGGAAAAGGCGGTCGGCATGAAGGAAGACGCCCGGACCCTGTGTTTTGAGGTTCACGTCGACGCCACTAAAACGCAGATTGCCGAGGCGGTGTCGAAACTGTTCGGCATCAAGATTGAGGGAATCCGGACGGTGAACCAGGTGGGCAAGCTGCGCCGGCGCGGGCGGTCCTCGGGTTACAAGGCCGACTGGAAAAAGGCTTACGTGAAACTGAAGGAAGGCGAGACAATTCCGGAGTTCGCCGAGGTCTAACGGAGAGAGAAGATGCCTATCAAGAGTTTCCGGCCAACCACTCCCACGCGGCGGTTCCAGACCGTGGAGACGCGGGCCGAAGTCACCAAGCAGTCTCCGGAGAAGTCGCTTACGACGGGAAAGCAGCGTACCGGCGGCCGCAACAGCGCGGGCCGCGTTTCGTCGCGATTCCGGGGGGGCGGCGCCAAGCGCTCCTACCGCGAGATCGATTTCAAGCGCGACAAGCATGGTATTCCGGCGCTGGTGGCGGCCATCGAGTATGATCCGAACCGCTCGGCGCGGATTGCGCTGCTTCACTACAGGGACGGCGAGAAGCGCTACATTCTGTGTCCGGTTGGATTGAAGGTCGGCGCGACGATCGTGTCGGGCCCCGAGGCCGACATTCTCGTCGGCAATGCACTGCCGCTCAAGAACATGCCCGCGGGTACCGTGGTCCACAACGTGGAGCTGCGGCCGGGCAAGGGCGGACAGATGGCGCGCGCGGCGGGATCCTCGGTCCAGTTGATTTCGAAGGAGACCGAATACGCACTGTTGAAGCTCCCTTCAGGTGAAACCCGGCGGGTGCGGATCGAGTGCATGGCTACGGTTGGACAGGTTGGAAACGTCGATCACGAGAATGTTTCGCTCGGCAAGGCCGGACGGACGCGCCACCTCGGACGGCGTCCGCACAACCGCGGCGTTTCGATGAATCCGATCGACCACCCGCACGGCGGCGGCGAGGGCAGGACTTCGGGCGGCCGCCATCCGGTGACCCCGTGGGGCCAGCCGACACGCGGATTCAAGACGCGCAAGAACAAGCGCACCGAAAAATTTATCGTCAGCAGGAAGAAGAGCTAACCCATGGGCCGATCGTTAGCAAAAGGACCGTTTGTCGACACCCACCTTCTGAACAAGGTGGAGGCGATGAATACGAAGAACGAAAAGAAGGTGGTTCGGACCTGGTCACGCCGGTCGACCATCCTGCCCGAGTTTATCGGCCACACTCTGGCCGTGCACAACGGCAAGAAGTTCATCCCCGTCTACATCACCGAAAACATGGTGGGCCACAAGCTCGGCGAGTTCTCGCCGACGCGTGTGTTCAAGGGCCACGCCGCCAAGGCCGCCGAAACGAAAGGCAAGGCATAGGAGGTTCCATGGAAGCGAGAGCGGAAGCACGCGACGTCCGGGTCTCCCCGCAGAAGGCACGGCTGGTGATCGACCTGATCCGGGGCCACCTGGTGAACGATGCGATCGGAATCCTCCGGATGACCAACAAGCGGATCTCGCCGGCGATCGAAAAGCTGGTGCGGTCGGCGGTCGCCAATGCCGAAAACCGGTCGGGCGACGTGGATGTGGACAAGCTGCGGGTGGCGGTGGCCTACGTCAACGACGGCCAGCGCCAGAAGCGGGTGCGGCCTGCTCCGATGGGCCGCGCATACCGGTATCAGCGGCGGACCGCGCATATCGTCGTGAAAGTGTCGGACCAGGAGTAATCATCGAGCATGGGCCAGAAAGTACATCCCTACGGCTTCCGGCTGGGCGTCACCAAGACCTGGCGGTCGCGCTGGTTTTCAAAGCAGGACTACGCACGGCTGCTGGCCGAGGATCTGGAGCTGAAGAAGCAGCTCCGCGACCGGCTGAAGGCCGCGGGCGTGAGCAACGTGGAGGTGGACCGTCCGGGGCAGAAGCTGCGGATCACGATCTACACCTCGCGGCCGGGCATCATCATCGGACGCAAGGGCGCCGAGATCGAGAAGCTGAAGCAGGATCTCGCCAAGAAGACCAAGCGCGAGGTTTTCATCGACATTCAGGAAGTCCACAAGCCGGAGCTGGACGCGCAGTTGGTAGCCGAGTCGATCGCGACGCAGTTGGAAAAGCGCGTGGCGTTCCGGCGGGCGATGCGCAAATCGGTGGACTCGGCGTTGCGGTTCGGCTGCAAAGGAATTAAGGTTCGCGTCGGCGGCCGCTTGAACGGCGCCGAAATCGCGCGGTCGGAATGGTATCTCCAGGGCCAGCTTCCGCTGCACACCCTGCGTGCCGACATCGACTATGGATTCGCCGAGGCGCGGACCACCTACGGCGTGATCGGAGTGAAGTGCTGGGTCTACCGCGGTGAGATCCTTGAAGGGTACGGGTCGCGGCAACTGATGCGCGGCAGCGAGCCTGAACCGCGCCGGCCGCAGCGCCGGGAGCCACGCCGCGACCGGGGTCAAGGCCCGGCTCCGGAGCCGCGGCCCCATGTGAGCGTGGCCGCGGAGCCTCCGCACTCAGAGCCCCGGCCCAGTTCGGGTCCGATTGCTCCGCCGCTGTCGCAGCCGGTGCCGTCGTGGAAATCCGAGGAGCCCGGTCCGGGCGAATCGGGACAGTAGTCAAGGAGAATTGCCGCCATGTTGATGCCGAAGAAAGTCAAGTACCGCAAGACACAGCGCGGGCGCCGGAAGGGTTTGGCCTGGCGCGGATCTTCGTTGTCCTACGGTGACTTCGGACTGAAGGCCCTGCGCAATTGCTACATCACGGACCGCCAGATCGAAGCAGCGCGTATCGCCATGACGCGGTTCGTCAAGCGCGGCGGCAAGGTCTGGATCCGGCTGTTCCCCGACAAGCCGGTGACGAAGAAACCCCAGGAAACGCGTATGGGCAAGGGAAAAGGCGCGCCTGAGGGTTGGGTGTGCGTGGTGCGGCCGGGCAAGATTCTGTTCGAGATGGAAGGCGTCGACGCAAACACGGCCAAGGAAGCGATGCGTCTGGCGGCGCAAAAGCTGCCCATCCCCTGCAAATTCGTGAGCCGGGAAATGGCGGCCTGAGGAAACGATATGAAAGTCAGTAAGGTCCGGGAGTTGGACTCAAGTGAACTCCGCAAACAACTGAAGGAAGGCGTGGAGAAGATGTTCCGCCTGCGGCTGCAGTACCAGATGGGCCAGACCGAAGCTCTCAAGAACTTGCGCGTCATGCGCAGGGACCGGGCGCGGATGCTGGGGGTGCTGCGGGAGCGCGAACTGGCGGAGAGCAAGTAGCCCGGAGACCGACGATGCCAGAGCAGAAACAATCTAACAAGCAGGAAAAGACCGGACTGGTCGTCTCAAACAACATGACCAAGACGATCGTGGTCGAGGTGACGCGGCGGGTGGCGCATCCCCTCTACAAGCGGATCATCACCAAGCGGAAGAAGTTCTACGCCCACGACGAGCAGGGTACGGCGAAAGTCGGCGACGTTGTGCGGATCGTCGAGTGCCGGCCGATGAGCGCCCTCAAGCGTTGGACGCTCGGCGAAGTGGTGCGCGCGGCGGTCCAGGTGGGAGCCGGCGAGAACGCGGACACGCGTGTGATGCCCCGGGTGAAGCAGAAGTAACGCGGACGGAAACGGAGAACCGACATGATCGGAATGAGAACAATCCTCGAGGTGGCCGACAACTCCGGCGCGCGGAAGCTGCAGTGTATTCTGCCCCGTGGCGGGGACCTGGGTCTCAGGGCGGGCCTCGGCGACATCATCACGGCGGCGGTCAAGGAAGCGGCGCCTGAGTCGGCGATCAAGAAGGGCAAAGTGGTCCGTTGCGTGATCGTCCGGATGCGGAAAGAAACCCGCCGGAAGGACGGGACCTACATCCGTTTTGACAACAACGCGGCGGTGCTGGTGAATGAGTTGGGCGAGCCGGTGGGCACGCGTGTGTTCGGCCCGGTGGCCCGCGAGCTGCGTGACAAGCGGTTCATGAAGATTGTCTCGCTTGCTCCGGAGGTGATTTAGTGATCAAGAAGAAAGCGGCGCCGCCGCTCAACATCAAGCTGCGGAAGAATGACCAGGTGGTCGTGATCTCGGGCCGTGACAAGGGAAAGAAGGGCCGGATCATCGAAGTGGACCGGGAGCGGGGCCGTGTGGTCGTCGAGGGCGTGATGCTCGTCAAACGCCACACCAAACCCAATGCGCAGCGCCAGATCAAGGGCGGAATCGCCGAGCGCGAGGCCTCCATCCACGTGTCGAACGTGATGGCGCTCACCTCGGGCGGAGTCCCCACCCGGATCGGCTACAAAGTAGAGGAAACTCCGGCCGGCGTGCAGCGCTCGCGGATCGCCAGAAAGACCGGGGAGACGTTAGATAAGAAGTAGGATTTGAGTTATGCCCGCCAGACTGAGACAACACTACACAAGCAAGGTGATTCCGGCGCTCACCAAGGAGTTCAGCTATCCGAACGTGATGGCAGTGCCCAAGATCGAGAAGGTCTCGATCAATATCGGCATGGGCGAGGCCACGCAGAACGCCAAGCTCATCGACGGCGCCGTGGCCGAATTGGGCGCGATCGCGGGGCAGCGGCCGGTGGTTTGCAAGGCCCGCAAGTCGGTGGCCGCGTTCAAGGTCCGCGAGGGCATGCCCATCGGAGTGATGGTCACGTTGCGCGGGGACCGGATGTATGAGTTCATGGACCGGCTGATGAACGTGGCGCTGCCGCGCGTGCGCGACTTCCGCGGGGTCTCGTCAAAATCGTTTGACGGCCGCGGCAATTATACGCTCGGGCTGAAGGATCAGTTGATCTTCCCCGAGATCGACTACAACAAGGTCGACAAAGTGAAGGGCATGAACATCTGCATCACCACCACAGCCGGCACCGACGCCGAAGGTCTGGCGCTCCTCAAGCATCTGGGGATGCCGTTCCGGCAGCAGTAGAGAGGGATCCAACCACCGATGGCAACAACCGCCAAGATCGCCAAGGATGAAAAACTGAAGGCCAAAGTCGCGCGCGACCTGGCCGCCAAGAAGCGCACCCCGAAGACCGCGGTCCGGGTGCGGAACCGCTGCAGCCGCTGCGGCCGCCCGCGCGGATATCTGCGCAAGTTCAAGCTGTGCCGCATTTGCTTCCGGAATCTCGCCCTGGCGGGTGAGGTCCCCGGCGTCACCAAGTCGAGCTGGTAAGAGGAAAGACACGATGGTTTCCGACCCGATTGCAGATATGCTCACCCGCCTGCGCAACGCCATGCAAGCCAGGCACCCGAAAGTGGACGTCCCCTCGTCGAAGCTCAAGATGGAGATCGCCCGGATCCTCAAGGAAGAGGGCTATGTCCTGAACTACAAGCTGGTCGAAGAAGGACCGGCCAGGACGATCCGCATCTACCTCAAGTACACTCCGGCCAACCAGCCGGTGATCACGCACATGGAGCGGGTGTCCAAGCCCGGATGCCGGACCTACAGCGGCGGCAAGGAGATCCCGAAAGTCCTCGGCGGATTGGGCATCAATATCGTGACCACGTCGAAGGGCGTGATGACGGGCTCCGAGGCGCGCAAACAGGGAGTGGGCGGCGAGATCCTGTGCCGTCTCTGGTAGTGCCGAGGTAAATGAATTATGTCGCGAATCGGTAAAAAGCCAATCCAGCTTCCGAAGGGCGTCGACGTCAAAGTCGGCGAGAGGATTGAGGTGAAAGGGCCCAAGGGCACGCTCACCGTTCCGGTCCCCAAGGGCGTTGCAGTGCGGAACGACAAGGGCGTGGTGGAAGTCGTGCGCGAGGGCGACCAATACGCCGCGCTGCACGGGCTGACCCGGGCACTGCTGTCGAACGCAGTCACCGGAGTGAGCACGGGATTCACGCGCGAGCTTGAGATCGTTGGTATCGGATACCGTGTCGAGGTGAAGGGCCGCGTGGCGGTTTTCGCGCTCGGCTATTCACATCCGGTCGAATTCCTGCTGCCGGAGGGGATCGACATGAAGGTGGAAAAGCTGACCCAGATCATGCTTTCGGGCCACGACCGGGAGCTGCTCGGCCAGACCGCCGCCAACATGCGCGCGCTGCGTCCGCCGGATCCGTACAAGAACAAGGGTGTCCGCTACAAGGGCGAGCTGCTGCGCAAGAAGGTCGGCAAGGCCGGCGCCGGCGGCAAGGGCAAGTAAGAGGTAAGCAGATGATCACGAAACAGTCCCGTGATGAGCACCGGGTCCGGATCCATACCCGGATCCGCAAGAAGATCGCCGGCACCGGGGAGCGGCCGCGGATGGCCGTCCACCGGAGCTTGAAGCACATTTCCGTCC
This sequence comes from Acidobacteriota bacterium, assembly GCA_016871015.1. Lineage (GTDB taxonomy): Bacteria > Acidobacteriota > Terriglobia > Bryobacterales > Bryobacteraceae > SYLY01. The sequence continues at coordinate 10,471 of VFZX01000067.1, read as the reverse complement.
AGGTGATCGACGACCGGCAGGGTGTGACGCTGGCCGCGGCCAGCTCGCGCGAGAAGGGCGCGGCGGCTGGCGGCAACGTCGCCGGAGCCAAGGCGGTCGGAAAGCTCGCAGCCGAGCGGGCTCTCGAAAAGGGAATCAAGAGAATAGTCTTTGACCGCGGCGGATATCTTTACCACGGCCGGATCAAGGCCGTCGCGGATGCCGCCCGCGAAGCCGGACTGGAGTTCTAACCGACATGCCCGCTCCCATGATAAAGAAGCTGGACGCACAGAACCTGAACCTGAAGGAACAGGTGATCGCCATCAACCGCGTGACCAAGGTGGTCAAGGGCGGCAAGAACCTGAGTTTCGCCGCGCTCGTGGTGGTGGGCGACCCTTCCCAGAAGATCGTCGGTTTTGGCACCGGGAAGGCGCGCGAAGTTCCCTCGGCAATCAAGAAGGGAATCGAGGCGGCCAAACGGAATCTGCGCAAGGTCCACGTGCTCAACCACAGCATCCTGCATCAGGTGCTCGGCCGGTTCGGGTCGGGCCAGGTGCTGTTGAAACCGGCTCCGGCCGGCACTGGCGTGATCGCCGGCGGCCCGGTGCGCGCGGTCATGCAGGCGGCTGGAATTCCGAATGTGCTCACCAAGTCGATCGGATCGCGGAATCCGCACAACATGATCCGGGCGACGTTTGCCGCGCTCGACCAACTGCGGGACCGCCAGGAAGTCGCCGACCTGCGTGGGATCGACAAAGGAAAGCTGGGCTAATCCAATGGCGGAAGGCAAAATCAAAATCAAGTTGATCGGTTCGCCCATCGGGCGGATCGAACCCCAGAAGCGCATCGTCCGCTCGCTCGGGCTGCGCAAGATGCAACAGGTGGTGGAGCGGCCGGACACCGCGAATTTCCGCGGGATGGTAAGGAAGGTCCCGCACCTGTTGGCGATCGTCGAGGAGTAGACGCAATGAATCTCAGCCAACTGAAACCGCCCGCTGGACAACAGAAGAAGCAGCGCCGTGTAGGTCAGGGTATGGGCTCGCACCGCGGCAAGTACTCGGGCCGCGGAGCCAAGGGAGCCAAGTCAATTTCGGGTTATTCGAAGATGCGCGGATTCGAGGGCGGCCAGATGCCGCTCCACCGGCGTCTGCCCAAGCGCGGATTCACGAATCCGTTCAAGAAGGAATACGCGATTCTCAACGTCGGCCGGCTGGAAGCGCTGGAAGGTTCGAGCTTCGATCCCGGGTCGCTGACCAAGTCGGGCGTCGTCAAGAAGCTCTACGACGGGCTCAAGATCCTGGCCGGAGGCGAGATTAAGCGCGCCATCCACGTCAAGGCTCACCTGTTTTCTCCGGCGGCCGAGGCCAAGATCACCGCGGCTGGCGGAACTATCGAAAAGATCCCCGCCAAGGCCCCCAAGACCGAATCGAAATAGGCCTCCATGAATAAGTTCTTCGAAGCCGTCGCGAATGTGTTCCGTATTCCGGATCTGCGCAATCGCGTCCTGTTCACTCTCGCGCTGCTGGCCGTCTACCGGCTCGGCGCCCACATCCCGACCCCTGGGATCGACGGCACCAAGCTCGAAGCGTTTTTTGAGACGAACAGGGACAGCTTCTTCGGATTCCTGGACATGTTCTCGGGCGGACAGTTCCGCCGCCTCACGATCTTCGCCCTGGGCATCATGCCCTACATCACGGCGTCGATCATCCTCCAGTTGATGACGGTCGTGGTGCCTGCGCTTGAAAAGCTTTCCAAGGAAGGCGAGATCGGGCGGCGCAAGATCACTCAGTGGACCCGTTATCTCACCGTGATCCTCTCGTTCTTCCAGTCGGCCACGATCGCCACCGCGTTGCAGAACGCCGAGGGCGGCTTCGTGATCAATCCGGGCTGGGGATTCATCGTGCTCACCATGATCAGTCTGACCACCGGGACCGCGTTCATCATGTGGCTCGGGGAGCAAATCAGCGAGCGCGGCATCGGCAACGGCATGTCGCTGATCATCTTCGCGGGTATTGTGCGGGGACTGCCAGATGCGATCTTTGAGATGTATTCCAACCTCCGGACCGGCCAGTGGAGTGTCATTCACATCCTGGTGATTGTGGCGGTGATGGTCGCCGTGGTCGGCTTCATCATCCTCGTTGAGCGCGGCGAGCGGCGGATCCCGATCCAGTACACGCGGCGCGTGGTGGGGCGGAAGATGCTGGGCGGACAGACGATCCACATGCCGCTCAAGGTCAACGCGGGCGGTGTGATCCCGGTGATTTTTGCGTCGTCGCTGCTGGCGATTCCCGCGAGTTTCCTCAGCTTTGACCTGGTGAAGAACAATGCCTGGCTCCGGGGGATGCTCGAATCGATCAGCTACTCGATGCCGTTGTATTTCATCCTCTACACGGTCCTGATCATTTTCTTCTGCTTCTTCTACATCTCGATCATTTTCAATCCCAAGGAAGCGGCCGAGAACATGCGGAAGAACGGCGGGTCGATTCCAGGGATCCGGCCGGGGAGCAACACATCGGACTATCTGAACCGGATCCTGACGCGGATCACGGTGGTCGGCGGACTCTACCTGGCGCTGCTGTCGATCATTCCGGAAGTGATGATCGGCGGGGTCAAGCTCCAGCGGCTGCCGCTGGTCGGGAACTGGATCGATACGTATTTCCCGCGCTGGCTGCTCGACGGCCTGGGGGTGAGCTTCTACTTCGGCGGAACCTCGCTTCTGATCGTGGTCGGCGTGGCGATGGACACGGTGAATCAGGTGGAGGCGCAACTCATCATGCGCCACTACGAGGGATTCACGCCGCGCGCGGGCCGGATCCGGGGCCGGCGGAGCGGATTCTGATTAGGTTACACTAGTGTATAAGCCCACTCTCGCCCCTCGTTCCGCACAATGATCACTCGTAAGACTCCCGCAGAGCTCGAGAAGATGCGGGCCGCTGGCCTGCTCGTTCATCGTGTGCTCAAATCGCTGGAGGAGATGGTGGTCGAGGGCGTCACCACCTGGGAGCTGGAAGTTGCGGCCGAGCGGATGATCCGCGGCGCGGGCGCGCGTCCGGCGTTTAAGAACTATTTTGTCCAGGCGGTGGGCCAGCGGTACAAGTTTGTGCTGTGCACCTCGGTGAACGACGAGATCGTGCACGGGATGCCGTCGCAGCGCTGTATGCTCAAGCGCGGCGACATTGTATCGATTGACACCGGGGTTGAGTTGAACGGGTTCTTCGGGGACTCGGCGATCACCGTACCCGTAGGCGAGATTTCACCCCAGGTGAAGAAGCTCCTCACCATCACGCTGGAGTCGCTTGAGCAGGCGATCACCCAGGTGCGGCCGGGCAACCGGCTGTTTGACGTGTGCGGAACCGTGGAACGCTGCGTGACGGACGCGGGCTTCACCGTTGTCCGTGAGTTTGTCGGACACGGTATCGGAAGCCAGTTGCACGAGGATCCGCAAGTGCCGAACTACGTGGACCGCAAGAACGAGAATCCGCGATTGAAGGAAGGCATGGTGCTCGCGATCGAGCCTATGGTCAACGCGGGCAAGCCGGAGAACTACGTGGGGTCGGACCGCTGGACCGCGCGGACCAAGGATGGATCCTACTCTGCTCACTTCGAGCATTGTGTGGCGGTGACCGCCAACGGTCCATGGGTGCTGACCAGGCCGTGAAGGGAATCGAGATGTGGAACCGCGTACGATCCTTGGAACCGTCATCGAACTGCTGCCCAGCCTCAAGGCGCGGGTGGAGCTTGAAGACCGGCGCCGGATTGTCGCGCACGCCGGGGCGGCGAGCAAGGTCAATTTCGTCCGCTTGCGGCCGGGAGATCAGGTGGCGGTGGTGATATCGCCCCAGGATGAAACACGAGGAAGAATCGTCAAGCTGCTTGAACCCCAGGTCCGGGGCCGGAGCCGGGGGATAGCGGAAGGAAGCCAGGAATGAAAGTCAGAGCATCGGTGAAGACAATTTGTGAAAAGTGCAAGCTGATTCAGCGGCACGGCGTGGTCCGCGTCATCTGCGTGAATCCGAAACACAAGCAGCGGCAGGGTTAACCAAGGAACGAGGAGTATCGAATGGCGCGTATCGCAGGCGTGGATTTGCCCCCGAAGAAGCGGGCTGAAGTCGGACTGACCTATATTTTGGGAATCGGGCGGACGCGGTCGAAGTCCTTGCTCTACCGGGCTGGGATCTCGTTTGACAAGAAGGTCGGCGACCTGACGGAAGAAGAAGTAAACCGGCTCAGGACGATGATCGAGGAGGAAGGCTCGATTGAGGGCGACCTCCGCAAGGAAGTCTCGCTCAACGTCAAGCGCCTGATCGAGATGGGCTCCTACCGCGGACTCCGGCACCGCCGGTCGCTCCCGGTCCGCGGCCAGCGCACCCACACCAATGCCCGCACCCGGAAGGGTCCGCGCAAGGGCACCGTGGCCAACAAGAAGAAAGCCGGCAAGGCGTAGGGTTCAGGGAAGCATCGAAACATGGCGAAAGCACCAGCAAAGACCGCGGCGAAGGGCAAGAAGAAGGCCTTCAAGAAGCGCGAGAAGAAGCACATTCCGCTTGGCAACGTCTACGTCCAGGCATCGTTCAACAATACGATCGTCACGATCACCGACCAGGTTGGCAACGTGATCTGCTGGTCGAGCTCGGGATCGCTTGGCTTCCGGGGATCGCGCAAAGGAACTCCGTTCGCCGCTCAGCAGGCCGCCCTCACTGCCGCCACCAAGGCGAAGGAGTCCGGGCTGCGCACGGTCGACGTCTACGTCAGCGGTCCTGGCGCCGGGCGCGAGTCGGCGGTCCGCGCGCTGGGCTCGGCGGAGATCTCGGTCCGCACGATCCGCGACACCACACCCATTCCACACAATGGCTGCCGTCCTCCGAAGCGCCGCCGCGTTTGATCCGGCGCGAGGTCCAGCCCAACCCATCCATCAAGCAGGAAGAAGGGCAATGCCTGTAAACTGCACCTCATCCACCAGATAAGGTATAAGGAGAAGAGACACTTGGCTCGTTATATTGGTCCTGTCTGCCGCCAGTGCCGGCGGGAGGCAACGAAACTCTACCTCAAAGGCGAACGCTGCCACACGGAGAAGTGCGCCATTGAGAAGCGGAACTTCCCGCCCGGACAGCACGGCAAGGACCGCAAGCCCAAGATCATGGGCTATGGGCTGCAGTTGCGCGAAAAGCAGAAGACGCGCCGTATCTACGGCCTGGGCGAACGCCAGTTCCGCAATCTGTTCGAGAAGTCTGCCCGGATGCAGGGCATCACCGGTGAGAACCTGTTGAGCCTGCTCGAGCGGCGGGTGGACAACGTCATCTACCGGATGGGCTTCGGCACCTCGCGGTCGCAGTCGCGGCAACTGGTCCGGCACGGCCATATCCTGGTGAACGGGCGGAAAGTGAATATCCCATCGTACGTGGTTGATAACAACGACACGGTGGAGGTTTGCGACAAGAGCAAGAAGAATCCGACCATCCTCGCCGCGCGCGATGCCACGGCGCATCAGCCAACCCCGAATTGGCTTGATGTCGACCGGGACGCGCTCCGGGCTCGCGTGATCGCGCTGCCCAAGCGCGACGAGCTGGTCCAGATACAGATCAACGAGCAACAGATCGTCGAGTTGTACTCGAAGTAACCCACGGAAAGGAGCACCACGGTTTGTTCAAGAACTTTCAGAAGCCAAAGAGGCTGGTCGCCAACACGGAGACCCTCACTGACCGGTACGGCATGTTTTGGGCGCAGCCGTTTGAACGCGGATTCGGCACCACGATTGGTGTCGGGCTGCGGCGTGTTCTGCTGAGCTCGATCGAAGGTTGCGCGATCACGGCGGTGCGCATCGACGGTGTGTCGCACGAGTTCAGCCCGATTCCGGGCGTGGTCGAGGATGCCACCGACATCATCCTGAACCTCAAGCAGGTTCCGTTCAAGATGAACGGCGACGGAGTGTTCAGCGCGCGGGTCCGCGCCGACCAGGCGGGCGAGGTGCTTTCCGGGGCCATCGAGACCAGCCCGGAAGTGGAAGTGCTCGACCGGCATATGCACATCGCGACGGTAAGCGAAGGCGGCAGGCTCCAAATCGAGATGCGTCTGCGGCAGGGCCGCGGCTACGTTTCGCAGGACCGGAATTTCGATGACGACCTGCCGGTGGATTTCATGCCGATCGATTCGGTCCACTCGCCGGTGCGCAAGGTCAATTTCCATGTCGAGAATGCGCGCCTGGGCCAGATGACGGACTACGACAAGCTGACCATCGAAGTCTGGACCAACGGTGCGATTTCGCCCCAAGACGCCATCGGCCAGGCGGCCAAGCTGCTCAAGGATCACATGGCGATCTTCATCAACTTCGAGGAAGTCACCGAGCATGTCGAAGAGCCGGCCGAGCGCGCCATCAACCAGATGAACGAAGTGCTCAACCGGTCGGTGGAGGAGTTGGAGCTTTCGGTGCGGTCCTACAACTGCCTGAAGAACGCCAACATCCAGACCATCGGCGACCTGGTGCAAAAGACCGAAGCCGAGATGCTGCGGACCAAAAATTTCGGACGGAAGTCGCTCAACGAGATCAAGGAAATTCTCGGCAATCAGGGGCTGTCGTTTGGCATGCGGTTCGATTCCCAGGGCCGGCTGATTTCGCCGTCCGGCGCGCCGGTCTCGCTGGCCGGAGATTCCGCGGAAGGATAACGACGATGAGACACGGTAAAGCTGGATTCAAACTGAAGCGCGACGCCTCGGCGCGGCGCTCGCTGCTGCGGGGCCTGGTGACGAGCATCATCTCGGGTGAGACCGAGCGCGTGATGACGACGGTTCCGAAGGCGAAGGCGGCCAAGCCTCTGGTCGACAAGATGATCACTCTGGCCAAGGCCGACACGCTGCATTCGCGGCGTCAGGCGGCGTCGTTCCTGCATACTCCGGAAGCGGTGAAGAAGCTGTTCGACAAGCTGGGTCCGCGGTTTTCGAGCCGGAATGGCGGCTATACGCGGATCGTGCGGCTGGGCTGGCGGAAGGGCGACGGGGCGGAGGTGTGCATGCTCGAGCTGGTCGACGCCAAGCTGATCAAGCGGGCTGAGGAGAGGAAGAAGCGGCGGGAAGACGCGCTGAAGGAGCAAGCGGAAGGCGGACAGCCCGAAAAGTAGGGCCAACTTCCGCATCACTTCTTGACGGCACCCTGCGACGGGCGCCACGGTGGTAAGGCTGGGACGCGACAATGGTGACCGGTGCTGACCCTTCGTGACCTCATCCTGTTCAACATCGCCGCCGTCATCGGCATCCGCTGGCTGGCCGCCGCCGCACATGCCGGACCCGGAACCCTGACCCTCTGGGCGCTGGCTGCGGTATTCTTCTTTGTTCCCTCGGCTCTGGCCGTATCGGCACTCTCCCACGCCTTCCCCGGCCATGGCGGTGTCTACCTCTGGACCCGGGAGTCCTTCGGCCCCTGGCACGGATTCCTGTGCGGCTATTGCTACTGGATCAGCAACCTGTTCTACTTTCCCAGCCTGGCCGTTGCCGGAGTCGCGATGACGCTCCAGTTCGCCGGCCAGAGCGAAAACAGGCTCTTGGTTGGCGGACTCTCGCTCCTGGTGATCCTCGCCGTTACAAGCGCCAACATCCTGGGATTGGGAGCCGCCAAGTGGATCGGCAATCTCGGCGGAACGGCCACCTATGCGGCCATGATCCTGCTGATCGCCACGGCTGCCGCGGTTTGGATCCAACAAGGTCCACGCAGCACGCTCAACCTCGCACCGGAGCTCGACTGGGGAAAGGTTAACTTCTGGCCCCAAATCGCCTTCGCGTTCGGCGGACTTGAACTAGCGGCATTCCTGCGCAACGAAGTCCGCGGCGGCGAGCGGACCGTCCGCCAGGCGGCGTGGACGGGCGGCGCAGCCATCGCGGTGTTCTACATGGCCGGAACGCTGGCGCTCCTGGTGATTCTGCCGGCGGCCGGAATCAGTGAAGTCACCGGTCTCACGCAGGCGGGCGCCGAGGCCGGGCGCATGCTCGGATCCCCGCTCCCTGGCCTCCTGCTTACCGTTTTCGTCGCGCTTGGGATCTCGGGCCAGCTCTCGGCCTGGATGGGCGGAACCGCCCGCCTTCCGCTCGCCATGGGAATGGACCGCTATCTTCCGCCGCGCTTCGCCGAACTCCATCCCCGGTGGCGGACCCCGGTCCTGGCGTTGATCCTTCAGGGCGGCGCCTGCTGCTTGTTCCTGATCCTGATGCAGCTCGGCGAAACGCTGAGAAGCGGATATCAATTGCTGGTCGACATGACCGTGATCACCTATTTCATCCCGTTCTTGTACATGTTCGGAGCGGCCTGGAAGTCCGGCCTGCGCTGGAGTGGCGCATCCGGGCTGCTGGTGACCTTGGCGGCGCTTGGATTCTCGTTCGTTCCGCCCGCCGGAACGCCGTCTGTGCTTCTGTTTGAGACCAAGCTCACCGGCGGCACGCTCCTGCTCATCGCTCTGGCGTGGATCTGGTATAAGCGGCGATGACATCGTACCCTGATTCTGTCCGCTACCTCTACTCGCTCGGCAACGAGATCAAGAGTCTCAAGCTCGGGCTGGAGACGATCACCGCGCTGCTCGACGCCATGGGCCGTCCCGACCGGGCATACCGCTCGATTCACGTCGCCGGGACCAACGGCAAAGGATCCACCTGCGCGATGATTGAGTCCGGCCTGCGCGCCGCCGGATTCCGCACCGGCCTCTACACCTCGCCGCACTTGAGCGAGCCCACCGAGCGGATCCGCATCAATGGCGTGCAGGTCTCCGCCGCGCAGTTCGCCGCTGCTTTCGATCATGTCCACCGGATCGCGGACCCGCTGTTCGAAGCCCATCCCACCTACTTCGAGACCGTTACCGCGATGGCCTTCCACCTGTTCCGCGAGGAACAGATCGAATGGGCTGTCGTCGAAGTAGGCCTCGGTGGGCGTCTCGACGCGACCAACGCGATCCGGCCGGACCTCACCGTGATCACGCCGGTTGATTTCGATCACGAGGCATGGCTGGGTTCGAGTCTCGATGCCATTGCCGGTGAGAAGGCGGGGATCCTCAAACCCGGTGTGCCGTTGGTGCTCGCCGCGCAGCACGGGGAGGCGCGCGCACGGATTCTGCGCGAAGCACAGGCGAAGGGCGTACCCGTCCTGGAGGATCGCGCCGCCGGACCGGTATTCACACCCGAGGGCTGCAGCTTTGACTGGAACGGGTTGCGCATCGAGTGCGGACTGGCGGGGGACCACCAGGTGCAGAACGCCATCACCGCCGCGGTCGCGCTTCATCACTCCGGAGTCCCGCCTGCCGCGATTCAGAGCGGACTCCGCACGGTGTCCTGGCCCGGGCGGCTCGAACGCGTCTCCCGGAATCCGGATGTGATTCTCGACGGCGCACACAATCCCGCCGGTGTCCGGGCTCTGGCCGCCTACATCCGCCGCTGGTGCGCGGACCGCCGGGTGTGGCTGGTCTACGGCACAATGCGCGACAAAAGCATCGAGGAGATCGGCGACATGCTCTCGCCAGTCGTGACGGAGGTGATTCTCACCGCGCCCGATTCTCCACGCGCGCTGCGGCCCGAAGCCGTGGCGGAGATCTTCGATCATCCCTCGGTCCGGATTGCGCCGGATCTGAGGGGCGCGCTCTCGCTGACAGCGGCGGCCTCTCCTCAGGATGTGATCTTCATCACCGGATCCCTGTTCCTGGTGGGTGAAGCACGGGCGCTCTTCGTAAAATAGAAGCAGATGCCGCCCGGGAAATGGCTGCGAACCTACATCATCACCCCACCGTTTTCCGCCTTCTGTTTCGCGATGTTCTGGCTGACGGGCGTGTTGATCCACCCGTTTGACCGCACGCGGCGCATGGCCCATCATGTGGCGCGGTTCTGGTCGCACCTGCTCTTGCGGACCGCGGGGATCCGGATCCACACCGAAGGCTTGGACCACATCTCGCCGCCGGCCTGCTACGTGCTGGTGAGCAATCATCTGAGCCTGGCGGACACACCCCTGATGTGCGCTTATCTCCCGGGACTTTTCCGGTTCATGGCCAAGGAGTCGCTGATGAAGGTGCCATTGATCGGCGGACACCTGCGGCGGGGCGGCCATATCTCGGTCGCGCGTGATGACGCGAGGTCCGCGGTGCGGAGTCTCGCGGTGGCGGCCAAGCTGATTGAAGCGGGGGAGGGCTCCGTCCTGATCTTCGCTGAAGGAGGCCGGTCGGAGGGAGAGATCCGGGCGTTCAAAGGCGGGGCCGCGCACCTGGCGATCAAATCCCACGTGCCCGTGGTTCCGATGGCCATCGCCGGGACGGGCGAGGTGATGCCGAAAGGCGCCAAGCTCCTGAGGCCCGGTGCGATCGCCCTGATCGCGGGTGAGCCGGTGGACACGCGAGGCATGACGCCAGCCGACCGCGACTCGCTGACTACCGTGCTCCAGGACCGCGTGGCCGCGCTGTCACAGCGCGCGGCCACAGTGATCGGCCGGGGTTGAGACCAGCCCGGCGTCAGGCTCCCGCGGCAAACCTTTTAT
>VFZX01000066.1 GCA_016871015.1 Acidobacteriota bacterium | reverse complement strand
ATCGTCTGCTCGGCGCCCATTCCAAGCGAGGCAGCCAGTCCGAACAACGTCGCGAGCACGGCCAGGATGTCGATGACGTCTCCGGCGAGTCCCCACGCGGCGTTGCCCAGCACGGGATAGAACACCGAACGCAGCGACATCGGCATGTGGAAGTTGTAGGTGAACACCCCGAAGCCGAGACCGATCACCGCGTAGATCGCCCACGGGTGCAGAGACCAGTTGAAAATCGTTGCCGCCATCGCCAGGCCTCGCGCGGCTTCGGCATTGCCGGGCGCTCCGCCGAGAGGAGCGGCGCTCTTGCCCGATCCGGCGTCTGGCGCAACCGACGCCACGAAGTGCGACACCGGTTCGGAAACGCCGTAGAACACGAGTCCGATTCCCATGCCGGCGCCGAACAACATCGAGATCCATGCGAGATTCGAGAAGCTCGGGCGCGCGCCTTCGCCGCCCAGGCGAACCGATCCGAGTGGAGAGACGATGAGCGCCAGACACAACAGCAGGAAGATGTTTCCGGCCATCATCAGGAAACCGTCAAAGTTCGAAACCGCGGAAGCGCGCAGCCACTCGAAGAACTTGCTCGCCGCTGCTCCGAACGCGATGGTGGCAACAATCACGAGAATGGTGATCGCGGCCGTGACGAAGAACACGATCGGATCGATGATGAGCCCGGCGAACTTTTTGCCTCTGTCGCGGAATGCGGAAGGATCTACGTCATCGGCCCAGCTCATCGGCCGCCAGGGCTCTCCGCGGGCCGGATACCATGCAACACCCTCGTGCGCGCTTCGATGCCGGCGGCGAGAGCTTCGATCAGGCGGAGTCCGCCGCCCGCCGCCGCGTGCGCCTGCTCGGTGAGATAGCGCCGGGCGAGTGCGTCTTCACCCGCGTTCAATAGGATCTCCGCGGTCCGTTCGATTCCCGGCTGCGCCGCAATCTGACGATCGTCCCAGGCGCCAAGGACGGCGCTCACTTCCGGAAGGAACTGGCCGCGATGTTCGTCAACCAGGTACAGCAGGCGTTTCACGGCGCGATTCGCGTACCGCGTTCCCTCGACGCCTTGATCGGCCTTGCTGATGGGCTTTTCGGCTTCACCCGCGGTGATGTAGCGATGGCGGCGATACTCTTCCGGAACCGATTCCACGCCGATTCGCCACGGCACGAAGGCCGCTGTGATCCCAGGTCCGGGTGCTACCCATAGCGTGCGCAGATCCGAATGGATGCCCGCGCGAAGATGCGCCACCTGTCCGTACCCGGAAGAATCGCGGCCCGTGATGTGCATCTGATCCATCAGCACCTTCACATCCGCCTTCGGCGCGACCGCCCGCACTGCCGCTTCGACCTGGCGCGCCTCCGGGCCCGATCCTTCACCCGACCGGTCGCGACAGTAGGCTCGGATCACGTTGAACGGTCCGCTGCCCGGCTTATACCAACCTTGTTGGGTCGCGAACGAAACGAAGTTGTCCGAAGCGAGATAGTCCGGGTTGGTCTTCCAGTTCTCCGGAAGCTCCTGTACGTAGCCCGTTGCCGTGTATCCGCGCCAGTTGAGCCAAACGTCATTCGGGCCGAGGCGCTTGGCGACCCACAGTCCTTTTGCGCCGGCGAATGTGAGAAACACCCAACCCTCGTTCGGATCAGCGAAAATGTGCGAATTGCCGCCGTAGGTGAAGTCGCCGTGCCGTTTGACGAGATCGATTGCGAGATCCACGGCCTCGCGCGCGGTTTTCGCGCGCTCGAGGACGATCCGGGCCACGTCGCTATAGTTGACACCCTTCTGATCTTTTGGCGTCATGTCGACCAGTTCGTTGCGCGAGTTCAGCGCGACATCTCGCACGGCGAGTCCGTACTCGTTCATTCCTCCGTTCGTGATCGGCGCGGGAAAGCCTGCGAAGTAGGAATAATCCATCGAGATGTAGCGATGAGTGTGCGCGGCCTGCGGAATCTGCATCAACTGGCCAGGAAGCCGTGCTGCCGCCGCTCCGCCCACGGTGATCATGGTGCCTGCCGGGTGCTGCCTTCGCGGCACGATCACCAGCCAGTGGCTCGACGGTTCGTCACCGTAACCGGCGAGCAGCACGCTCCCGTCCTTGGTCAAGTTCTTGCCGACATAAACGGCGACGCTCGCTTGGACCGCCTGCGAGCATGCCGATGCGAGAAGTGCGATGGCGATGCGATTCATGGGATGAAACCTATTACAACAGCCGGCGCGGCTCGGTGTGGAGCCACTGCCTCTGGAAGAACGAAAGCCCGTTCCGCTTGACGTGGATGTTGACGGTGAGGTGGAAGTCTGTCTCGGTGGCCCGGATCGAGCTCTCGGCCGTTACCTCGATGAGGCCGTCTTCGCGCCGGATCGAGAGCGTGTGCGTTCCCACGATCGCGGACTGTCCAGGATGATCGTCCGACGCCGAGCAACGAAACTCGCTCGTCGTGGTTACGGTGCCCAGGTTCTGATCGAGGATGTTCGACGAACTCGAACGGAACACGACGGTGGCGGTGTTCTTCAACTGATCGAGAATCACCTGCTGCAGCGGCTCGACTCCATTGGGAGCCGGCGTTGTGTAGCGCCGCAAAACGGGCGGAGGAAGGAATTGCGGAGCTGGCGCGGTGGACTTCGGCGCGACCGGCAGGATCACTCGCGAGAGGTGTGATCCACCGCGATGCACGCTGTTGCGCGCTGGATATGGGGTCGGCCAGAGATTCGGAAAATCGCCACTCGAGATCGACAGCCGCAGCCGGTCGCCCTTCTTCAGGATCCAGCCGGTGGGCGCCATCGGCACGTTCAATTCGTAGACTTCGCCGGGCGTCATCGGCTCCGGATTCGTGAGCGACTTCCGCCGTGTTCCGTTGATCGCGCCATCCGTGATCAGCGTCGAATGGCCGTCCGGAGCGACAGCGGCGAGCCGCGCGACAAATGCCGCCACCTTCGCGCTCGATGCGGCATGCAGGATCACCTTCGGCCAGCCGAGAATGTGTGTCTCCTGCTCGAGCGGTGCGCTCGTGTAGACGAGAGACCGCGATTCGTCCTGACGCTGATCGTCCGCCAGGTAGTAGCGGATCGAGCCGGCGGACCAGTATGCGTTGTTCAGGCCAATCGTCGCTTTGTAGTCGTATCCGTCAGCCGCGGCCGGCGCCGGCTGGTCCCGCACGAGGCGTCCGTCGCCGCCGAGATAGAACGCCGCTTCGCTCGCTCCAGCCGGCGGGTAGACCGCGTCGCCCCGCCAGACCCCGGGGATGTTGTCGATCCGCCGGTTCGGCTGATGAGTCTCTTGCATGTAGACCTGCATCGCAGGTCCGCGCATGATTCCGGTGTCCTCGTTGCGGAGGTAGTGCGCGAAGAAACGCGCGGCCTCGTTCTTCCAGTCGATACGCGGGCCCGGCGTGGACGAGTCGGGCTGCGTGTGGACCCACGGACCCATGAGGACCTTTTTCGGGCTCTTCAAATTCACGAAGAGCCGCATCATGGCGTTCGTATAGCCGTCGTGCCAACCGCCGATCAGGAAGACCGGGACTTGGACGCGGCCGTAATCGGGACGGAGCGATCCGTTCTGCCAGTAGGGCCCGTCCACCTGATGTTTGATCCACTCGAGCAGGTACGGAGTATTGTTGTCGAGGCGTTCCTTCCACATCTCGGCCCAGCGCGGACCGGCGAGCTCCGGCAGTGGCGGCATGGCGTTCATCGCGACCATCCAGCCGCCGTAGGTTCCGACGTCATAGTACATGCGCATGTTGCCGCCGCGATCGTAGTGGCAGTCGTCGGTGTAGCGGTCGTCGGTCACGAACAAGGGCACGATCGCCTTCAAATGGGGCGGGCGGTGCGAGGCCACCTGTAGCGATGTGAATCCGCTGTACGACGTGCCCCACATCCCGACGTTGCCGTTCGACCACGGCTGTTTCGCGAGCCACTCGACAACGTCGTAGCCGTCGAGTTGTTCCTGGAGGCGGTATTCGTCGGTGTTGACGCCCTCGGAGGTGCCCGTGCCCCGCGCGTCGAGCCGGACGCCGACGAAGCCCCGTTCGGCGAAATAGTGATGATCGCCAGCTCCGCCGCGGCCGATGTCGTCCTTGCGGTAGGGATGGTACTGGACGAGCGCGGGGAACTTTCCATTGCCCACCGGGAAGAATAGGTCCGCCGACAGCCTCTTGCCGTCGCGGACCGGAATCATCACGGCTCTTTCGTTGCGAACCTCGTAACCGGCCTTCATCGCCACCGGTTCGGCGCCTTCTATGTTCATGGAAGAGAAGAGGACCGCGAGAAGCGGCCCCGTCGCCATGCGGGTGCTCATCAGAATTCGTAGCGGAGGGCGAACTGAACCTGCCGTGGAGCGCTCAGCGTATTCGTGTAACGTCCGAAAGTGCCGACCGCGGTCAATTGCAGACTTGCCGACCGTGGATCGAACCGCACCGAGTTCAGAGCGTTGAAGGCCTCCATGCGGAACTGCACGGAGTGCTTCTCGTTGAACGGCATGTAGAACCGCTTGCCCAGGCCCATGTCGATCTGGAACGTGCCGTCGCCGCGAAGCACGTTCCGGCTGCCGGAGATGCCGGGGAGCGTGAATTGAAACGAACTCACTCCAACACGCGGATCGGGGAAGATGTTCGGTCCCGCGGCCCCTACGATCGCCGGGGCATTCTTGGTGGTCTGGGTGACCGGAGTCGAAATCCGGGTGGCGTACGGATTGGGCCCCCAACTCGTCGGCCAGGCCGAACCGTTCGCAACGTAAGTCACCAGGCCCGACGACTGGAACCATGTCCCGGTCAACTGCCAGCCGCCCAGGGCGGCGTTGGTCAACCGGGATGCTCCGCTCATGAATCGCTTTCCCTTGCCGAACGGCATCTCCCAGATCGCGAAGGCGTTCATGGCATGCGTGACATCGTAGTCCGACACCGCGCGCCGGTCGCGCGGATCCCAGTTTTGCGACAGGTTGTGCCCGCCCGGCGAGCGCGGGGTGTTGCTGTTGAGGTCGATCGATTTCGACCATGTGTAGTTCAAGTCCAGCCGAAGATCGCTGCCGAGCTTCTTGCGAACCGTCATTTGAAGGGCATTGTAGTTGCCGCGTCCGTCCGATGTGTAGGACGTCAACGCGGCCATCTGCTCGTTGAACATCGAGAAAGGTCCGAGTCGGCTGCAGGCTGGGGCACAGTTGATGTCGATGTCATAGGTGACGGCGCTCGTGTCCACGTTGTAGCGGCGGAACACGTTATAGATCGACTGCGTCGCGGTCAACCCTTCCCTTGCCGCGCCCGGCCACAGGTTCTCCCAATAGGGGATGCGCCCCACTTGTGCGGTAGGCACGCCTTGCCGCCACAGACTGAGCATCTGCTCGGCCGCCTGGAAGTACTGCACGCCGCTTTGCGGGTCTTTCAGGTTCGTGTGCAGCGCCAAGTCCCGCTCGAGCGGACTGCTGCGCGCCAAGCGGCCCACGTAGGATGCTTGAACGAACAGGCCATTCGAGAACTCGCGGCCCACGCTGAAGTTCATGTTCATGCTGTAGGGAATCCGCATGCGGTCGTTGATGCCGCCGGTGGTGGCCTGAACCCTCGGAGCGGTCTGAGGGAGTCCTCCTGGCGGGGCCGGGCGGATCAGTTGCGCGGGAATGTCGAAGGGTCCGGTGAAACGCGGCGCCGTTTGCGAAGTGAGAGTGCCGGCTGGGTTTGAAATGGCGGAAGAGAGGCCGAAAGACGCCACCGAAGAGAGGTAGTTCATCAAGGTCTGGCCCAACTGGTCATAGAACGTGCCCCACCCGGCGCGGATCGAGGTGCGGCCCGGACCACCGGTCAGCTTCCTGACCCAGCCATCGCCACCCGGACTCCAGGCGAGCGCAAACCGGGGCGCGAAGTTCTTCTTCTGATACGGATAAATCGGCCGGCCTCCCGGGCCATTCGACGCAATGTAGCGGAGCGGCGCCGTTTCGGCTTGAGACCGCCCTTCGTTCCCGAGGAAGTAGCGCAGTCCGGCCCAGTCGCCGAGGCGCTGGTCGGTCGTTACTTGGAGACCGTTCAATTCGCTAGGCGGGGGCGGCAGGATGTAGCGCAGGCCCGCGGTCAGAGTGACCGTGCGGCTGAGCTTCCACGTATCCTGCCCGTAGAACTCGTACTCCTGGTTTCCGAACAGGCGCTCGAGAGGAGTGCCCGGCGGAATCACCGTTCCGTCAATGCCGTAGTTGTAGCGGGCGATTCCTTGCGGAATCAGGCCGAGGACGTGGCCCACCGCGTTGCGGTACGGGGAATTGAACGTTTGCGCCAACCCTGGTGCGCCCGCATCGAACTCCGAAGCGGATCCACGCAGCCAGCCCTGCCACATCTGAACGGTGTGGAACGCGTTTGCGTAGTTGACCGAACGGTTCCGCACGCGCCGCACCGATCCGCCGAATTTCCATTCGTGGCTTCCCCGATTCCAGGTCAGGTCCTGGTTCCAGTGATACGCGGGAATGATGCGCGAAACACCCCTGGATGTTGCCAACCGGCTGTCGAATGCCTGCGGGATGATGAAGTTCCTGGTCTGCACGCCAGTGGTTTCCCCGCCCGCTCTCGTCAGCCCGAATCGCGTGGTGGAGATGAGATTGGGTCTCCAACTGGCGTTCCAGCCGAAGGCGAATCCCTTGCCGTTGTCGAGGAAGACCGAGTTCGGAGGATCTCCTGGGAACTGAGGAACGCCAATGATCCGTTCGTTCTGTAGATTGCCGCGCCAGAAGATGTTGTGCCTGCCTGAAGTGTCAACGGCGTAGTCGATTCGGCCCGCGTAGGTATTCAGCTTGTTCCGCTGTGGCGCGACGAAGCGGAAGCCTTGCACGTTCAGCCCGTCTCCGATGGTTCCATCGTTCGGTAGCGGATACGATCTCATGTACTCGAGGAACGGCGCGTTAGGTCCAATCCCGGCGGGGTCCACGTTCCTCAGGTCCGCGGGACTCAGGCTTAGGTTTGTGCCGGCGGTGGTCCGGTACTGCACGACTCCTTGTCTCAGTTCCGCTGAGGGAACCGTTCTGAGGACACCACTGGCGCTGCGATCGCGCCGCCCTTCGTAGTTCCCGAAGATGAACAGCCTATTCCTTCGGATCGGCCCTCCGGCAGCGGCTCCGAATACATCCACCAGCAGCGCGGGACGCCTGATGTTGGTCCGGTTGTTGAAAAATGAGTTCGCGGAAGTCACGGTATTGCGATGGAAGTCGTAGAGCGCCCCGTGCAGTTCATTGGTACCGCTCTTGGTAACGAGGGCGATTTCAGCTCCCGAAGTGCGCCCCTGATCGGCGCTCGCGTTCGCGGTGGTGGTCCGGAACTCGCTCACGGAGTCGACGCTGACACGCAACACGGAAGTGAACGCCAGCCGGCTCTGATGATCATTGACGTCGATTCCATCGAGCGTGACGTTCGCCTGGTCGGACCGGCCCCCATTCACGCTTCCGTTCCTCTCGTCGGCTCTGTTCGTGTTGAACGAAGTCACACCCGGTTGAAACGTCAGCAGTCCAACCACGTTGCGAAGGTACATCGGAAGCTGGAGCACTTCCTTGGTCCCAATCGCATTGCCGAGCGACGCATCGGTAGCATTGACCTGCGACACCTGCGCGCTCACCGTCACGGTTTCCGCGACTCCGCTGACTTGTTTCATCTCGATGTTGATGGTGGCGGGCGAGTTGACCTGGAGTTCCACTGACTCGATGACGACGTCGTTGAAGCCCGTCGTCTTGGCCAATAGCTTGTATTTTCCCGGCGGAATCTGCGGAAAGGCGTAGCGGCCGGCTTCGTCGCTGATGCTGATCCGGGTGAGTCCGCGGTTGATGTCTTCGACCGTAACCGAGGCGTTGGCCATCGCGGCTCCAGTCGGATCCGTCACGGTTCCGGAAAGCGAACTGAGCGCTTGCGAAAATGCGGCTGGCGATGCTGCGATGATCCCCATCATGCACAGAACGGAAGTCCGCGCCATTCGAATGACCGATCCCTGTACCATTTCTCGACCTCCCCGAACCAAAGGCGATACTGCTACGAGTTCTCGCTGTAGCTGGAAGGGTAGCATATCACACGCAACTATCGGGTGCAATCAAGAGGGTCGGAGAACCCAGCAAAACCGCGGAAAGTTACGCATCGCAACAACGCGCCGGGTTATCGCTTCGGTCTTCGGATGCCGTACCGGGCCTTGGTCCGCGCCTCGATACTGGACGCGAGTGCTTCTCCCAACTGCAGCGAGTTCATCGCTTCGGTGCTGCTGCGATAGGTGAGGTGCGCCCTGGCGAGATCCGGTTCGCCTGCCTCGAAAAGTTTGAGCGCGGTTTTTTCGACGAGCGGCTGCGCCTCCGCCAGCCGCGACTCGAAATCCGTGAAAGCAGAGGTGACTTCCGCCAGGAACTCGGCGCGATGTTCGGCAACGAGATAAAAGAGGCGCTTGAAAACGTGAAACGCGTATCGCGTAGATTCGATGCCCTGCCACTCGTGATCCATGAATCGCGCTGCTTCGCCCTCGGTGAGATAGCGATGGCGGCCGAATTCCGCCGGCACCTCCGTGACGCCGAGATGATACGGGACGAAAGGCGCCGTGAGTGGCGAGGTGGCCGCGACCCATAGGACGCCGAGTTCCGGATGCGGCGTCTTGCGCAGGTGCGCCACCTGGCCGTATCCTGCGGTGTCGCGGGTCAACTCCGGAGTCCTCACCGCCGCGATCATGTCCGTGAGCGTGATCTTGCCCGCGAGCTTGCGCAGGCGCTGTTCCATCATGGCGACCGCCTCATGGCGCATCTTGCCATCACCGTAGGCGAGATTCGCGTTGAACGGCTTGCCGTCCTTGGGATCGTACCATCCCTTTTCGACCGCGAAAGAAATCAGATTCGCCGACCCGCGGAATCCAGGATGATTCATGTAATTTGCCGGAACCTCGCCGATGTAGCCCGGGCGCGAAACGCGAATGTCGTCCGGGCCCAGACGCTCGGCCACCCAGAGGCCCTTGCCGCCAGCGAATTGGATCAGCACCCAACCCTCTTCGCGATCGGCGAACAGATGCGAGTTTCCGCCGTAAGTGGCATCGCCGAATTGGTTGATCAACGCGCCGGCGATCTCCACTGCCTCGCGAGCGGTACGGGCGCGCTCCATCACGATCTTCGAGATGTCGCTGTAGTTCAGCCCACGCTGCGGACGCGGTGTCATATTGCGCAACTCCTCGCGCGAGGGCGACCAGATGTCGCGCGCGGCAACGTGATGCTCGTTGAATCCGCCGTTGGTGATCGGCGCCGGGAATCCAGCATAGGCGGAGTAGTTCATCGTGATGTACTTCGCCGTGCGCCGGACTTGCGGAATTCCGATCAACTCGCCGGGGTACTTCGATTCGGCGGTCGCACCGACCTTGATCGTGGAGCCGCCTGGCCAGTCGCGCGCCGGAATGATCTCGAGCCAGTGGCTGGAAGGTTCATCTCCGTACCCGCCCAGGAAGACGCTTCCATCAGACGTGAGGTTCTTGCCCACGTAGATGCCGTAGCTCGCATGAAGAAGGGTGGATGCCGAGGCGAGTGCCAGGAGGAATCGCATGAAGGTCATTCTATCCGCAGCACGAATGGAGAAAGTTGCGCGGAGCACAACAAGCGCTCCGGACGATTGACAGGTATCGAAACCGCCTGATATCCTGCATTTTCCTGGATAGGAGCATTGTTGCACTATGCGCAACGAACTTCAAGCAGCCGATCGAGTTCTCCAAGTGCTGGCGTCTTTCGACAGCGCCGCGCGGGAGTTGTCCGTCACGCGCATCGCGGACACACTCGGAGTGCACAAGAGCACCGCGTCTCGCCTGGCCACGACGCTCGTCAGGCGCGGATTTCTCAAACGCAGCAAACGCGCGTTGCGGCTCGGTCCGGAGGTCAACCGGATCGGACTGCTGGCGCTCGGCAATCGCGACCTGACCGCGCTCGCGGCCGAGGCGATGCAGTGGCTCTGCTCGCAGACAGGTGAGACCGTGCACCTGGCGGTGCTCGAAGGCAGGGAAGCTCTCAACATTGGCCAGGTGGATGGCCCGGCGATCATCGGGATCGGCAACTGGATCGGAAGGCGAACGAAGCTGCACTGCGCGGCGAACGGCAAGGTGCTGCTTGCCTTCTGCGGCGAACATCTCATTGCGAGTCCGCTCGAAGCCTATACGGCGCGCACGGTCACCTCAGTCAAGGCGTTGCGCGCCGAACTCGCGCAGATCCGCCGCCTCGGCTGGGCATTGAACACGGGCGAACTGGAGGACGGCTTGAACGCGGTGGCGGTTCCGGTGTTCGATGCTTCCGGGCACTGCCGCGCCGCGTTGAGTGTCTCCGGGCCCTCGTTTCGCATGGATCCGAATACCTACTCAAGGCTGGCCGGACAGTGCCAGCAGGCCGCGCGGTTGATCGGCTTCCGTCTCGGTGTCGACAAGCCAACGGCACAGGAGCCCAGATAGCAACATGAGCCGTAACCTCGAGGGACGAGCCCGGCGGGCGGGGCGCGCCGCGGCCCAGCAGCCGTTGGAGAAGCAGCGCATCCGGTATGAGCTGCCGGTCTACGACATGCTGAGTCCGGAATCGGTCGAGCGGCTGCATCACGCGTCGATGCGAATTCTGTCGGAGTTCGGTATCGCCTTCTATGACGCCGAGTCGCGCGACATTCTGAAGTCGCACGGCGCGCGTGTCGACGGCGACATCGTTTTCTTCGATCCGGAGATGGTGACCGCCTGCGTGGCGAAGGCGCCATCCGTGTTCACGCAACTCGCACGGAACCCCGAGAACAACATTCCAGTCGGAGGCAACGCCGTCAACTTCGCGCCGGTCTACGGGCCGCCCTATGTTCTCGACGCCGATCAGGGGCGCCGCGAAGCGAAGCTCGAGGATTTCATCAACTTCGTCAAGCTCGCCTACCTCAGCCCGTACATGCATCATTCCGGCGGCACGGTCGTCGAGCCGGCGGACGAGCCGGTCGAGACGCGCCATCTCGACATGGTGTACAGCCACATCAAGTACAGCGACAAGCCGTTCATGGGTTCGGTAACGTCGGCGGAGAATGCGGCGGACACCGTGCGGATGGCGGAGATTCTGTTCGGTGCGGAGGCGATTCGCGAGAATCCCGCGGTGATCTCGCTGATCAACGTGAGCAGCCCGAGGCGGTTCGATGACCGGATGCTGGGCGCGATGAAGGTTTATGCGCGTGCGCGGCAGGGGATGGTGATCACACCGTTCATTCTTTCCGGAGCGATGGCGCCGGTCTCGATCGCGGGCACGCTCGCGCAGCAGAACGCGGAGGCGCTGGCGGGAATCGCATTCGCGCAGATGATCGAACCGGGGACGCCAGTGGTGTACGGATCGTTTCTCACCAACATCGATCTGCAGAGCGGCGCGCCGGTGTTCGGCTCGCCCGAGAGCCAGATGGGGCTCTATGCGAGCGCGCAGCTCGCGCGGCATTACGGGCTTCCGTTCCGTGGCGGCGGCATGTTCACGAGCTCGAAGATTCCAGACGCGCAGGCAGCGTACGAATCGGTGATGGTGATGCTGCCGGCGATCATGGCGCGGACCAATTTCGTGCTGCATGCGGCGGGCTGGCTCGAGAACGGGCTCGCTTCCGGGTACGAAAAGTTCGTGCTCGATTGCGAAATTCTCGGGATGCTCCACACGTGGTCGAAGGGACTCGATCTGTCGGATGAGGCGCTGGCCATGCAATCGATCGCCGAGGTTGCGCCGGGCGGACACCATCTCGGCACCGAGCACACGATGCGGCACTTTCGCACCGCGTTCTATCGCGCTGAGATGTTCGACTACAATTCCGCCGAGGTTTGGACCGAGGCCGGATCGGAGGATTCATTCGCGCGCGCCAACAAGCGAGTGAAGAAGCTGCTCGCTTCCTACGAGGCTCCCGCGCTCGACGAAGCGAGGGACGAGGCGTTGCGAGATTTCATGGCCCGGCGAAAGGCCGAGTCGCCGAAGGCAAGCTGATGCCGGTGACGCACCGGGTCGCATTTTCACCGTCGGGCCGGCAGGGTTCCGTGCCCGATGGTGCGAGACTGCTCGATGCCGCGAGCAGTCTTGGTGTCGAGATTGAGTCGATCTGCGGCGGCCGGCAGATGTGCGGCAAGTGTCAAGTTTCCGTGGAGACGGGCGAATTCGCCAAGCACGGCATGGTGTCGCGAGCTTCGAATCTGTCGCCGGTTTCCGCTCGTGAGCAGGC
Source organism: Acidobacteriota bacterium (assembly GCA_016871015.1). Classification (GTDB taxonomy): domain Bacteria; phylum Acidobacteriota; class Terriglobia; order Bryobacterales; family Bryobacteraceae; genus SYLY01. The sequence continues at coordinate 15,119 of VFZX01000066.1, read as the reverse complement.
TTATTGGGATCACCATGTGCGCACCGAAGACCGCCGCCTGGCGTGCGCGGCCACGGTGTGCGGCGATCTCTCGATCTTCATTCCTCCGGAGAGCGCGGTTCACAAACAAGTGGTCGCCAAGGGCGCGGCCGAGCGCGTGATCGAGGTGCGCCCGGCGGTGCGGCAATACTATGTCGAATGCGAAGCCGCTCAACTCGACGACCGCCGGGGTGATTGGGAACGCTTGCAGAAGGCGTTGCACGAACAGTGGGGACTGCATGGGCTCTCGATCGGCCTTTTCGCATTGCGGCAATTGCAAAGTGCGCTGCGAGATGGCGGCCATGCTGTGTCGGTCGCAGTCTGGCAAGGGTCCGAGGTGTTGCGCGTCCAGCCCGGATACGCTGAAGGCGTCTACGGAATCGCGATCGACGTGGGATCGACGACGCTCGCCGGATATCTGTCGGATCTTCGCACGGGCCAACTGCTGAGCACTGCCGGGACGGTGAATCCGCAGATTCGCTTCGGCGAGGATCTGATGAGCCGCGTCAGTTACGCGATGACGCAATCCGATGGAACAGCGAGGCTGCACGAAGCGGTCGTCGCTGGTTTGAACGAACTCATTGGCGAATGCATCCGCGACGCGGGCGTAAGTCCGGAACAGGTGCTCGACTTGGTCCTGGTGGGCAACAGTGTCATGCATCACCTCATGCTCGGCATCGATCCAAGCGAACTCGGCGGCGCGCCATTCGCTCTCTCGGCGAGCGGCGCGTTCGATCTGACGGTGCGTGATCTCGGAATCACGGCGGCGAGTCCGGCGGCCCGTGCGCACCTGTTGCCGTGCATCGCCGGGCAGAACGGTGCGGACAACATGGCCGTGCTGTTAGCGGAGATGCCTCATCGCAAAGGCGGCGCGGTCCTCGTAGCTGACATCGGCACGAACGCGGAGATCCTGCTGGGAAGCCGCGATCGCATCTGGGCAGCGTCGAGCCCGACCGGACCTGCATTCGAAGGCGCGCAGATCCAGCATGGGCAGCGCGCGGCGCCAGGAGCCATCGAACGTGTCCGGATCGATCCCGGGACGAGAGCGGTGACCTTCAAGGTAATCGGCAGTGATGTCTGGAGCCACGAGCCCGGCGCCGTTTTGCCTGCCACTGGAATCTGCGGCAGCGGAATCATCGAAGCGATCGCTGAGATGCGCCGGGCGGGAATCATCCGCGCCGATGGCCGATTCGAAGAGCGCGGCGCGGGATTCGTGATTGCCGCGGCCCATCAAACGAGCATCGGCGCGCCGATCGTGGTGACGCAGAACGACGTGCGCGCGATTCAACTCGCCAAGGCCGCACTCTGCGCGGGCATCAAGCTGCTGATGAATCGCGCTGGCGTGACCCGGCTCGACGAGATCCGGCTTGCGGGCGCGTTCGGAAGTTTCATCAGCCCGCGTCATGCGATGGCGATTGGCATGATTCCGGAGTGTGAAGTGACCAACGTGATCGCGGTGGGTAACGCTGCGGGCGATGGTGCCCGCATCGCACTGCTCGACCGTGAGACGCGCGCCCAAGCGCCGGGCCTGGCGCGAATGGTCGAATATGTTTCGATAGCGGTGGAGCCCTCGTTTCAAGACGAGTTCGTCGCGGCGATGGCGTTGCCCGGCGGACCGGCGGCAGGGTCGGCCCCCGAGCGAAGCAGACGAGAGCGGCGTCGCCAATTGGCCTTGGCCGGAGCCGCGGCCCGGGATGGAGAATCATGAGCGAAAACAATGATCTGACTCAGATCGAGACTTCGGAGCTGCTCGTCATCATCCATGAGGATCTCTACGACGGCCTCGCGGACGAGGTCGTCCAAAGCGTGAACGAACTGTTGCGGCGGGGCATGAGTCCGTATGAAACGCTGACGCAGGGGCTCGTGGCCGGGATGGATGTCGTCGGAGTCGACTTCCGCGACGGAATCCTATTCGTGCCTGAGGTCCTGATGGCGGCGAAAGCGATGAAGGCGGGCATGGCCGTGCTGCGCCCGCTGCTCGCGGAGACCGGCGCGCCCAGCATCGGAACGATGGTGATCGGAACGGTGAAGGGCGACATCCACGATATCGGAAAGAATCTCGTGACGATGATGATGGAAGGCGCGGGGTTCAAGGTTCACGACATCGGCATCAACAACGATGCCGACAAGTTCATCGCGGCCATCCGCGAACACAAGCCGGAAGTGCTCGGCATGAGCGCGCTGCTGACGACCACGATGCCCTACATGAAGACGGTGATTCAGGCGCTCGAAAGGGAGGGACTCAGGAAGGAAGTGATCGTGCTCGTCGGTGGTGCGCCGGTCAACGCGCCGTTTGCCGAAGCTGTCGGCGCCGATGCCTATTGTCGCGATGCGTCCGTGGCGGTGACTACCGCAAAGGCGCGGCTCGAAGAGCGGAGAAACGCGGTTCCAGTATGAAACGGAGTGCGTTCATCGCATGCGGTGCCCTGGTCCGCGAGTTGCGAGCGATCATCGATGCGAACGGCTGGGACGTCGACATCCTCGGCGTGCCTGCGCTGCTGCACAATCGTCCCGAGCGAATTCCCGGCGCCGTGCGCGCGAGGATCCGCGAGGCGGTCGAACGATACGAGCGGGTCACCGTCGTCTACGGCGATTGCGGTACTGGCGGTCTGCTCGACGCGGCGCTCGCTGAAGAAGGTGTATCGCGAATCGCCGGACCTCATTGCTACGAGATGTACGCTGGCGAGGACTTCGAGGAATTGTCCCGTGCCGAGCAGGGCGCGTTTTTTCTCACGGATTTCCTCGTACGCGAGTTCGACGGTATCGTGATCCGCGGGTTGGGGCTCGATCGATTCCCGCAACTGCGCGACGACTACTTCGGCAACTATCAGCGCGCCGTCTACCTCGCGCAGCAGGATAGTCCGGCGCTCCGCGCCAAGGCCGCGGAGGCCGCCGCACAGTTGCGGCTTCCGCTCGAAGTCCGCTTCACCGGCTACGGAGCGCTCGCGTCAAGACTCGTGGAGTTGCACGCGCAATGACGAAGTATCAGGTGGTCTATTGGCGCGACATTCCCGCGCAGGTCAAGGCGCGGTCGGGCGCCGAACGCGGGGCACGCCAACTGTCGCCGCGATTTCAGGAGGCGATCGACGCGGCTGCGATGATCGCCGGCGCGGCCGGGACGGATGACTATCTGGCTGCGTGGCGGACGGCGGAGTGGCAGTCCGCCGAGGGTCCGCTTTCGGCGGTGCTCGAGGAGGTTGCGGCAAGACTCGAGATCGAGCATCCGGATGAGCGGCTGGAGAAGTTGAAGTTGGGTGGTGGGAAGGAGATCTCGTGACGGCGACTCGAAATGAACCCGCTCCGCGGGTCAACAGGGGCCGGCATCCGGCAAGGAGTACCTAATGTTCACCGAAATCACTTCGCCAACCAGGAGCGTTCGGATCGGCCCCGATTATCCTTTCGTCATCATCGGCGAGCGAATCAATCCGACCGGCCGCAAGATGCTTTCGGCGGAAATGGCGGCGGGCAACTTCGAACGTGTCGCCGCCGACGCGCTCGCCCAAGTGGCGGCTGGAGCACACATGCTCGACGTGAATGCCGGGATCCCGCTCGCCGATGAGCCGGCCTTGCTTGCCCGCGCCATCGAGGTTGTCCAAGAGGTCACCGACGTTCCGCTTTGCATCGACTCGTCGATCGTCGCGGCGCTCGAGCGTGGACTGTCGGTCTACAAGGGAAAGCCTCTCGTCAATTCCGTCACGGGTGAGGAAGAGCGGCTCGACTCCGTGCTTCCGTTGGTTGCCAAGTATGGTGCGGCGGTGGTCGGCGTAGCGAATGATGAAACGGGGATCTCCGAAGACGCGGCTGTCCGGTTCGCGATCGCGAAGAAGATCGTCGAGCGGGCCGAACAGGCTGGCGTTCCGCGCCATGACGTGATCATCGATCCCCTGGCCATGCCGGTCGGCGCGCTGCCAGCCGCGTGCGCGACGCTCTTTACTCTCGTGCGGCGCCTGCGCGATGATCTCGGGGTGAATACGATCTGTGGCGCGTCCAATGTGTCGTTCGGGCTTTCCAACCGGCCGGGCCTCAACGCGGCGTTCATCGCGATGGCGATCGGCGCCGGCATGACCTGCGCGATCACCAATCCGCTCGAGGAGAAGATACTCGAATCGATCCTGGCGGCCAACGTGATGATGGATCACGATCCGAACTGCATGGCGTGGCTGGCTCACCACCGGACCGGAGCCGAAGCGGGGAGTGGCGATGACCGCCGCGAACGAAGGGCCGCGCGGCGCGCCTCGCGTGGCGCCCAGCAGGTTTCATGATATGAATGGAGCGATCTCAATATGACGTCCGCACCCAGCCATGCGCGCGTGGTCATCATCGGCGCTGGCATCGTTGGCAATAGCGTTTCCTATCACCTTCACCGGCAGGGCTGGAGAGATCTGGTTCTGCTCGACAAGGGTCCGTTCCCGAATCCGGGCGGATCGACAGGGCACGCTTCGAACTTCTGCTACCCGATCGATTATTCGAGGCTGATGGTGCAGATCACGCGAGACAGCGTGCGCCAGTACAAAGAGCTCGGTGTGTTTCGCGAAAGCGGCGGGCTCGAACTCGCGCGCTCGGAGGAAAACGCACGTGAGTTGCTGCGCCGCGCGTCGGCTGCGAAATCGTGGGACGTCGAAGCGGACCTGCTGACACCAGTGCAGGTGAAACAGATGATGCCGTTCGTGAACACGGATATCATCCGTGGCGGACTGTCGTTTCCGCGCACGGGCGTAGTGGACTCACTGCGCGCCGGAACGATCATGCGCGAGCGCGCGCAGGAAGCCGGAGCCTTGTCGATCTTTCCGAACACCGAAGTGCTCGGCGTCACGATCAGGAATGGACGCATCCATTCGGTCAGGACTTCGCGCGGCGAGATTCGGACCGAATACCTGGTGATCGCTTGCGGTGTGTGGAGCCCTCGAATTGCGCGCATGGCGGGCGCGTCGATTCCGCTGACGCCGGTGGTCCATCAAATGATCAGCGTCGGGCCGATCGAAGAGTTCGCCAAAACCGGCGGCGAGATCGGGTACCCGATCCTTCGCGACATGACCGCGCTCATGTACGAACGTCAGAACGGAAGCGACATGGAAGTGGGCTCCTATGCGCATCGACCGATTCTGATGGCGCCGGACGACATTCCGTCAATCGAAGAATCGAAACTGTCGCCCACTGAGCTTCCGTTCACAAAGGAAGATTTCGAGCCGCAGATGGCACACGCGCTGGAGCTTCTTCCGGAGCTTCTGGGCGATGAACGGGCGGGCATCCAATATGCGATCAACGGATTGCTTTCCCTGACTCCGGATGGCGCGCCGCTCGTCGGCGAGACTCCGGAGGTGAAGGGGCTGTGGTCGGCGGCAGCGGTCTGGGTGAAGGAAGGTCCGGGTGTCGGGCGGATTGTCGGGGAATGGATGACGCAGGGCGACACCGAGTACGACACCAGCGAGATCGACATCGCGCGCTTCTATCCCTATGGACGCACGAAGAGTCACGTCATCAGCCGCACGAGTGAGGGCTACAATCGCACCTACGGTATCGTACATCCGCGCGAACAATGGTCATCGTCGCGCAACATCCGCTTGAGCCCGTTCCACGGCCGCGAAGTCGAAGCGGGCGCCGTGTTCTTCGAAACCGCCGGATGGGAGCGCCCGCAGTGGTATCGGTCGAACGAGAAGCTACTGTCGGAGTACGGCAGCCGGATCCAGATGCGGCCCAATGAATGGGATTCCCGCTGGTGGTCACCGATCATCAGTGCCGAACATCTCGCGATGCGCGATCGGGTCGGTATGGTGGACCTGAGTGCGTTCGCGATCTTCGATATCACGGGTCCAGGCGCGCTCGACTGCACGCAGCGGTTAGCCGTGTTCCAAATGGATGTTCCGGTGGGCAAGGCCGTCTACACGCCGCTGCTGACGCACGCGGGCAAGATGAAGTCCGACGTGACGATCACGCGAACGGCCGAGGACTCCTTCCGAATCGTTACCGGAGGCGCGCAAGGCGGGATCGACGGCAAGTGGTTCCGGGACTGCCTCCCGGCTGACGGATCGGTGCAACTCCACGACATGACCGCGTCGCTTTGCACACTCGGTCTCTGGGGGCCGAGTGCACGTGCCGTGATGCAGGCGATTTCGGCGGACGACATGTCGGATACGGGTCTGCCGTTCTCGCACGCGAAACAGATCTGGATCGGTCCGGTGCCCGTGTGGGCGTTGCGCATCTCCTACGTGGGCGAGATGGGTTGGGAGCTCTATGCGTCGATGGAACAAGGGCGCCTGCTGTGGGACATGGTTTGGAAAGCTGGCCAGGAGCACGGCATCGTGCCGGTGGGTATCGGTGTGTACGGCACGTCGGCTCGAATCGAGAAGAGCTATCGCCTCTACGGCAATGAACTCGATATGGAGTACAACGCCTACGAGAGCGGTTTGACGCGGCGGTCCGTGAAGAAGCAGGATTTCATCGGCAAGCAGGCGTATTTGAAACAGGCGAGCGAAGAACTCGCTGCGTCGCTGTGCACGCTCACGGTGGATGATCATACCTCGCACACTGGCGAGCCGAGATTCATGCTGGGCCGCGAACCGGTGCTGACCCTCGACGGCAAGCCGATTGAGGACAGACTCGGGCGGCGATCGTTCGTCACAAGTGCGGGGACAGCGCCGTCGCTCGGCAAGCATCTGCTGATGACTTATCTTCCACCCGAGTTGGCGGTTGCAGGCACGAAATTGAAGGTGGAGTACTTCAGCGAACACTATCCGGTGACCGTGGCGGTGGTGGGTCCGGCGCCTTTGTTCGATCCGTCGAACGAGCGGATGAAGGGTTAGCAGGATGAACATTCTCGTGTGTGTGAAGCGCGTGCCCGACACGGGTGCGCGTGTCGAGATAACGGCGAACGGAAGGGCGATCGAAACCCGAAACCTCGGATTCACCATCAGCCCGCACGAGGAGTGCGCCGTGGAAGAGGCGGCGGTGATCGCTGAGAAGCTGGGTGGATCCTGCACGGTGTTGACGGTGGGTCCGAAAGACGCCGAGGATCAGTTGCGCGACTGTTTGGCGAAGGGTATGGACCGCGGAGTCCTGATCGAGACCGATGGTAACGAACTCGACCCGGGACAGACGGCTTCCGCGATCGTTGGGTTCGTGCGAGCGCAGAGGGCACCGTTCGATTTGATCCTGTTCGGAAGCGAGTCCGCCGACGCGGCAAACTATCAGATCGGAATTCATGTTGCGTATGCGCTCGATTTGCCTTGCGTCACCGGAGTGAAGCGCATGAGCGTTCAGACGGGAAGCGTGACGGCCAAACAGGAAACTCGCACCGGCTTCGACGTGTATCAGGCGCAACTGCCCGCCGTGCTTACGGTGAAGGAAGGCTTGAATCTGCCGCGGCATCCGTCGTTGAAGGCGACGATGGGCGCGCGGAAGAAGCCAGTTGAGCGGATGCGCGCGGAAGTGGGGCCCGCGTCTCTCGAGATGGTCCGGTTGAGCGTGCCAGCGGAAAAGGGGAGTGGCGCGGAGATTCTCGGAGAGGGGAAGTCCGCCGTTCCGCGGATTGTCGATCTGCTCGAAGAGCTGAGGCTGATATGATTCTTGCATTCATCGAACACGACCGCGGCGCGGTAAGTTCCTTGACTCTTCAGATGCTCGCCGCCGCGAGAGCGCTGTCGGCTCAAACCGGTGATCCGCTGCACGCAATCGCTGGCGGCGGCGGGGAGTTCCAGCAGTTGGAGCGGCAGGGCGTCGCGCACCTTCACTGCTTCGACCACGAGTCGCTACATGAATACGCGCCCACTGCTTGGGCCCGCTGCATCTCGCGAGTGATTGAACAACACAAGCCGTCGATCGTGCTTGCCGCCGCAACCGATCGCGGAAACGAACTGATGGCGTGGACCGCCGCGATCACCGGAGTCCCGCTCGCCGTGAATTGCATCCACGTTAGACCGGGTGAACCCTTCCAAGTGATCCGGCAGCGCTACGGGGGCAGTCTGCTCGAGGAGGCGAACCTCCACGGCTCCACCAGGATGCTCACAACCGCGCTGCATGTCTTCGAGCCGGCCGAAGTCGAGAACGCACTGCCGATGACCGTCGAGACCATTTCGGCTGCGGCCGATGAGAAGGATCGCCGCGCGCGCGTTGTTTCCCGCGAGGAGACACAGTCGGCTGGTGTGAACCTGCACACCGCTCGTGTCGTGGTCGGCGGTGGACGCGGTGTCGGAAGCGCCGAGGGATTCCGTGTTCTTGAGGAACTCGCCGGCGTCATCAATGGCGCGGTCGGCGGATCTCGTGTCGCGACCAACAACGGATGGCGTCCACACGCCGTCCAGGTCGGACTGACCGGCAATCGCATCGCGCCGGTCCTCTACATCGCGTGCGGAATCAGCGGTGCGATTCAACATCAGGTCGGCTGCAAGGGCGCCAAACGCATTCTCGTCATCAACAAGGATCGAGAAGCGCCGTTTTTCCGCCGAGCCGACCATGGCGTGATCGGAGATCTGCACGAGATCCTGCCCGCGCTGACGGCCGAGATTCGCAAGCGGAAGTCTGCTGGATAGGATGGCTCCGGAACAAGTCACGCGCCAAGTCTTCTGGAACATCTGCGCGGCTGGCCGCGTGGCCTTCTACTTGATGGCGATTCTCGCCGTTGCTGCCTTCGCGTATGGCGTTTGGCGGCAAGCGGCGCGAGTCCTGCAAGCCAAACCCGTGGATGTTTCGTGGGCGCGAATCCGGGCGAGCGTCTGGCGCAAACTCACCGCGCTGATACTCAATCGCTCCGTCGCGCGCCGCAATCCGCTCGTGGGGTGGATGCATCGCTCCATCATGTGGGGCTTCCTCACGCTCTTCATCGGGACCTTGATCGTGGCGCTCGAGTACGACTTGTTTCAGGTCCTGCTCGGGCGGCGCCCCGGCTTCTGGTATGGGCGGTTCTTTCTCGCGTTCGAGCTGATCCTGGACTCGATGGGCGCCTTGTTTCTCGTGGGCCTGGTGTTCGCGCTGGTGCGTCAGACCCGGTTGCGATTCCTTTCGGCTTCGCTTTTCGCGATCGGGTTCACCGGGTTCATCGTCGAGGGGATGCGCCTTGCGGCAACCGCGGCCGAACTCGGCTACTCACCGCACTGGTCGCCAATCGGGCACGTGTTTTCGCAGCCATGGCTCGGAACCAGCCCTGGAACAATTCGCTCGTGGCACGCCGGCCTCTGGCTGTTCCATGCGGCGATCTCGCTCGGATGGGTGGCGATGTTGCCGTACTCGGCCGGAGTGGTCCATATCCTGACAGCCGGACTAAACGTTCTGGTCGAAGACCTTCGTCCGAAAGGCCGCCTCGCCGCGCTTGATGTGGAAGCTGCCTTCGAGAAGGAACTGCCGCTCGGACTCGGCCATCTCTCCGACTTGACCCGCAAGGACGCGCTTGATCTGATCAGTTGCACCGAGTGCGGCCGATGCGAGGCGAACTGCCCGGCGAACGGATCGGGCAAGCTGCTTTCCCCGCGATCGATCATCACCAAACTCCGCGACATGCCAGCGGCGGACACGCGTCCGATCATGGGCAACGCGATTACGGCGGAAGAGATCTGGGCCTGCACGACATGCATGGCGTGCGTCGAGGTGTGTCCGGTGTCGATCGATCCGCTTGCGAAGATTCTCGAGTTGCGGCGCAACGAAGTGATGATCCACGACCGCTACCCGGATACCTTCGGCGATCTGTTCACCGGAATGACCAAGCGTGGGAATCCCTGGAATCAGCACGCATCGTCGCGTATGGAATGGGCTCGCGGACTGGAGGTCCGAACGATGGCGGAGGTGGCCGCAGCCGCTGAATCCGTGGAATATCTGCTGTGGGTTGGCTGCTCGGTGTCCTTCGATCCGAGGAACCAGAAGATCGCGCGAAGCCTCGTCAAAGTGCTCGGCGCGGCGAGAGTCTCCTTTGCCGTCCTTGGTGAGGAGGAGGGATGTACGGGAGACCCGGCGCGGCGCGTCGGGCACGAATATCTCTTTCAGGAGCAAGCCCGCCAGAACGTCGAAACACTGAATAGCTATTCTGTTCCGAAGATCCTCACGCTGTGCCCGCACTGTTTCAATTGCATCGGCAAGGAGTATCCGGACTTCGGCGGAAACTACACGGTGGTCCACCATACGCAACTCATCCATGAACTGATCGAATCGGGCCGCCTCCAACTCAACGGGCGAATCGACGCCAAGGTGACCTATCACGACTCCTGTTACCTCGGCCGGCACAACGGAGTCTACGATCCGCCGAGGCGGATCCTCGAGAAGATTCCTGGTCTCGATATCATCGACATGCCGCGCAGCCGCGAAACTGGCATGTGTTGCGGCAGCGGTGGCGGACTGATGTGGATCGAAGAAGAACCCGGCAAGCGGGTGAACGAACGCCGAGTGGAGCAAATCGAAGACGCGATGCCCAAGGGCGGTGGCGGGCCGCGAGTGGTGGCTTCGGCATGTCCTTTCTGCATGACGATGATGGAGGACGGCCTCGCCGCGAAGAATACCGGTATTCCGGACAGGGACATTGCCGAACTGGTAGCTGAGGCAATAGGCCGCCAAGCGGGTTAGGTAGGCAGACCGCGGTGATAGCTCAGATAGACTAATAGCTGAACCGCAGCCCGAACTGGATCTGCCGCGGGACATTCACCTGCAACAGCCGGATCCGCCCAAAGTCCGCCGACGTGACGTTGGTCTGCGGACCCCCGAAGATCACGTTGTTGAACGCGTTGAACAGCTCCGTCCGGAAGTCCAGCGCGTACCGCTCGGTGAACGCGATCCGCTTCTCGATCAACAGGTCGAAGTTCCTGTTCCCCGGCAGCCGCACGTCCGGCAGATTGCGGCTCACGTTCCCGAACGTGAACTGCGGCGACCGCGCGAACGCCTGGGGATTGAAATACAGCGCGCCGTCCACGTATTCCCGCTTGTCCAGCCTCCCGGGCTGACCGGTCGCCGTCGGCCGCTGCCCGCCTCCAAACGAATTCGAATCGTTCGGACCCGTGACTTGCGCGGGCGTCCCGTTGTCCCACGTGAAATAGGTCCCGGCCGACCAGCCGCCCGCCACGCGCGCCAGCACTCCACGGGTCAGCCGGGGCTTGCCCACTCCAAACGGCAGCTCATACCGCAGGCTCAGCCGAACCACGTCGGGGATATCGTAGAACGACAGCGCCCGGTCGCAGGGAAAGCAGTTGCTGTTCGTGAATCCGCTGGGTCCCAGGAACCCGCCAAAGTCGCCGACATTGTCGATTAGCTTCGAATGCGTCCACGCGAACAGCAGCGCCAGGCCGGAGTCAAACCGCCGCTCGACGCGCATCTGCAGCGCATGGTAGGAAGAATGGCCCACCGGCGCCTGTGAAGCCGACATGCTCGTGAAGGACGGATACGGCCGCAGAAGCTGCCCCCGCTGCACCGTCGGACGGCTCAGTGTCGACGTCGGATCCGTAATCAGCCCCGCGAACGGATTCGCCACCGTCTGCAGCAACTGCGTGCCCAGCGCCATCTGCTCGAGCGGCAGTTGGTTGTACTGGACGCCGCTCGGAAGCGCCACGCCCGTCGACGCCGCATAGCCCACCTCGATCACCGATTTCCACGGCAACTGCCGCTGCACGTCAAACGACCACTGGATCTGGTACGGAAGCCGCTGCTGCCGCACCGGACCGGTGACCCCCTGCCCCAGATTCGTCGCGAGTCCCAGCGTGTTCCCCGTGGGCGCGATGAAGCCGCCCGGCAGTGGATTCGACAGGTTGAACAGCGGCGTCACTCCGTCCGGCTGCGCGGCGAGCGAACTCGTCGTGCGCTGAAACCCCAGCGCGGCATCGGTGTTGGGCGCAATCGAGGAGGTGAACACGCCAAGCCCCGTCCGGACCACGGTGAGCGGATTCAACTCCCACGCCAGCCCCACCCGCGGATCCCAGTTGTTGCGATCGGCGATCTGCGTGCGCCGTCCCCGCCCTCCCACTCCCACGAACCCGACTCCGCCCAGCACCGGACTGATCCCCGGAACCCGGCCATCGAGCGGATTGCGCGAATCGAGGTCGAGGAACACGTACTTGTCGCCGTCCTCGGTCCTCGGCAGCTCGAGCGAATACCGCAGCCCGACAGTCAGCGTGAGATTCGTGCGCAGCTTCCACTCATCCTGGAAGAACACGGCGTAGTATGGATGCCGGTGCAGCTCGAGCGGCCGCAGCGTGTAGTTCACCGTCGATGCGCCCAACAGCAGATCCGCGAGCCCGCGCCCGGTGCGCGCCGCGGCCGCCTGCGGATTCGGACCCGCCGTGAACGCGCCGGAGGATGAAATGCCAAGCGGCGACGACTGATCGATCGACACCGGGAACCTCCGCGCGTCGAACCCGGTCTTGAATGTGTGCCGTCCGCGCAGCAGCGTCAGCGACGCGTTGTACTGCCAGGTGCGCGACTTCACCGCGTTGTACCCGGTGCCGGTCACGCCCACCTGCGTCAGCCCGCCAGTCGTGAACACCGGGAAATATTTCACACGCTGCCCGTCCACCAAGCTGCGCGGCAGGCCGAGCGTCGTCTGGTCGAAGTCGAGGCTCAGCGGCGTCCGGTTGGTCTCGCTCTGGGCGAGCGAGAAGTGGTGCAGGAAAATCGTGCCTGGTCCCATCGACCAGGTGTGGCTTCCCACGATGTTGATCCCCGGGATCCGGTTCGGAGTTTCCACCGGTGATGCGAAATGGCCGAACACGAGCGGCTGCGCGTTCAGGTTCTCAAACCAGTTGTGGCGCACGAAGAAGGAGTGTTTGGCGTTCACCTGGTGATCCACGCGCCAGTCGATGCGGTCGCCGTCGAGTGCGTTGGCCGCCGCCGTGAAGAAGTTGCTGATGTCGCTCTGGCCGAGTCCGCGCTGGTTCGGCGCCGGATAGTAGGTCATCACGTTCCTGCCGATCGGATTGATGATCCCCGCGGGGATGATGTTGCCCGGGAACAGGTCGCGGATGTAGCGCGTGGTTCCGGCGGGGCGGTCAGGATCCAACCGTGTGGACCGCGGATCATAGATGAGGAACGGCGCGCCGTTGGTGTCGCGCGACTGGGAGAAGTTACCCGCGCGCTCGAGCTCGGTCGGCACCGTTCCGGTGTACGGGTTCAGGCTCCGCTGCCGCAGGCCTTCATAGGCCACGAACCAGAACGTGCGGTTGCGGCCGTTGTAGAGCTTGGGAATGTAGACCGGACCTCCGCTCGTGAATCCGAACTGGTTGCGCTTGAAGCTCGGCTTGCTGGTGAGCCCGGCGCGGTTCGAATTGAATCCCGCCGCGTCCAGCACACTGTTGCGCAGGAACTCGTGGAACGTCCCGTGCAGCGCGTTCGTGCCGGACTTGATCGAGAAGCTCACCACGCCGCCGCCGGTCCGGCCGAACTCGGCCGCGTAGGGCGACGTGTTCACCTTGAACTCCTGGATCGAATCGAGCATCGGCATCGCCGACACCTGGTTGTTGTAGGTTCCGGTGTTGGCGGCGCCGTCGATGAGGATCTCGCTGGTGGATCCGCGGCCGCCGTTGATGCGGAAGTTGTTCGTGGTCGACTGCGACGCCGTGTTGTCACCCGCCAGCCGTCCCGTGGTGACACCGGGGACGTTGGCCAGCAGCAGGTACGGATTCCGTACATTGAGCGGGATCGACATCAGGAACTTGTTTTCGACCACGGTTCCGCGGTCGGCCCGCGCCGTCGTGATCAAGGGCGCGGAATCGGCCACCGTGATCGACTCCTTCACCTCGCCCGGCTGGAGGCGCAGGTTCAGGGTCCGCGCCTGGCCGGTCTCGAGCGTAAAGGCGTCAATGCGAGCCTCCTTGAATCCAGGCGCCGCGGCGGTCACCTGATACGGTCCGGGCGGGACTGGAGGCAGCACGAAATAGCCCTCGGCGTTGGTGCCGGTCGCCATGCGGACCTGTGTGTTGCGGTTGGTGAGTTCGACGCGGGCATTCGGGACGGCGGCCTCGGAAGCGTCGAGCACACGGCCCGAGACCACCGGATTCTGGGCATTGAGAATGGTGGCGGCGAGCGCCAACGGAATAAAGAACCGGCAAAACACGGCGCGAGAACCTCCTCGTTCGAGTTTACCGCCAGGTTCTGCATCCTTGACACAACCGCCGAACCCGCTCGAGCGGCGCCACGGCCTCGCAGGTTCTATCAACTACAGGAACGACTTCTCCCAACCCACACCCGGCACGTCATGCGGCTGCATGTAAATACCCTCGGGACCCCGCGTGATCCGGTATCCTTCCTCAAACTTCTGGTAGACTTCCCTGGGACCGCCCGGAGGAGGCAGGAACAGCTCGCACCACGGCGCGTTGGTGGTTGCCATCGAGAACGCGACCGTCTCGGGCGACAGTCCGCCACCATGAGGAATCACCGGAATGTCGTAAGCCGCCGCCAGCGCGGCGATCTTGCGCAGCTCCGTGATCCCGCCGCACCACTGTGCGTCGGGCTGCCAGATCTCGGCCGAGTTGTTCTCCAGCAACAGCCGGAACCCGTACCGCCCGTACTCATGCTCGCCGGTGACAATGCGCGTCGACTTGACCGCCTCGCGCAGCCTTCCGAACCCCGCGTAGTCGTGCGGCTGGAGCACCTCCTCCATCCAGTAGACCCGGTAGGGCTCCATCATCGCCGCCATCTCGATCGTGTAGCGCTCGGTCCAGGCCATCCAGCAGTCGAGCATGATCTCGCCGTCGGCGCCCAGTGCTTGCCGTGCACGCTTGACCAGGTCCAGGTTCTTGCGCATCCCTTCGCGTCCGTCGGCGGGTCCGTGTGGAATGGCGAGTTTGAGTTTCTTGAATCCGAACTCGACATGCTGCTCGATGTCGTTGCCAGTGCAGTAGGCCGGGATGCGGTCCTTGGTCTGGCCGCCGAGCAGTTTGTACAGGGGCGCGTTCAGCGCCTTGCCCACGATGTCCCACAGCGCGATGTCGACGCCGCTGATGGCGTTCATCGTGACGCCCTTGCGCCCGTAGCTCATGGTCGACCGCCACATGATGTCCCATAGCCGTTCGATGTCGAACGGATCCTCGGGCTCTGGTGCAAATTCCGAGTCGAGCCAAATTCGGTAACGGCCGACGTCTCGATCGAACCCGACTCCGATCACGCAGCCAACGCGGCTCGCCAGATCTCCGGCATCGTCG
>VFZX01000065.1 GCA_016871015.1 Acidobacteriota bacterium | reverse complement strand
GACTTCGGGTGTCACGCGTCCGACGTCGACTGGCTTTCCACCGGCTTTCGCCGGGCGGGGCGCGGGACGCGGGACTCCGGCCAAGTCCGGTGTCGGCGAGCCGCACGCGGGTGCGATCACAATCCGCAATACACCGCCTCCACCGCCCACGCCTCCACCCCCGCCAGCGAGCCGGAGGAACGCTCCCGCGCCGAATCCGTTCGGGCGGTCGCCGCAGTTCCTGGCAGCGGTTGGTTCGGACGGCAGGCTCCATATGATGTACGTGTCCAATGGGGACGAGCCGAATCCCGCGATCGCGTTCCTGCCCGCGAACGCCCATGCCAGAGGCTTGGCCGTGTTCGAGAACACTGCCTATGCCGCAACGGTGAATGGATGCGGAGGTGTGGCGGATGGGGTTTGGGCGCTGGATATCGAGTCGAAGAAGGTGAACCAGTGGAAGGCGGCGAATCCGGTGGTGGGCTCGTTTGGCTATGCCGTAGGCCCTGAAGGAGCCATCTATGTTTCCTCTGGCAGCGAAATCGTCGAATTGGAAGAGCGGACGCTGGCTCAGAAGTCCGCGCACAAGGCTGGCGGCAAGCTGTCGTCTTCACCGCTCGTGTTTGATTTCAAGGGACGGACGCTGATTGCCGCGGTGTCGGCGGACGGGAAATTGGTGGTTGCCGACGGGGCGTCGATGGGTGGCCCGGCGGTGGCGGAATCTGCCGCGGTTGCGGCTCCGGGCACGGGAGCACTGGCGAGCTGGCAAGACGCCGCGGGTACGCGCTGGATCCTGGCACCCACCACCAATGGCATCGGCGCGTGGAAGCTGGTGGAAAACGGCGGGTCGCTGGCGTTTGAGACGGGATGGAAATCGCGCGAAATGGTGTCTCCCCTGGCACCGGCGATCATTAACGGAGTGGTGTTCGCCATCGCCGGAGGCAACCGGTCCGCCCGCGCCACCGTCTATGCCCTCGATGGACTCACCGGCAAGGAACTCTGGAACAGCGGGAACACCATCACCGGAATGGTCCGCACCGGCGGGCTGGCGGGAGGTGGAACCCGCGTCTACGCGGGCGGAACCGACGGCACGCAGTACGCGTTCGGCTTCCCGATCGAGCACTAGGATTATGGCGATTCGGATTTTGGCACTCATGATTCCCGCGGCACTGCTGGCGCAGTTGCCGGATGGTCCGGGTAAGGCGGAAACAGAGAAGCTGTGCAAGAACTGCCACGAGTTGGCGCGTTCGGTGTCGAAGCGGCAGGACCGCGACGGATGGCAGGCCACGATCACCAAGATGGTCGCAATGGGGACCAAGGGCACTGATCAGGAGCTTGAAGCGATTGTCGCCTACCTGGCCAAGCACTATCCGGCCGATGAGGTCCCGCCGGTGAACGTCAATACCGCCCCGGCGATCGAGCTGGAGAGCCGGCTCGCCCTGCGGCGGTCGCAGGCGGTCGCCCTGATCAGCTACCGGAACCAGAACGGGAAATTCAAGACGATCGATGATGTGAAGAAGGTCCCGGGGATCGACGCTGCCAAGATCGAAGTGCGGAAAGACAGGATCGTGTTCTGATGCGGCGCCTCCGCCCTTTGATTCCGGCCGCGGCACTAGCGGTGCTGGCCGGATGCGCTCCGGGCCCCACTCCGGCGCCTGCTCCTCCACCCCCCGCCAAGCCTGCCTACCTGGTCTACGTGACCAACGAAGCTTCGGGCGACCTCACCGTGATCGATCCGGACAAACCCGACGCCGTCGCCACGATTCCGCTCGGCAAACGGCCGCGTGGTGTGCACGAAATGGGCGGGATGCTGTACGTGGCCCTCAGCGGATCCCCGTTCGCGCCGCCCGGCGTCGATGAGCGGACTCTTCCGCCGGCCGACAAGAGCGCCGACGGCATCGGAGAGGTGGACCTCAAACAGAACAAGCTCGTCCGCAAGATCGAGAGCGGTTCGGATCCCGAGCAGTTCGCCGTCGGCAAGGACGGGCTGTTGTACGTCTCCAACGAAGATGTTGCCGGAATGAGCATCCTCGACATCAAAGCGAACAAGGTCCTCCTGACGGTCAAGACCGGCGAGGAACCTGAGGGAGTAACGCTCACCCCTGACGGCAAGCAGTGTTGGGTGACTTCCGAAGAAGCAAGCACGGTCTCGGTGGTGGACACGGCTACACGGAAACTGGTGAAGGATCTGAAAGTCGGCAAGCGGCCGCGGTCGATCGAGTTCCTCCCCGATGGCTCGCGCGCGTACGTGACCAACGAGCGCGGCGGGACGGTGACGGTGGTTGACGCGGTGAAGCTGCAAGTCCTGCGCCACATTCCGATGGGCGAGGGGATGCTGCCGATGGGCATGGCGATGTCCAGGGACGGCAGGAAGCTCTACGTGAGCACGGGCCGCGGCAAGATGGTCCTGGCGCTGGACACGGCTACGGAGAAGATCACGGGGTCGGTCGAGGTGGGGCAGCGGCCGTGGGGGATTGCGCTTTCGCCTGACGAGAAGCGGCTCTTCAGCGCCAACGGTCCTTCGAACGACGTGTCCGTGGTCGATACGGCCACCATGCAGGTAGTGCGGAAGGTAAAGGCTGGCGACCGTCCCTGGGGCGTGATCACGCTGGCGCAGTAGCTGTCCGTGCGAATCTTGATCTCGGCGGGCGAAGCCTCGGGCGACCTGTACGCTTCGCTGCTGGCCGCGGAACTGCGCCGCCGTCTGCCGGACACGGAGTTTTTTGGCTGCACCGGACCCCGGATGCGCGCGGCGGGGATCGAAACCGTGGTCGATGCGGCCAGCCTCAACGTGGTGGGGATCGTCGAAGTGGTGCGGCACATTCCGCGGATCCATGGCGAGTTCCGGAAGCTCGTTGCGGCGGCGGAACAGCGGAAGCCGGACCTCGCGATCCTCACCGACAGCCCGGATTTCCACCTCCGCCTCGCGCCTAAGCTGCGGCGGATGGGGATTCCCGTGGTTTACCTGATCGCCCCACAGGCGTGGGCTTGGCGAAAGGGCCGGATTCCGGCGATGCGGCGCGATCTCAGCCTGCTGCTGTGCATCTTTCCCTTCGAGGAAGCGTTCTTCCGCGGCCACGGTGTCCGGGCCACCTATATCGGACATCCGCTCACCCGCATCGTCCGGCCTTCGATGAGCCGCGTGGATTTCTTCCGGAAGCATGGCCTTCCGCTGGACAGGCCACTCATCACGCTGCTGCCCGGTTCGCGTCCGGGGGAGGTTGCCCGTCACTTGCGCGTGCTTCCAGCCGCCGCGGAGGAGATCCTCAAATCCCTGCCAGCATCATTCGTGATGGCGACGCCTGCCGGATTGCGCCCGGGCCTCGATGGCCGGACGATCCATGCCGTGGACGGAGAGACCTGGGACGCCATTGCGCATGCGGACCTGGCGATCGCCGCCAGTGGCACGGTGACGGTCGAAACCGCCATCCTCGGCACCCCGATGATCGCCTACTACCGCGTCAGCGAATGGACCTGGCGCCTCGGCCGCCACCTGGTCAACGTTCCGTTCTTCTCCATGGTGAACCTGATCGCGGAGCGTCGCCTCGTCCCCGAGCTGATCCAGCCGGACTGCACGCCCGGCCGCATCGCGGCCGAAGCCTTACACCTCCTCCGCGATCCGGCGGCCCGGGATAGCCAGCGGCGGGGGCTCGCCGAAGTCACCGCACGGCTGGCGACGGACTCCGATCCGGCGGGGCGGGCGGCTGATGCGGTGCTTTCATTAGCGGGTTTACATTTTTGACGGAACCTGCGGCGGGCGGGTACATCCAAGAGGGAAGAGGGCGGAACGGGATACCATGAAAAGACTGCCCGAAAAAGCGCAAGGAGATTTCGAGTGATACGGCTGCTGGGATTCACTGCCTGTCTGGCCTGGGTTGTGGCCGCCCAGGACAAGCGTCCGCGTCTGGATGTCGAGAACTACCAGATCGAGGCCGAAGTCGATCCCCGGGCGCAGACTCTCAGCGCCACGGTCCAGGTGCAGGTGACGGCACTCGAGGACACACTGTCCGCGGTGTTTGAGTTGAACAATTCCTTGTCGCTCGCAAGGGTGACGGACGGATCGGGCAAGCAGATCCCCGCGACGCGCACGCCGCAGGATTTCACTGTCCGGCTGAACTTCCCGGAAAAAGTGGAAAAGGGCAAGCAGATTTCGCTCACCTTCGCCTATGAGGGCCGCCTGCTCGGGAACCCGGATGAATCGCCAGTCTACGGCATCAAGTTCGCCTCCATCCAACAGGAGAACGCGTACCTCCTGTACCCGGCGCGTTGGTTCCCGCTCAATGAATACACCGCGGACCGCTTCGCGGCGGTTCTCAAGATCACGGTTCCCTCCGGATTCACGGTGCTCGCCAGCGGCCTGGAGACGAAATCGGAGTCGAGCGGCAAGACGACGTTCGAGTTCAATAATCCGCGGGCATCGTTCCCGGGATCGATCGCAGTGGTGAAGTCGCAGGCGGTGAAGAGCAACGCGGGCGGGGTGACCACGACCATGTACTTCCGCGGCGAGGGGACTTCGGTCACCGGCGCCTATGGCGAGGAAGTCGGCAAGATCATGGCCTTCCTCACGGACTTCTATGGAACGCCGCTGCTTTCGAGCCTCACCCTGGTCGAGACCGAGAACGGCGCACCGAACGGATACTCCGCGCCCGGCTTGATCTTCCTCAGTCCCAAGGCGATCGGCAAGGCTGTGAACTCGCGTTTGCTGGTGAACCAGATCGCGCGGCAGTGGTGGCAGAACTCCGTTTCGCCGGTGTCGCGCAACCACATCTGGCTGGCCAATGGGGGCGCGCGGTTCGCCGAGTTGCTGTGGATCGAGCAGGCGTCGGGAGCGGGGGCGATGGAGACCGAGCTGCGCGATATCTATGTCGAGGCCTTGACCGTGGACGAGCCGCCGGTGATCCAGTCGGCGAGGCTTGAGGATTATTCGCCCGAGTTCACCGCGGTGACGAGCGCCAAGGGAGCGGCGGTGATGGGGATGCTGCGCCACGTGATTGGCGAGGAGGCCTACAAAAAGACCGTCAAGGCCTTCCTCACCGAGAACGCCGGGAAGAGCGTCAGCACCGACGTCTTTCGCAAGTACGCCGAGACCGCATCCACCCAACAGTTGCAGGGCTTCTTCATCCAGTGGATCGAATCGCAGGGCGCACCGGAGTTCAAGCTCGAATACACGGTCTACCGCACGCAGAAGGGATTCCGTGTGATGGGCAAGATCATGCAGGACCTGGACACGTTCCGCATGCCCGTGGATCTGCTCGTCGAGACCGAGGGCAACCCGGAGCGGAAATCCGTTGAGGTCGTGGGCACCGCGTCCGAGTTCGTGATCGAGACGTTCGGCCGTCCGAAAAAGGTCACCCTCGATCCCAACTACCGGGTGCTGCGCTACAACAACCAGGTGCGCGTGGCGGTGGCCATCCGCCGCGGGGAGATGTTCGCCGAGATCAGCGAATTCAACGACGCGATCAAGGAGTACCAGAAGGCTCTCGACGTCAACCGCAATAGCTCACTGGCACACTACCGCGTGGGCGAAGTGTTCTTCCTGCAACGCAACTACCAGTCGGCCGCCAACGAGTTCCGGTACGTCTTTGACGGAGACCTCGAACCGAAGTGGACCGAAGTCTGGGCTCACATCAATCTCGGCAAGATCTTCGACATCACCAACCAGCGCGAGCGCGCGGTGAACGAGTACAACCAGGCCATCCGCACCAAGGACAACACCCAGGGCGCGCAGGAAGAAGCGGCCAAGTACCTGAAGACCCCCTATCAGCGGCCCGCCGCCGAGAACTGAGCCAGCACTTCGACGATGCGGCGGGCAGCGTGGCCGTCGCCAAACGGACTGCCTGCCCGCGACATTCGTTGGTACTCAGCCGGATCGTGCAGCAGCCGCTCGGTGGTTTCGACGATGCGCGCGGGATCGGTGCCCACCAGCACCGCTGTTCCCGCCTCCACCGCTTCCGGGCGCTCTGTGTTGGTCCGCATCACGACCACCGGTTTGCCCAAGAATGGAGCCTCCTCTTGGATCCCGCCTGAATCTGTCAGGATCAGATCACAGGACGCCATGGCCGCCACGAACTGCTCATACCGCATCGGATGGGTCAGCTCAATGCGCGGGTGGCCGCCTAAGATCTCGTGCGCGGGCCCAGCCACGTTCGGATTGAGGTGGACCGGGAACCGAACGGTGACGCCCGGGTTCCGTTCAGCAATCTCCCGCATCGCCAGCAGTGAGTGCCGCATCCCGGCGCCAAAGCTCTCGCGGCGGTGGGTGGTCACCAGGATCACGTGCTGGCCCGGGTCCCGTCGCGCCGTTTCCGGGAGGCGGCTCAGCGTGAGCCTCAGCGCGTCGATCACGGTATTTCCGGTCTGAAACACCGCTGCTGGATCCGCGTTCTCCCGCAACAGGGCGTCGGCGGCGCGCTTGGTGGGCGCGAAGTGGTATCGCGCGATGGCCGAGATGAGCCGCCGGTTGATCTCCTCCGGAAACGGGTTGTTGAGCTCACCGGTGCGGAGCCCGGCCTCTACGTGCGCCACTGCAATCCTCCGGTAGGAGGCCGACAGCGCCGCGATCATCGCCGTGGTGGTGTCGCCCTGAACGACGACGATGTCCGGGTTGACGTCGTGCATCGCCTTGGAGAGTTCCACCATGGCACGGGCGGCGAACAGGCCGGCATCCTGATTGGGTGTCATGAGGTTCAGTTCGATGTCCGGAGTGAGCCCGAACCAGGAGGTCACCTGATCGAGCAGTTCGCGGTGCTGCCCGGTGGAGCACAGCACGGATTCCAGCCCCGGCTGTTGTTGGATCTCAATGAGCACGGGGGCGAGTTTGATCGCCTCTGGCCGTGTACCCATCACGGTCAAAATTCGAGTGGTCACGATTGCTGTGGTACTGTCGGCGGTCCAGGTACCGGTCTAGCCCAGCCGGTGGAATCCGGATCCATTATCCCTATGGTATCCTTGCGCTGTGACTGCACGGAACCGAAAGCTCATTTGCCTGGAGTTCAACGAGCTCTGCCCGTCTCTTCTGGAGAGGTGGATGAACGCAGGGCACCTGCCGAATTTCCAGCGTTTCTTCAGCCAGTCGGCGGTGTTCACGGCTCGCGCCGACGAGGAAAATCCCGACAATCTGGAGCCTTGGATTCAGTGGTATTCGATGCACACGGGGCGGCCGTACAGCGAACACAAGGTCTTTCACCTGACCGACGGACCCAAGGCCGGCTACAGCGACGTGTGGCGGATGCTGATGTCGAGCGGCCTGAAGGTGTTCAACTGCGGCAGCATGAACGCCAAGGGCTTCGAGGCGCCGGGGTCAGCCTACCTGCCGGATCCGTGGTGCAACTCCGAGACGCCTTGGCCACCGGAATTGGGGACCTACCAGAAGTTCATCGCCGGGAGGGTTCAGGAGAATTCGGCGGGGGCGGAAAGCTCCGCTGGAGCCGGTGCGGCTCTCGGCTTCCTGTCGTTCCTTGTGGGCCACGGGCTCTCGCTCGGCACTGTGTCGTCCGTCGCGAGCCAGCTCTTTGACGAGAAGGCGGGAGGACAGGACGTGTCCTGGCGGCGCGCGGTCCTGCTCGACCGGATTCAGACGGACGTGTTCGAGCACTACTGGCGCAAGAATCAGCCCGAGTTTTCGACCTTCTTCCTGAACAGCACGGCCCACTTCCAGCATGCCTACTGGCACTGCGCGTTCCCAGACCAGTTCGGTGAAAAGCCCAGCCAGGCCGAGATCGCCAAGTACGAGGGCGCGATCCTGTACGGGTACCAGATGATGGACAAGCTCTTGCCCCGCTTCTTCGAGCTTGAAAAAGAAGGGGCGCTCCTGATGCTGACGACCGCACTCAGCCAGCACGCCAATACGGGCATGGACATGATGTTCTACCGTCCACGGGATGTCCAGCAGGTGTTGGGCGCGCTTGGCATCAAGCCTGAGCAGGTGCTGCCGGTGATGGCCGAGCAGTTCTCGGCCCGGTTCGCGACGCAGGCGGAGGCCGATGCAGCCCACGCCAAGCTGGCTTCGATCCGCACGGCGGGCCGCCAGATCTTCGACTTCTCCCATGCGCCAGAGAAGCAGGTGTTCTTCGGATGCGGGATCCGCGCCAAGCTCCCCGGCGACTGCGTGATCGAGGGACTCACCGGGAGTCCCAAGTTCTTCGAAGTGTTCCACGTGATCCCGCACACCAAGAGCGGACGCCACCATCCGGATAGCGTGCTGTGGTTCAAGTTTGGGCGGCACCAGGTGTATCCGGAGCGGGTGTCGATTCTCGATATCCTGCCGACGATTCTCGACTACTTCGGAGTGGACATCGGCAAGGTGGATCCGAAGAAGGAGTTGACCGGCGCGAGTCTGATTCCGGCGCTTGAGGGCCGGGCGGCGCCGGGGATGCGTCCAGTCGCGGTGGGCTGATTGCTCGACTCCATTACGATCCGGGGCTTCAAGAGCATCAAGGCGATTGAGGAGTTGCGGTTGCGGCCGGTCAATGTCCTGGTGGGCGCGAACGGCTCGGGGAAGTCGAATTTTCTCGGCGCGTTCACGTTCCTGCGAGCGATCCGCGAGGGCCGGTTGCGGGACACGGTTGCCGCGGCCGGGGGTGCGGAGAGGCTGCTCCATTTCGGATCAAAGGCCACGCCGGAGATGGCGTTTTCTCTCTCGTTCGAACGTGGGACGAATGGATACGAAATCAAGCTGCGGCCCACGGCGGACGACGGGCTGCATCCGGTTCAGGAATCAGTGTCGTTCCGAAACCAAGGCTTCCCTCGCTCCTACACCGAAACGCTGTCACCGATCGGAGCAACGCGGGAAGGGGGGATAAGCGACCCCAACCAGAAACGAGGCGTACCATCCTACGTACGAGGGCACCTTGGTGGGTGGTGTCTCTATCACGTTCACGATACGAGCGAATCAGCACTGATACGGAAGACAGCACCCGTGGACGACGACAAGTCCCTCCGGCCGGACGGGTCAAATGTAGCGGCGTTCCTGAATCGGCTGAACGTGCAACACCCCGAGGAGTTTCGCCTCATCACTCGTTCGGTGCAACGGGTGGCACCGTTCTTCGAACGCTTCGACTTGAAACCGCTGAGACGCAACCCGCAATCGATCAAACTCGAGTGGATTCATCGCGGCTCGGACCAGTACTTCGACGTTTCCTCGCTCTCCGATGGCACGCTTCGGTTCATCGTCCTGGCGACCCTCTTTCTCCAGCCCTTTCAATTTCGCCCGTCCACGATCGTCGTCGACGAGCCTGAACTGGGGCTGCACCCGTCCGCCATCACCCTGCTTGCATCAATGATCAGCCAAGCGTCCCAGCAAACGCAGATTATCGTCTCGACCCAGTCTTCTCTGTTCCTGGATCACTTCGAGCCGGAGGACGTTCTCGTGGCGGACCGGATTGATCAGGCGACCCAGCTTCGCCGCCTCGATTCGAAAGAGCTGGGGGACTGGAAGGCACACTACAGCCTCGGCCAGATGTGGGAAAAGAACGAATTCGGTGGGCGGCCGTGAGTCTCTGAAATGTCGAGGTTGCTGGTGCATGTCGAAGGCCAGACCGAGGAATCGTTCGTCAACGAAGTCCTCGCTCCGCATCTGAGCCACCATGGGTATTATTCGGTCAGCGCACGAATTGTAGGAAACCCGCGGGCACGGCGCGGAGGCATCCGGGCGTGGCCGGAGGTCAAGCGCGAGATCGCGGGACACTTGCGCAATGACTCTGGCTGCCTCGCGACGACGATGATCGACTACTACGGAATGCCACAGTCCGGCAGCGGCGCTTGGCCTGGCCGTGCAGAAGCTCAGACGAGGCCGGCAGCGAAACGTGCCGAGTTTGTCGAGCAAGCAATGCTCGCGGACATCGGTGAGGAGTTGGGCGCCCGCTTCGTTCCGTTCGTCGTCATGCATGAGTTCGAAGCGCTCCTGTTCAGCGACTGCCGTACGTTCGCCGAGAGTATCGGCAAGCCAACGCTAGGGAAAGCGCTCGGCACGATCCGGCGGCAGTTTGCGTCGCCCGAGGAGATCAACGATTCACCCGATGGGGCGCCATCGAAACGGATCATTGCAATCATGCCTGGCTACCGAAAGCCCCTCTTCGGTGTGATAGCGGCCAGTGAAATCGGATTAGAGAGGATCCGCCAGGAATGCCGCCATTTCGATACCTGGCTGTCGAAACTCGAAGAGCCCTGCATCCGCGACATCCCGGTCCGCCGGATTGAGTAAGATAGAAAAGCCATGCTCCTGGCCGCCGCGCTCTGCTGCGCCTCTGTCCAGCTCGACCCCCCTGGAATCGTCCTCTCCGGACCCGGGGCCACGCAACGCTACATCGTCACCGCGGTCCAATCCGGGGGACGCCCTATCGATGTCACCGCTGCCGCCCGCATCGAGTCCTCAGCCCCCGGCGTGATCCAGGCCCATCCGGCCACGCGCACACTGATCGCACGAGCCCCGGGCACAGCGGTCATCACCGTCCGTCACGGAGGAGCAACTGCCCGCGCCACAGTAACGGCGGGCAACCGAACCGCACCGCTCCAGGTCAGCTTCTCGCGCGACGTGGTCTCCATCCTGACCACCAAAGGCTGCAACGGATCCTCCTGCCACGGATCTCCAGCCGGACAGAGTGGCTTCAAGCTCTCCCTGTTTGGTTACGACCCAGCCGCCGACCACGAGATGATCCTCGCCCGCCACAACGGCCGGCGCGTGGACCGCGGGCAGCCCGCGAATTCCCTCATCCTTCGAAAGCCCCTCATGGAGATGCCGCACGGGGGAGGCCGCCTGATGGGCAAGCAGAGCGACGAATACCGCACCCTGTTCAACTGGCTGGACCAGGGCGCGCCGCTCGACACCGACGGTCCGCGCATCGAGAAGATCGAGGTGTATCCGGCCCGCCGGATCCTCACATCAACCGGCGCAGTGCAGCCGCTCGCCGTGATCGGCCGCATGTCTGATTCGACCACCCGCGACATGACCGCCGAGGTCCGCTTCGCCGTCGGCGACACCGGCGTGGTATCGGCGCCGCGCGACGCCGCGGTCACCTCCACCGGCCGCGGACTCACCGCGCTGCTTGCCCGCGGCATGGGCAAGACCGCGACTTCGCAGTTCATCGTCATCCAGGAACCCGCCGCCGCTCCACCTCCCCCAGGCGCCGCCAGCAATTTCATCGACTCGCTGGTCTTTGCACGGCTGGGCGAGGTCAACGTCACACCCTATCCGCTCACGACGGACCGCGAGTTCGCGCGCCGCGTCTTCCTCGACGCCATCGGCCTGCTGCCCACTCCCGATGAGCTCCACGCCTTTCTCGCCGATCCGCGCCCGGACAAGCGCGCCCGCCTCATCGATTCGCTGCTTGACCGTCCTGAGTACGCCAGCCACTGGATGGTGAAGTTCGAGGACTGGTTCCGCAACCACCAGTTCAATTCCCAAGGCCGCACCAACGCGAGCTTCAAGAAGTGGATCCACGCGATGGTCGAACGCGATCAGCCTTACAACCAGACCGTGCGCGAGTTGCTGACCGCCACCGGAGATACCACCGTCCAGCCGGCCGGCAACTTCTGGCATCCGGCCATCGACTTCATGTTGAAGACGTTCGACGTGAACAAGATTACGCCGACCGTCACCCGGCTGTTCCTTGGGGTCCGGATCGAATGTGCCGAGTGCCACACCCATCCACTCGAAAACCTCACGCAGGACGACTTCAACGGCATGGCCGCCTTCTTCGCGCGCGTGAAAGTCAAGCACGGATACGCGCAATACCGCCGCATCTGGTACGACGAGCGCGAGGGCGAACTGATGGATCCGGTGAGCAAGAAGCCGGTCGCGCCGAAATTCCTCGGTGGCGCCACGCCGGACATCGGCCCATCCACCACGCGCCGCGAAGTGCTCGCTGATTGGATCACGCGCCATCCGCAGTTTCCCCAGGCTACCGTGAACCGGATCTGGTCCGAGTACTTCGGCACGGGAATCGTCGAGCCGCATGACGATTTCCGGTCCACCAATCCACCCAGCAATCCTGAGCTGCTCGATCAACTGGGCCGCTACTTCTCGAGCAACGGATACCGCTTCAAGGCGCTGCACCGGCTGATCCTCAATTCTCGCGTCTACCAAACCGCGTCGCGCTCGCCGGACCGCCCCGGCGAATCCGGCCCGTTGGAACGGCGGCTGTTCGCGCGCTACGAGCCCCGGCGGCTATCCGCCGAAGTGCTGATCGATTCGCTCGGTCAGGCGGCTGGTGTGCCGCACCGGTTCGGCAACTATCCTGAAGGAACTTCGTCCAAGGACTTGATTGCCAACAACGGTCCCGACTATTTCCTGACAACCTTCGGATTCCCGCGCCGCGACATCCTGAGCGACCGCGAGAAGACGCCCTCTCTCGCCCAAGCCCTGCTGTTCATGAACGGCGATGCCATCCGTGGGAAAGTCGAATCGAAGTCGAACGCGTTGGCGGCGCTCATGGAAAAGGGCCTCGACGACCGCGCCATCGTCTCGGCGTTGTGGGAGCGGACCCTCTCCCGGCCGCCGTCACCCACCGAGTGGGATTCCATCCAAAGCTACATGTCGGGTGAGGTTTCCGCCGGGCGCGAGCGGCGCCGGATTCTCGAACATGTCTTTTGGGTCTTGCTCAATTCAAAAGAGTTCCGTATAAATCAATAGGATAGAGATATGTCCCTCGCCTGGTCCCGCCGCCACTTCCTCCGCATCGGATCGCTTGCCACCGGAGGCCTCACTCTTCCCACGCTGCTCCGCGCCTCCAACCGCGACACCAATATCAATTGCATCATCCTGTTCATGAGCGGCGGACCCAGCCAGTTGGAGACGTTCGATCCGAAGCCGGACGCGCCGCCCGAAGTGCGCGGCAACGTGGGCGTGATCCCCACCAAGATCCCCGGGGTCCGCTTCAGCGAACTGATTCCGCGGTGCGCCCAAATGGCGGACAAATTCACCGTCATCCGGTCGATGCATTCCCGTGAGGCGATCCACGAAAAGGCCAAGCAGTACCTGTTCACCGGCACCCGGCCCGGAAACGCGTTCCTGCATCCGTGCGTGGGATCTGTGGTCGCGCGGGAGCTGGGCCCCAAGAATGGACTGCCTCCATTTGTGGTCACTCCCAGTAAGGACATCGCGGCTGAGGCCGGATTCCTCGGATCGTCCTACGATCCGTTCGTGGCTGGCAACCCGAACGTCGCCAAGTTCACGGTGAAGGATCTGACCCTCCCACTCGGCATCGGAATGGAGGAGGCGCAGAGCCGTGCCAGACTCCTCGCCGCGATCGACGGCGAATTGAAGAGGGTGGAAAAGTCAGAGCTGATCTCGAGCCTGGACGAGTTCCAACAGAAGGCGCTCGACCTGATCGCTTCGCCCGCCGCCAAGAAGGCGTTCGAGATCGACAGCGAGTCCCCCAAGCTGCGCGACACCTACGGGCGCAACGCGGCGGGACAGGGTGCGCTGCTCGCCCGCCGCCTTGTCGAGCACGGCGTGCGGCTGGTGTCGGTGTTCCATGGCGGCTACGACACGCACACGGATAACGAGAAAACGAGCCGCCGCCTGATGCCCGAGTTCGATCAGGCCTTCACGGCGCTGCTCGACGACGTGTCCCAGCGCGGCCTCCTTGACACCACGCTGATCCTGGCGATGGGCGAGTTCGGGCGCACACCGAAGATCAACTTCTCGGCTGGCCGCGACCATTGGCCCGGGTCGTTCTCAGTAGCCATCGCGGGGGCGGGAGTCCCGCCGGGCCAGATCATCGGCAGCACGGACGAGCATGCCGCCGCACCCGCCGACCGCCCAATCGCCGTCGAGGACTTGGTGGCGGCTATCTACAAGAAGATGGGTGTCGACTACACGCAAAACTATCACGCCTTCGGCCGGCCGATTGCCATCCTCAAGGAAGGCACACCCGTCCGCGAGCTGTTCACTTGACATGCGGACCGCCTCGCTTCTTGTCTTCGCAACCGTGGGACTCCGCGCCCAGGACACCGGCCCCTGGATAGACCGCATCTACCCGCTGAGCGGCCAGCGCGCCACGGAGGTCGCCGTCGAGTTGCATGGAAAGCGGCTCGACAAGGCTATTGGCGCGCGCTTCGACACGCCCGGCATCGAGTGGGTCCGCACCACTTCGGTGAGTGAGAAGAAAGTGGCCGGCGTGATCCGCGTGCCCGCCAGCGCATCGCTTGGTCCGCACATCTTCCACCTGGATGGGGCCGCTGGACCCACAAACAGCCGGCTGTTCAACGTCACTCAATTCGCCGTGAACCTGGAGTCCGAGCCGAACGACACCACTGCCAAGGCGCCGGAGATCCGGCTCGAATCACAGTCGCTCCAGGGCTACATGACCGGACTCGTGGATGTCGACGTGTTCGCGTTCGACGCCCGTGCGGGTGAGAGATGGCTCTTCGACCTGCGATCGCTCGAGTACGGCTCCCACCTCGAGTGCGGGATGCGGCTGCTCGATGCGCAGGGCCGTGTGGTCTCCGAAAACGACGACAAGGACGACTACGACGAGTCGCCGCTCATCGAGCACACGTTCGCATCGGGCGGACGCCATTACCTGAAGCTTGACCAGTATCGCGGACCCCAGGGTGTCAGTTGCTCCCAGAACTGCGGCTACAGCCTGGAGATTTCGCGCCTGCCACGGATCACCTCCATGTCGCCGCTCGGAGCCGGGCCCGGCGCGGCGGTAAGGTTGAAGCTTGGGGGATCGGGCCTCGCCGGGCTCACCGCCTCGCGCATGGTTCTCGCGCGCCAGGCTGAGCACTACCGGATGACCTATCCGTTCACGATGCCAATCCGTGTGACCGCGGATCCGCCTGCCACGCCCGCCATCCCCGGCCGTGTGTCCAAGAGTTCCGGTGAAGGCGCCGTGGTGGACTTCACGATCCCCGGCTCCGCGCCCCAGGGACTG
Organism: Acidobacteriota bacterium; assembly: GCA_016871015.1. Taxonomy (GTDB): domain Bacteria; phylum Acidobacteriota; class Terriglobia; order Bryobacterales; family Bryobacteraceae; genus SYLY01. The sequence continues at coordinate 12,784 of VFZX01000065.1, read as the reverse complement.
TGGCGCGTCTGGGTCGAGTCGGAAGCGGGAGCGGCTGCCGCGTTCAACTTCGAGATTTTGCGGCCGGGCCAGGGGCTGCGCGTCTCCGACGGAGTCCTGGCGAAGGCGGGCCAGGAGGACCGGCATCCGGTGGAGGTCCGCGCGGGCAAGCCCGTCCGCCTGTGGACGTTAGCAGCGCAGTTGGGGCTGCCCCTGATCGACACCGTGATCGATTTGCACGATGCCTCGGGCAAGCTGGTGGCCTCGCATGACGACGTAATGACCGGGCAGGGTACGCCCGTCGGAAATCCCGATTCAAGCCTCGTCTACACGCCGAAGGAGTCCGGCACCTTCACCGCCGTGGTCCGCGACCGGACCGGGCGGGGCGGCCCCAGTTTTGCCTATCGCCTCAAGGTGCGCGAGGAAGCCGCCGGATTCCAGATCCTTACTTCACCGGAGAACTTCAGCATCGTGCGCGGGCAGCAGGGCGAGCTGACGTTATTCCTGATTCGGGAGCCGGGATTCGAGGGCGAGGTCCCGGTGCGCATCGAGAACCTGCCGGAAGGCGTTACTGCCGCCGCGGGCAAGTTCCGCGCGGACCAGGCGTTTGGACCGTCGGCCGATGGCGACAACATGATTATCCCGGAGCTGATTGTGAAGTTCAATGTGACCGCCGACGCCAAGCCCGGCACCTACGACCTGCGTGTCCTCGGCGCGGGTGGACCGGATTCGCGTACGGTCGAGGCGCACACGTCGCTGTGGATCGGTCCGCCGCGGTACCGGAACGACATTCGACGGCCGCGGCCGTCAGTCCAGTTGCACGTGCTTCCGTAGGCTCAAAACAACAGCTTCAACGCGAACTGGACATCCCGCGCGAAGTTCTCCTGCGTCCCCACGACGCCAAACAGCGGCGATCCGAATGCAGTATTCGGCAAACCGAACTCCGGCGTATTGGTGAAGTTGAAGAACTCCGCCCGGAACTGCAGCCGCATCGACTCGCGGATCTGGAAGTGCTTGAACACCGACAAGTCCATCGAGTGAATCCCAGCACCCCTTAGATTCGGCAACAGCCGCGGAGAATTGCCAAACGAGAACGGATCGTTGAACGAGAATGCCGCCGTGTCAAAGTATCGCTGCAACCTCCCGGATTTCTGTCCGGTGAGGGTCGCATCTTGCCCGCTCCAGTTCGGCCGCTGTGTCCCGCCGAACGCCTGGCTCGCGTTACCGCCGGTGATCCCCAGTGGAACTCCGCTGCGGAACGTCGCGATTCCGTTGATCTGCCATCCTGCGACCACGTGCCGCGCCACGCCGCCCGGACGGAATGGTAGTTCCCAGAGCGAGCTCATCATCAGGTTGTGCGGGACATCGAACACCGCCAGCGCCCGCTCGCCGCGGCGGTTGCGATGATTCTGAATCCCGCCTCCACTCACGGGCTCGCCCGGGAATCCGGTTGTCGTCGCACCCGCGTCGTCAATGATCTTCGACAGCGTATAGGAGGCAAGGAAACTGAATCCGCGCGCCATTCGCTTCTCGACCTTGGCTTGCAGCGCATGGTAGATACTCGACCCATACGTGGCTGCGGAAGAGTTCACCACCAGGTACTGCGGATACGGGCGCAGCAGTTGATTCCGCGTCGTGGTGGGCGTGCTCAATGGACCCGAGCGGACGGCCGGCTGGAACGGATTCGGGACACGGGTGAGCAACTGGCTGCCGAGCGCCAGCGACTCGAGTGGAATCTGGTTGTCCTCGAGCGCACCCAATAGCTTGATGCCACGCGTCGCCGCGTAGGCCGCTTCCAACACCAGTCCACCGGGCAGAAGCCGCTGGATGTCGAAGTTCCACTGCTGGCTGTAGGGTGTGCGCGCCCCACGGTCGGTGTAGAAGACGTTCTCGCCCAGCGAGGTCGCCAGGCCCAGCCGTGTGCGGGACGCCAAGCAGAAGCCGCCGGGGAAGGGATCGCTCAGGTAGTTGAACGGCGTCAGTCCGCCGTCCACCGTGCCGGTGAACTCCGTGACGCAGTTGAAGCCGGTGTTCGGAATCACGTTCGAATTGTAGCCGCCTCCGTTCATCTGCGCGAAGAACACACCGTATCCCCCGCGCACGACGGTGGCAGGATTCAGATTAAACGCGAACCCGAATCTCGGCGACACGTTGTTCCGGTCCGGATCCCATGCCCCGCGCGGTAATCCGCCGGTGGCCGGGAATCGCAGTCCACCCCGGACCGCAACGCCGCCCTGAGCCGTGCCAGCCGAAGTCGAGTCCAGGTTCACCAAGTGGTTGTAGCGCTCGCGGAACGGTCCGGCGTAGTCGTACCGGACTCCGAAATTCAGCGTCAGCTTACCGGACACCTTGAAGTCGTCCTGAAAATACCCGCCCCAATAGTTGTTGACCACCGCCATGCCGACGCGGGTCGTATTGTGCGATCCGCCGCCCACCCCCAGCAGGAACGACGCGAATCCGAGCCCGCCCGCCGGACTGGCGCGCAACGGGTCCGGCCCTTGTGTGAATGCACGGTTGAAATTGAACGCGCCGCCCGCGTTCAGCGGATTGTCGTTGTTCTGCCGCGCCACGCCGAACAGCCCCCCGAACTTCCACGTGTGCCGCCCGAAGATCCGGGTGAAGTTGGCGCGCTCCTCGAACCGGTCGTATCCGTGATTGGCGATCAGGGACCCGCCCAGCGTTCCGCTGCCCTGGTTGCCGACATTGGCGCCGACTGTCATGCCCTCGATGCTGATGGTGGGGAAGGCGAGCCGCATGCTATTCGCCGCCAGATACGCGGGGAATCCAAGATCGGTCGGGTTGAATCCGACGCCGTAACCCTGGCGGTCGAGCGTGTAGCGGTTGAACGCCGAGGAGAACTCGCCAAAAAAAGTTGGCGTGAACCCGTAGGTGGCGCTTGCGATGATCTGCCGGCTGGTCAGCAGGTCGTTGCCAGTGCCCACGGTTCCCTGGTTCCCGTACACGTTGGGACGGCCCTGCGGCGTGCGCCCGTAGGAGTGCCGTGCGAAGAACCGCAGCTTGTCGCTGAACCCGTGGTCCACGCGCGCCGATCCGTCATCCTTGTTCGTCGGCGCGGATGCGTTGGACACGAAATTGTTGTTGCCCGTTACCGGATCTCCGGCGATGGTGGGCTGCGGGAAGAACGGCAGATAATTCCGCGTCACGCGATCGATGCGCGCCGCTGGGATCCGGTTGCCGGCGAACGGAGTGCGGATGAAGCGGCCCGCGGCTGCCGGATCGGCTACCGTCGACACGGGGTCGTACATCACGATTGCCTGTCCGTTGGCGGTGCGTGTTTCGGTAAAGTCGCCTTGCTTCTGCGCGGCGGTCGGTAAGGTGCCGTTCCAGGTCATGCCCTGGACATTCCGCAGTCCCTCGTAGGCAAGGAAGAAGAACGTCCGGTTCTTGCGGAGCGGCCCGCCGGTAGTCGCTCCGAACTGGTTAAAGCGGAACGGAGCCTTCTTGAAGCCCGCCCGGTTCAGGAAGAAGTCGGTGGCTGTAAGTTTGTCATTGCGGAAGAACTCGTACAGCGTGCCGTGGATCTGGTTCGTGCCCGCGCGCGTCACCAGGTTCACGACGCCGCCCGCCGCGTTGGCGAACTCCGCGCTGTAGTTGTTGGTCTGGACCTTGAACTCCTCCACGATGTCGACCGACGGCGTGTACGACGGCCCGTTGAAGTTCGATGTACTGTTGTTGCCGCCGTCGAGGTAGAACGTGTTCTGATTCGGGCGCGCCCCGTTGATCGAAACGAACATGTTGTTGTACTGGTCGATCGCGGTCCGGCTGAAATTGCGGGGAGCCCGGACTCCAGGGACGAGCGTGATGAACCCGTGCGAATTACGGCCATTGGTGGGCAGGTTGACGATCTTGCCCGCGTCCACAACCTGGCCGATGGACGAGCTTCCGGCGTCGAGCAACGGCGCCTGGCTGGTGACTTCCACGGTCTCGCTGACCGCACCTACCTCGAGAGCGAAATCGAGGCGCGCGGTCTGCGCGACATCCAGCCGGATGCCACCGCGCACAACGGGCCGGAATCAATTGGCGGCCGCGCGGATCCGGTAGTTGCCGGGCTGAAGCAGCGGAATGATGTAGCGGCCGCTGGCGTCGGATGCCGCCTCCCACTTGACCCCTGTGTCCTGATTCGTCAGCTCGATGGCGGCACTCGGAATCACGCCTCCTGAAGAGTCCGAGATGGTTCCGCCAATCTGGCTGGTGAGCTGGCACCAGGCGAGGGCGCACAGCAGGATCGAGGACGCTAGCCGATACGTCATGATCAAGTGTTATATCAAATATGATGAGTCGATACGATCACTTGATTGAGCCATGACCACGCGCCGCGCCTTCCTTCAAACCGCCGCGGCTGCTCCGGCGCTGCTCCGCGCCCAGCAGTCCCGCCCGAACATCCTGTTCATCCTCGCCGACGATCTCGGCTGGGGCGACCTGAGCTGTTACGGCAATACCCGCACCCAGACTCCGAACCTCGACCGCTTGGCCGCCCAGGGCACGCTCTTCACGCAGTTCTACGTCAACGGATCCGTGTGCAGCCCGACCCGTTCTGCGTTCATGACGGGACGCTTTCCCGCGCGCAACCACATGCACGGGCATCTCGCCACCGAGGACCTCAACAAGAAGCGCGCGATGCCGAATTTCCTCGACCCCAAGATTCCAACCATCGCGCGGGCGCTGCGTGACGCAGGCTACCGCACCGCCCATTTCGGCAAGTGGCACCTGGGACGCGGACCCGGCGCCCCGATGCCCGATGCCTACGGCTTCACGCACCACATGTCGGTGACATCCAACGAGACGCGCTTCACCGAAGGCGGTGAAGGATTCCGCGCGCGCTCGACGAAGTGGATGGTCGACAACGCGCTCGAATTCATCCGCCAGGATCCGGGCAAGCCGTTCTACGCCCAGGTCTGGACGCTACTCCCGCACGCGCCGCTCGCGCCGACGCCCGAGCAACTGAAGCCGTTCGCCAAGCTCCAGCCCGCTGGCGGAGTTCCCTGGCCCGGCGCGCCGCAGATCTACAACGCGTCGCTCAAGGACCTCGATGATCAGATCGGCCGCCTTCTCTCCGAGCTCGAAAAGGACGGACTCGCCCAGAACACGCTGGTGATCTTCTCCTCCGACAATGGCCCCGAGGACATCCACATCGCCAACGCGAGCCACTCGGCCTTCGGATCTCCGGGTCCATTCCGCGGCCGCAAGCGCAGCCTGTACGAGGGCGGTGTGCGCGTGCCCGGAATTTTCCGGCTGCCGGGCCGGATCCCCGCGGGACGCGTCGAGAATCGCGCGGTGGTGTCCGCCGTTGACCTGTTCCCCTCGCTGGCCAAGCTCGGTGGATACTCCGAGCCCACTAGCGTCGACGGCGAGAACGCGCTCGACGTGCTGACTGGCGCCTCGCGGGCCCGCGCCAAGCCGCTGCACTGGGAATGGCGCTTCAACGTCGCGGGTTATGCGGTCAACCGCAGCCCGGTCCTGTCGATGCGTGACGGGGACTGGAAGCTGCTGATGAATCCCGACCGCAGCCGCGTTGAACTGTACCGGATCCCCGATGATCCAATGGAGCTGAACAACCTCGCCGGTGCGAATCCGGATGTGGTCCGGCGCATGTCGGAGCGCGCGCTCGCGTGGCAGAAGACGCTGCCGCCCGGACCGATGGATCCCGAAGCAGGCGCCACGGGCTGGCGCTGGCCGGGAGGGAGATAACTTCAATGGGACTCTACTTCACCGCCTCTCTTACCAAGACCTCCGACGGCCGCGACCTCGCCAGGATCGGCTTTGGCGATCCCGCGCGAACTTCCGTGATCGTCGTGGACGCGATCGCAACGCTCGATGAACTTGGCCTGCAGGGCGGCAAGGCGATTCTGATTAACGGTCCTACCGCGGTCCCGGTGGCGATGGCGATCGCCCATTCGGTGGGGCACAAGTACGGCTATGTGGCGTGCTTTGATCCCAAGATCGGGAAGTACATCGTCGTGATCTCGCATGACCCGGATGCCCGGCCGGGGGACGAGGTCAGTGAATAACCTGCGTGAGGCACTCCCGCCGGGCAGTCCGTACTTGTACGTCATTGACGCCACACCGGACTGCGAGGGCGCATGGTTTCAAGAGACCGTCGCTCCCCACACTTTGGTCGATACGGACACGGCGCCGTGGTTGGACGTTTCCGGCAAACTCCGGATCGCAGTGGTCGCCGCGATTGAAAGCAGGTTGGGCTCCGGCAAGGATACGCTATCCTTCGGACGGCTCAACGGGAATGGCTCGCGGTCCGGGTAGGAGTCCACCGAATGAACACGTCGGCCGTCTTCATCGAACATCTCATTATCGGCATTCAAGCGCTGTGCTGGATCGCCGTGGGCATGCTCTCGCTCTTCGGCAACGGATGGTACAGCCCCGATGTGTTGACCACGTACAAGGACTACAACGTGATCATCAGCGTGATCCTGCTCTGCGCCGCCTACCCGTTGGGAATAGCACTCGACACCTTTGCCGACGAGATCATCTTTCAGAAGTGGGCCGACCGCATCGCAGCCAGGGATGGTGTACAGCCTAAGTTGTTTGAAGCGCTCCTAGACAGGCGCGCCCAGGGCGGCCAGTTCTTGTTCAACTACGGCCGGGCGCGGCTGCGCCTGCTGCGGTCAAGCGCGGTGAACGCGTTCCTCCTCCTGTGCGCCGGACTCCTGCTTCGGATTCGCCACCACGAAGTTGTTCCCGCTCAATGGGCCGACGGCGTCTATCGCGCGCTGTTCTTCCTTCCCCTCCTCGCCGCAGCCGTGTTCGCTTACGCCTGGATGCTGGTCCACCGCAATCAAGTTTCCAAGGCTAGAAGGCTACACGACGAACTCGGACGCATCAGTACTCAAACTGGACCAGGAACTGCACCTGCCGCGCATTCAGAGTCTCAATCACCCCGCCAAACGACGCCAGCCTCCGCCCCTCCACCTGATAGTACGGGCTGAACCGCAGCGGATTCGAGTGGTTCGTCAAATTAAATGACTCCACTCCCACCTGCAGCCGCGAACGGTTGTCCGAAAACGGAAACGTCTTCATCACCCGCAGGTCGAGCGAAAACTGTCCGGGCGTGAGAAACGAGTTCCTCGCAAACCCGGCCGGACGTGCAGCCAGCAGCCATGCGCCCGTGTACGTTCCCGCGCCCACCGCCACCGCGTTCAACGGACGCCCCGTGCCGTAGCTTACGATCGGCGCCACGGTCACCTCGGTGTCCCCAACCTCGAACAGCGTGCTCGCCGTCACCCGGTGCCCCTGATGTTGGCGTGACCGTCCCCAGTCCAGCCGCGCGTTGGCCGGATCCCTCGGATGCTCATCGAAGTCAGACGCGTCATCGTTGGTGCGGCCCCACGTCCACCCGGCGAGATAGGTCAGCTCCTTGCTCATCCTCCGGTTCACCGACACCGACACGCCGCGATAGTCCGAACTCGCTGAGTGCTCAAGCTGCCACGCGGGCGCCGGTCCCAGCGCGGCGGTCCGGACACGTGGCAGGTGCAACCCCCGTAACCACGATGCTTCGACACTCACCGAGGTGTCGGCATCGATCGCCCGCTCGACCCCGGCGGTGAGCTTCTGGCTCCGGATCGCCGGCATCCGCACATCGGTCCGGTAACGGCCCAGCGGGAACGCCGCCGCCGCGGCCGTGCCAACGCGCCACACCCGAGCCGCATCGGCGCCTATCAGGAACCGCTCGCCCGCGCGGACCCCGTCCTTCTGAATCGCGTCGTTCCAGAACGCGAGCGGCGACCGGTCGAAGAACAGCCCGGCCCCCGCGCGGACCACCCACGGCGACTTGCCGCCCGGCTGCCAGGCGATCCCAAGCCGCGGGGCAACGTTCCGGTTGGACTCCGGCAACGGATCCGGCAGCCACTGCCGGTCGTACCGGAGACCCGCATCCACGGTCAGCCCGGACGCCGTGCGCCACCTGACGCCACCCCACACTCCGGCGGGCGTCGTGCGGAATCGCGCCGCCGGATCCCCACTCGCGCCAACAAACAGGTCCGGCCGGCCAGCGGTGTAGCTCTCCCAGGACGGGAACACGAAGATCCCGCCGAACCGGTTCGCCAGCCGCGCGTCGAGGTCCACCGTATGCAGATTCGCGCCACCGTACACCTGCACTCTCGGACTGGTCCAGTTGACCGACTCCGCCAACTCCAGGTGCGACTCCCGCCGGTCCGCATCCAATCGCCACGCGCGCCCGAAGCTCACCACTCCCGGAATCTCCACCATCGGACCCGCCGAATTGGGTGTCAGCTCCACATCCCGCAGCGACCACTGCCCACGCACGTCGTTCACAAGCCCCGCGCCATGGACCGATGTCCAGCCGAGCACCAGCGAATGATCCCGCGTCAAACTGCTGCCACGAACCGAGCGGTCCGTGAAGTTATCGATGTCCTGCACGTCATTCGACACCCGCCCGCGCGAGTAGGCATGCCGTGCCACCAGGCTGTGGCGCGGTGTTGCCTGATGATCCGCCTTGATCGAAAACTCGGTCTGGTTCTCGGCGGCGGGAAACAGTCCATAAAGCAGTCCGTTCGGGAACCGCGGCGCATCGGACCACTCCTCGCTCTTCTCCCACTGCTGCTCGAACGCGGTGGAAAAGAAGGTGCGATCCTTCCGTGCCGGTCCGTTCACCGAGACTCCCGGCTGCACGCGATGGAATTCCGGCTTCTGGTCGATCTTCACTTCCGGATTCCTCGCGTTGAACTTCTGCTGTTGCGCGAAGAACGTCGCGTCGCCGTGGAACAGGTTCGTACCCGGCCGTGTGATCATGTTGACTGCTCCGCCCGCCGCGTTGCCATGCCCGGCGGACACCGACGTTCCCGCCACCTGAAACTCGGCGACCATCTCGAGTCCCACGGCCACGCGATTCCCGCCCGTGGTCTCATCCCGGTTGTCGACGCCATCGATCGAGATCGAGTTGTTCCGCGGCCGCATTCCGGCGAACGTGAATCCGCTGTCGGGAGACGACGCCCGGCTGCTCGCCGCTGACCGCCTGGCGTTAGACCCGCTGGCAGGCGCGGTCCCAGGCGCCGTGAGCACGAAGTTCAGATAGTTGCGTCCAGGCGCTGGCGACTCCTCGATCCGGTCATTGCCTAGCGCCGCGCTGGTATTGGCACTGGAGGTATCGAGGACTCCGGCCTGCTCAACGACATCCACCCGCTGAATCAACTGCGCCGGAACCAGCACCACCTGCTGAACTACCGTCTGTCCGATCGCAACCGCCAGATCCGGAATCTCCGCTGGACTCATCCCCGCGCTCTCGACGCGTAATCGATAGGATCCAGCCGGAACGCCGCCGATCACGAACTCCCCCGACGCTCCCGACACCGCGGCGCGCGACACGCCATCCCGCGCAAGCGTGACCGTGGCGCCCGGCACAGGCGCCTTGCGCGAGTCGAGCACTTCACCGCGAACCGTTCCGGAAGAGACCTGCGCCGCGGCGGAGGCAGCCAGCAGCAGGAATACCGCCAGCTTCATTGCAGCGAATCCAGCGCTACGTTCCCCCCGCACACCAAGACTCCCACGTGTTCGTCCGGCGCGGGAACATAAACTCCGGACATGAGTGCCGCAAGCGATACCGCTGCGCCGGGTTCAGCAGCCACCCGGACCTCCCGCCACAACGCGGCTTGCGCGTCGCGGATCGCGGACTCGGACACCAGCACGCTGCGATCGACAAACTGCCGCGACATCTCGAAGGCGATCGATCCGATCCTGCGCGCGCCGAGCGAGTCTGCTGCCATGCCGCCTACCGCGGCGTCCACTGGCTCGCCCGCCCGCAGCGCGTCATGCAGCGCCGGACACATTTCCGGCTCCACGGCAACCACCCGGACCCGGCGCTCGAACCACGCCGCGATTCCCGCGATCAATCCACCGCCGCCCACTGCCACCAGCACGGTGTCGAGATCCGGCTGCTGCTGTTCCCATTCAAGCGCAAGCGTCCCCTGGCCTTCGACCGTTGCCGGTTGGTCGTAGGCGTGGATCAGCAACGCGCCAGTCTCCGCCGCACGCTGCTGGCATGCCTCGTAGGCGTTCATGTACTGTCCCGGAATCACGTGCAGCTCAGCGCCCTGCCGCTCGATGACGGCGCGTTTGGCGGCCGGAGAGATCCCGGGCACGAAGATCTCCGCCCGCGTCCCCACGCGGCGCGCGGCATAAGCGACCGCCGCTCCGTGGTTGCCGCCGCTTGCCGCCACGACACCCGCCGCCGGCAGCCCTCCGCGCAGCATCTGGTTGAACGCGCCGCGCGGCTTGAACGATCCCGCCACCTGCAGGCATTCAAGCTTCAACGACATCCGCGCATTCACGCCGAACGCGCCCGCCTGCATCGCCATCACTGGCGTCTCGCGGACCCACCCCCGAATCCGCCCATGGGCCGCTTGGATCTCCTGCCGCATCCCGTTCAAGCCCCCTTGCGCAGTCCGCGGATGACCGAATCGACATACTCGCGCGACCGCCGCGCCAACGCATCCACTCCCTCCGCCGTGGTGGGGCGCGGGACCATCGGCTCGAAGATATTCTCGAACGCGAGCGGCATTGCGAGCCCGGTGTTCAACACCGGCGACAGCAGCTTGTAATGGTCGATTTCGCCGAACCCGGGCCCGCAGTCAGTGTCGGTGGGCCAGTTGCGGTGATCCTTGATGGCGAAGGCGCGCACGTCGCGCCAGCACTTCTGGATGTCCGGGATCGGATCGTTGTTCTCGTAGTCGAGCACGTTGCCCGCGTCGTAGCACATCTTGACGCCTTCGTCGGCCACGTCGGCGATGATGCGGCTGCAATCGGACCCGGTCGCTGTGTTGCCTCCATGCTGCTTGATCACCACGGTGAGCTTGGCCTGCCGCGCCAGCGGACCCGCGTGCTTCAGCGTCCGGATCGCGTTCTCATACAACCCGCGCTCGGTCTTGCCGAACGTCAGCACGAACGGGATCCGCGCCTCGGCCGCTTGTGTGATCCGCCGCGCGTGGGCATCAGGAGCTTCGGGAGCCTCAAGGTTCACCATGGTGAACATCATGACGGGCTCGAGCCCATGATCCCGCGAGATGCGCGCCAGATCCCGCGCCTGCGATACCGGCGCGCGCCAGTCAAGCAGTGGAACCCGCTTGCCCGCGCTGTCCGGATGCGTAGTTCCCCAGGCAACGAAATCGTAGCCCGCTGACTTGATCCCCTTCAACGCCCGCTCGAACGGATACTGCGAGTAGGGCAGCGTCATGCAAGCGAGCTGGAATCGTGTTGGTCCTGGCGATTGCGCGAGAGCTGCGGCGGGTGCGGCGAACAGTCGGCGGCGCGTGAACAGCATACCTCCAATGATATGCTGGCCGTTCAGGCATGAGTACCGGTATTGATCGAAGACAGTTCCTCGCCGCGGCCGCGGCATCAGCGGCTCCTGGCCCGGCCACAGCGGATTGGCGGCACTACGGCGGCGACGCGGGCGCCAGCCGTTACTCCCCGCTCGACCAGATCACGCGCGCCAACGTGGCGCGGCTCAAGCCCGCCTGGGTCCACCGCAGCGCGCAAGAAGGATCGCGATACCGCGGCTCGGTGGAATGCACGCCGCTCGTGGTGAACGGCGTGATGTACATCGTGGGAGCCTCGCTTGTGATCCAGGCTCTCGACGCCGCCACCGGCAAGCTGCTCTGGAGCCACGCGCCGCTCTCCGGCGCATCCGGACGCCGTGCCAGCGGCGTGAGCCGCGGTGTCACCTACTGGCGCGACGGCAACGACGAGCGGATCTACGTGCCCATCCAGAACCGCGTGTGGTGCCTCAACGCAAAGACCGGCACGGTCCTCGAGAGCTTTGGCGACAAGGGCTCAATCGATCTCGAACAAGACGTCGATCGCGACATCACCGGACTCTCGATCGCCTCCACCACTCCGGGGGTCATCTACAAAGACCTGCTCATCATGCCGACGCGCACCGAGGAGGGTCCGCGCCTGGCCGCGCCTGGACATATTCGCGCCTTCGACCTCCACACCGGCAAGCGCCGCTGGATCTTCCACACCATCCCCCATCCCGGCGAATTTGGCTACGACACCTGGCCGCCGGACTCGTGGAAGAAAGCAGGCGGCGCGAACAACTGGGGCGGGATGAGCGTCGACGAGGCGCGCGGTCTCGTGTTTGTTTCCACCGGCTCGCCGACGTTCGATTTCTTTGGTGGAGACCGCGCCGGTGCGAATCTGTTCGGCAACTGCGTGATCGCTCTCAAGGCCGCCACTGGCGAGCGCGTGTGGCACTTCCAGACTGTCCACCACGACATCTGGGACTACGACATCCCTTGCCAGCCCGGGCTCCTCACGATCACCCACCGCGGACGCAAGATGGACATCGTGGCGCAGGTGTCGAAGACCGGCTGGGTCTACCTGTTCGACCGCGCCACGGGCAAGCCGCTCTATCCAATCGAGGAGCGCCCCGTGCCAGCTTCGACGATCCCCGGCGAGAAGGCGTATCCGACGCAGCCGTTCCCCACCAATCCACCGCCGTTCTCAAAGCAGGGAGTCACGCGCGAAGACCTGCGGATCCCGATGCCGGACCACGACGTGGGGCCGATGTTCACGCCGCCCGGACACAAAGAGCTGCTCGTCGTCCCCGGATTCCATGGTGGCGCGCTGTGGGGCGGGGCGAGCTTTGATCCCTCCACGGAGTGGCTCTACGTGAATCACAACGAGATCCCCTGGAGGGCTCTGGTGCAAATCGGCAGGATGGACGAGGATAGAGGAATGGCCCGTCTTGCTCCGGTCGAGGAATTGTTCGGCGGCCGCCACTTCGATGCCGAGATCGTGGTGTTGTGCGTCCGCT
>VFZX01000064.1 GCA_016871015.1 Acidobacteriota bacterium | reverse complement strand
CCCTCTTCAAGGTCTCCAGCCGGTCCCTTTGTTCCTGGCTCATCGAGATTCGTTCCATCCTTCCAGATTCGCGTCAAGAGGAACTTTCTACTTTGCGCAAACCGGAACTTCTCACTTTGCGCCGACACGATTCGTAGAGTCTGTAGCACGATGCTTCCATTCGTGTTACCCTTGACCGGTAGCACGATATGACAGTTCGTGCTACGGACTGCCTCATGCGAACGATTCTCCTCATTTTGACCGCGACCGCCACAGCACTGGCCCAGACCGCCTTGACGGGCGCCGTTCGGATGTCGGTCACTGATGAATCCGGCGCGGCTCTCGCTGCCGCCAGGGTGGAGTTGGCGAGCGATGGGCTGGGCAACAGTTTCTCGGCGGTGAGCGATGAGAGCGGCGTTCTGACCCTTTCCCGTCTGAAGCCAGCCGCCGACTACCGGATCACCGTTACTCGAGCAGGCTTCCGGAGTTGGTCCCGCGCGGCGATCGAAGTGCTGTCGGGTGAGACGGCGAACTTAACCGTAGCCCTGGCCGTGGCCGGGCGGTCCGACAGCATGGTCGTAACCGAGACGGGTTCTGGAGTCTCTCTGGACTCGGCGGAACTATCGACCTCCGCCGGTGCGGGAGTTCTGAATCGACTGCCGGCCAACGGCCGGGTTGTAACGCGTTTCGCCATGATCGATGCTCGCGTCCGAAACTCCAACGCACTGTCGGGAGATGGATCGAACCTTTACCGCCTCTCGATCAACGGCAACATCTTTCGCGATTCCCAGCATCGCCTGGACGGGAACACGAACTACGACACCCTGTTCAACAACATTCCCTTGCAGCGCGTGCCGCTTTCCGCTGTGCAGGAGTTCCGGGTGATGACTAACCAGTTCAACGCCGAACATGGGTCGACCTCGGCCGGCCTGACGATCACGACCACGAAATCCGGCGGCGACCAGTTCCATGGCGAGTTGTTCTTCCTCGGCCGTCCCAGCGGAATTCAGGCGCGTCCGGCGCTGGCCTCGCTTCGAATCCCGAACCAGCTCATACAGGAGGGCGGGGCCGTGGGCGGCCCCATCCGCAAGAGCCGCACGTACTTCTTCGGCAGCTATGAGCGCGCCGATCAGGCGCGAGGCTCGTTCATCTCGTCAGGCAACCGCGGCTTTCACGTAGGGAATTATCGCGACAATCAGGCGCTCGTAAAGATCGACCATCGCTTCAAGGACTCCCACTGGGCCACGCTGCGTCTGAACGGCCATCGCGACTCCAACACGAACGCCAACGACCGCGTGGGCGGCCTGAACCAACCGAGTATGGCACTGTTCAACGTGACCCAGGGATTCGGCATCCAGGCCAGCGATACCCATACATGGGGCGCTGCCGTCAACGAGTTCCGCGCGGGCTACGTCAACTCCGTGCCCTCGAGTTCGTCTCCGTTGAATCCGGGGCTGGTGGCGTCGCGGCCGGGTTTCTCGACCGAGGGCGCAGCTACGTTCTCCACCAACCGCACGGAAGTGTTTCAGTTCGCGGACCAGGTCTCCTGGCAGAAGGGCAATCACGCGCTGAAATTCGGCGGCGACTTCATCCGCCGCAAAGTGCGGGACCGCCAGTTCGACCTCTTCGGGACCTACACCTTCGCCGGAGGACCGCCCACGCCAAACCAGCAACCCATCCTGTACACCCAACGGTTCGGCGTGGCCAATCTGCGCTACGGACAAACACAGTGGGCCGGTTTCGCACAGGACTCCTGGCGCGCGCATCCTCACCTGACGCTGAATCTCGGCGTTCGCTTCGACTATCAGTCCCTGCTCGACGACTACAACAACTTCGGTCCGCGGGCGGGCTTCGTCTGGAATCCGAAGGGCGATGGGAAGACCGCGATCCGCGGTGGTTTCGGGCTCTACTACGATCAGCCCTTCTTCCACGGCCTGACGCAGCGGTTCCTGCTCAATGCGCTCGACGCTCCGTTCGCGACATTTTCGATCGGGCCGAATCATCCCGGCTTTCCCGCTTTTCCCGCGACCTATCCCACTACTGCTCCTCCGCCGGGACTGGCGCTGGCGCCACGCAATGTCGTGTTGCGGGGCGGCAAGTTGTTAAGCCCGTACACCACGCAAGTGACCTTCGGGGTCCAGCGCGAGTTGCCCGGCCGGTGGATTCTCTCGGTGGACGGCACACGGAGCCTGAGCGTGAAACAATTCCTCCACTACGACCGGAACGCTTCGGCGCCGTTTCCGCGCACCCAGCCCGGGCAGACCCGCTCGATCGCCGAAGCGGACCGGTCGCGGCCCTTCTTCGACGCCACGCGAGGAGTTTCGATCTTTCAGGGCGTTCCCGTGCGTGAGGTCCGCATGACCACCAACGGAAACACGGCCAACTACCATGCGCTGACGGTCAACCTGAACAGGCGGTTCGGCGGCCGGTACTTCGCGGGCCTGAGCTACAACTGGGCTTCGGCGATGAACAACATCACCGACGACCATCTGGGGGCGAACCCGCAAGAATGGAGTGACGTGCAGCGCGGAGAGAGGGCGCCCAGCGACTTCCTCCAACGTCATCGCTTCGCCGCGAACGGCGGAGTTCAATTGCCCTGGCAGGTAAGCGCCTCGGCGATGATCATTGCCGCTTCCGGTCTCCCCGTCAACGCCCTGACCGGCGCCGACAACAATGGAGACGGATTGAACCGGGACCGTCCGGCTGGCTTCGGACGCAATCTGTTCCGCGGCACGCCGCACCGGAGCGTCGACCTGGCGATCACCAAGCAGATCGCGGTCAGCGAGGCAGTGCGTCTGGACCTGCGCGCGGAAGGGTACAACGTGTTCAACAACCAAAACTACTACACCTTCAACAACGTTTACGGACAGGGTGCTTCGCCAGTGTCGACCTTCCTGCGTCCGGTGGGCGGCGTGGCGAACGTGGATCCAGCGCGCCAGTTCACGTTCGCGATCAAGCTGATTTTCTGATCCGTCTGGCGGTCCTGGAGGCCCGCTCGCGGCCAGAAGAAGCCCGCCCGCGAGAATCCACGGGACTGCCGGGCGGGGTTGAACTACCGTATCAAGAGGATTGCCGCCGCATGCTAGAAGCCACCGCACTATCGAAGTCCTACAACGGAACCATTGCTCTCCACCCGCTCGATCTGCGCATCGAGCCGGGCGAAATCTTCTGTCTGCTCGGCGCCAACGGCGCGGGCAAAACGACCACCATCAACTTATTCCTGAACTTCATTCCGCCCACCTCGGGGACGGCGAAGATCGGCGGACTCGACGTGGTCCAGCAGCCGCTCGAGTCCAAGCGCCTCCTGGCCTATATCCCTGAGCAAGTGATGCTCTACAAGAACCTCACCGGCATCGAGAACCTCGAGTACTTCACGTCGCTTGCGGGCGGCAGCCACACCAAGACCGAACTGATGGGCTTCCTCGAGGGGGCTGGTCTCGCCCGAACCGACGCGGACAAGCGCGTGGGCGCCTATTCGAAAGGCATGCGCCAGAAAGTGGGCATCGCCATCGCGATCGCCAAGAAGGCCCGCGCGCTGTTGCTCGACGAGCCGACCTCGGGACTCGATCCCAAGGCCTCGAACGAGTTCTCGGAGTTGCTGAAGAAGCTGAGCGGAGCAGGGGCCGCGATCCTGATGGCCACGCACGATCTGTTTCGCGCCAAGGAAACGGGTACGCGTGTGGGCATCATGAAGCACGGCCATCTCGTGGCCCAGTACTCGACCTCGGAACTCGGCCACGCCGATCTTGAACGTATCTACCTCGAACACATGCACGACTGATCCAGGAGCATTGCCATGATCCTTCGCATCGCACGAAAAGAGATCACCGAGATGATCCGCGACGGCCGCTTCCGCGCCGCCGGCGCCATCGTCTTCACGCTACTCGCCGGAGCGCTGCTGCTCGGATGGCAGCACTACCGCGAGGTGAGCGCGCAGCATTCAGCCGCGCAACGCGCCACACGGGAGCAATGGCTGGGCCAAGGCAAGAAAAATCCGCACTCGGCGGCGCACTACGGAATCTACGCGTTCAAGCCGAAGGTCCCGCTGACGATGGTGGATCGCGGCACCGACCCTTACACGGGCGTGGCGGTATGGCTCGAAGCGCACAAGCAGAACGAGTTCAAGTACCGGCCGGCGCAAGATGCGACCGCAGTACAACGCTTTGGCGAACTGACCGGCGCCACGGTGTTGCAATTGCTGGTCCCGTTGCTGATCGTGCTGCTGGCGTTCAACGCATTTTCCGGTGAGCGCGAACTCGGAACTCTTCGGCAACTGTTGAGCTTCGGCGTAAGCCAGCAGGACCTCGCGCGAGGCAAGGCGTTAGGCGTCGCGGCCGCCCTCGGCCTTCTGTTGGTTCCCGCGGCACTGATTGGCGTGGTGGCTCTCACGGCCGGCTCCGGCCAGACGGACATGATCGCGGCCCTTCCGCGCATGGCCTGGATGACGGTGGGCTACCTACTCTACTTCGGCGCGTTCGTCGGAGTTTCGCTCGCCGTCTCGGCCTGGGCGTCCTCCTCGCGCTCGGCTCTCATCGTACTGCTCGGATTCTGGATGTTTAACGGGCTGATCGCTCCGCGTGCCGCCTCCGACATCGCGAAAGCCTTACGGCCCGCGCCTTCGGCTTTCCAGTTCGCGCGCGGAATCGAAAAGGCGATGCAAGGTGACGGACATGACTCGGCCTCGGCGCGCGCCAAGCGGCTGGAACAAGAGTTGATGAAGAAGTACAACGTCGACAAGGTCGAAGCGCTTCCCATCAACTTTACGGGAGCGCGCCTGCAGGACAGCGAAGACCACGGCAACGAAGTGTTCGACCAGGCCTACTCGCGGCTCTGGACAGTCTTCGATGCGCAAGACGGCGTCCACCGGCTATTGAGCGCCGCGGCTCCCTCGCTCGCCGTGCGATCGGCATCAATGGCGTTCGCCGGCGCCGACTTTCCGCAGCATGCCCACTTCGCCCGGGCCGCCGAAGAGTACCGCCGGACGATCCAGCGCGTGATGAATGACGACCTCATGCGCAACGCAAGCAACACCGGCGTGTACCTGGCGGGCGACGAACTCTGGAAGAAGGTGCGGCCGTTCGAGTACACAGCTCCGGATGCGGGTTGGGTGTTGGCGCGCCAAGCGCCTTCGCTCGCCATCCTGGCCCTGTGGTGCGCCGTCGCGGCGCTTGCCGCGATGTGGACCGCCCGGCGGGTACGGGTCTACTGAGATGATCCGGACCCTGATGCGGTATGACTGGCGCAATCTCAGCGCCGATCGTGCACCGCTTGCCGTCGCGGTGGTGCTGGGAGCCGCGATCGCCTATGGCGCGTTCAACGGATCGGAGTGGATTCGTTTTCAGAATCGCGCCATCTCCGAAGCGCTCGCGGAGGAGCGGGAGCGCTTTGACCGGATTCGCGACGAGATCCCGAGGATCGAATCTGGCGAAAAGACAGTTACCGTTTTCGCCGATCCCCGGCAGCCGCAGTCGTTCGGTCGCAACATGGGCACGCGCTACGCGGTGATGCCGCCGGCGGCATTGGGCGCCCTCGCGATCGGGCAGAGCGATCTGTATCCCTACTACTTCCGCGTCTCCACCAACAGCAAGCAGACGTTCCTGAACAACGACGAAGTCGAGAATCCGGTGCATCTGCTCGCGGGACGCTTCGATCTCGCGTTCGTACTCTTGTATCTCTACCCGCTGGTGATTCTCGCCTTCAGCTACAACCTGGTTTCATCCGAGAAGGAATCCGGTACGCTCGCGCTGACTCTGTCGCAGCCCGTATCGCTCCGCCGCGTGGTGATGGCGAAGGTATTGCTTCGGGCGGCGTTCGTGGCCGCACTGGCGGTGCTGCTCTCCGCGGCCGGAGTGATCATCGGCGGCGCGAATCTGGCTGCTGAAGGCGCATGGCCGCGTCTGTTGCTCTGGGCCGCCGTCACCGCCGTGTACGGGGCGTTCTGGTTCGCCTTGGCCATTGCGGTGAATGCGCTGGGACGCGGATCGGCAACCAATGCGATGACGCTCGCGGGCGCGTGGCTGCTGTTCGTGATCGTGATTCCGTCGGTGCTCAACGTGACGATCAAAGCGGTCTATCCGGTACCGTCTCGGGTCGAGTTGATCCAGGCGATTCGCGTGGCCGGAGACGAGTCCACCCGTGAAGGCAGCAAGCTGCTGGCGCGCTACCTCGAGGATCATCCCGAATTGGCGCCGCCGTCGAAAGGACCCGCCGGCCCGCCGGACTTCGGCACCCTGCTGGTGGCGGTCAACGAGGCGACCGAGCGCAAGGTGCAGCCCGTGCTCGCCGAGTTCGACGCTCAACTGGCCAATCAGCAGAGTATGGCCGACCGGCTTCGCTACCTTTCTCCGGCTATCGTGGCGCAGTCCGCTTTCAACGATCTCGCCGGATCGAGCGCGCACCGCTACAAACACTTCCTCGCTGGAGTGGACGAATACCATCGCCAGTGGCGTGGCTTCTTCGTACCGCGAATCCTGAAGAAGGAAAAGCTCAACGCGGGCGACCTGGCCCGGTTGCCGTCCTTCACGTTTCGCGAGGAGCCAACCGCAGCCGTGACTGGCAGAGCCGGCGTAGCGTTCGTGGGGCTTCTGATTGCTGCCCTGCTGGCCGGTATTCCCGCGGTGATGGCGCTGAGGCGCTACCCGGTTGCTGGCTGACCTTCGCGTCGCCGTCCGGTCGTTCGCGGGAACGCCGGTGTTCGCGCTCACCGCGATCCTCACGATGGCGCTCGGCATCGGAGCCAACACCGCGATCTTCAGCTTCGTGAATGCGCTGCTGTTGCGTCCCCTGCCATTCGCCGACGCCGATCGCCTGATTCGGATCGAGTCGGTGCGCGGAAACGAACCCGGCAAGTTGACGCCGCGCGAGTGGGAGGAACTCGATCGCGACACGGCTCTGTTCGAGGGCGCGGCGGCCTGGTATCCCAGCCAATACAACCTGAGCTACGGAGCACAGCCGGAAGTCCTGACGGCATGCATGACCACGGCGAACCTGTTCCGCGTTCTCGGCGTCCCGATTCTGCACGGCTCCAGTTGGAAGGAGGGCACGCATCGCGAACGCAATCCAGTGATGGTGCTGAATCACGAGTTGTGGAAGCGCCGGTTTGCCGGCGACCCGGCAATCGTTGGCAAGACCTTGCCCCTGGATTTTTCGAGCTATCAGGTGCTGGGCGTGGCCACGCCGGGTTTCGACTTTCCCGGAAAGATGGACATCTTTCGCGCCGCTCACCTCGGCAGCCCACAGAACTGGGACGTGCGGAGCGTGTTCGTGGTGGCGCGTTTGAGGCGGGGTGTTTCGATCGAACACGCGCGGAGGCGTCTCGACGAGTTTGGGGCGCGCATGGAACAGACTTATCCGGGGTCGAACCGCGGCATTCGTTTTCAGGCGCGCACGCTACGCGATGCCTACAGCGGGGAAGTGCGCCCCTACGTGCTGCTGACGCTGGGTCTGGTCGCAATAGTTCTACTGATTGCCTGCGCGAACGTTGTGAACCTGCTGCTCTCGCGCGGCCTTGCGCGTAAGCGGGAGTTCGCCGTACGGACCGCGCTTGGCGCCACGCGAGCCCACATCGCGCGCCAACTTCTCGCCGAGGCAGCCGTGCTTGCCTCCGCGGGGGGCGCCGCGGGGCTCGGGTTCGCCTGGTGGTGGACCGGCGTCATACGGCAGTGGATGCGCGTCGAACTACCGGCATGGATGAAGATTGAACTCGACGGGCGCGTCCTGCTGTTCACCCTTTTCGCGACTCTCATCGCGGGGATTGCGGCGGGGATGCTCCCCGCTTTGGGCTTTTCGAAGACGGTGCTCGAAGATGCGATGCGCGAAGGCAGCCGCGGCTCCTCTGGCGGACGGACGAGCGCCCGGATGCGCGACATCCTGGTGACAACCGAACTCGCGCTTGCGGTGATGCTGCTCGTCTTCTCGGGGCTCCTGCTCCAAAGCTTCTGGAAGCTGCGCGAAGCCGACACCGGCTTCGCAAGGACTCCCGCGCTCACGTTTCGAACCGACCCGCCGTGGGCGCGCTACAACAAAGCCGAACAAACCGCGATGTTCTATCGCCGCGCTGTCGAGGAACTGCGCAGGATTCCGGGCGTGACCGCGGTGGCGGCTAATCACAGCCTGCCGCTCGCGTTGAATCAGAACTACGGCAAGCCCGCGATCGCCGTCGAGGGCCAGAGCGTCGACGAGCAACAACGCAACCCGTTCGTGAACGTGCAGATCGTGAGCACGGGCTATTTCGAAGCGATGGGGATCCCCTTGCGCGAGGGGCGCGCCTTCCAGGAATCCGACCGGCTGGAAACCACGCCCGTCGCCGTGGTCAGCCGCCCGCTGGTTCACAGGGTGTTCGGCGATGCGAGCCCTGTTGGCCGGCGCGTGCAGCTTCCCGGCCTGCTCTCCGCCTTGAATGAGACCAAACCCGCGTGGCTAGAGATCGTGGGAGTGGCCGAAGGCGTTCGGAGCGATGGGCTCACCGCCGCGCCGAGTCTCGACATCTACCTCTCCAACCAACAACAATTCGCGGGCGATACGTTTTTTGTTCTGCGGACAGCGCTCAACCCCGCTCCGCTGACGGGCGCGATCACCCGGGCGATTCAGCAGGTGGATCCGGAGCAACCGCTGTTCGATGTTCAGCCGCTCAATCAACGCATCGACGATACCGTATGGCAGCGCCGCATGGCCGGTTCGCTGAGTCTGTGCTTCGGCGCACTCGCGCTGATGCTGGCGGCGGTCGGCGCCTACGGGGTTCTTTCGTATCTCGTGTCGCGCCGAACCCGCGAGATCGGAATCCGGTTGGCGCTCGGGTCATCGCCGGGAGGTGTGTGGCGAATGGTGGTTCGCGAAGGGCTTTGGCTGGCGGGAGCGGGTATCGCCATCGGGTTCGCGATGGCTCTGGCGGGCGCGCGATTCCTGGACCATTTGCTGTACGGCGTCTCCGCCTATGACCCGGCCGTTTATGCAGCCTCACTCGCCATGACAGTATTGGCCGCGTTCGTCTCGTTCGCGATACCGGCGTGGCGGGCTTCGCGCACCAGTCCGATGGCCGCGTTACGAACAGAATAGGCAATCCCCTCACCGGGAAAGTCCGCCCGCTAACCGGAGGAACTTCGCCGTCCACGAGTTAATTGAGCGAGACCCTGGCTGTGGCGCCTTATTCTGGAACCTCGCGCCATGCACATCAGCGAAGGCTTTCTCCCGCTCACTCACGCAGCCGCTTGGACCCTTGCCTCCGCGCCGTTCCTGGCGCACGGCATTTCGAAGCTGAACGGCGCGCGCGACAACCGTTACCTGCTGGCTGCCTCCGCCGGATATCTATTCACGCTCACGGCGTTGAAGTTGCCTTCGGTCGCCGGCAGTAGCTCGCATCCCACCGGAGTCGCGCTGGGCACGGTTCTGGCCGGACCGGCCGTGATGCCCGCGCTCTCCCTGATCGTGCTGCTGTTTCAGGCGTTGCTCACCGCGCACGGTGGTCTCACGACGCTGGGGGCGAACGTGTTCGCGCTCGGCGTGGCCGGACCGTGGACTACGTGGCTGCTGTGGCGGCTCGCCGCCCGGTTCGGCCTCGGCGACAGACCCGCCATCGCGTTGGCGACGGCGATCGGATCGCTCGCCACCTACGCGTGCACGTCCCTTCAGCTCGCGCTGGCGCACCCCGACCCCAGCGGGGGAGTCGCAGGTGCGTTCCTGAAGTTCGCTGCTGTCTTTTCGGTCACGCAGTTTCCTGTCGCGGTGATCGAATCCCTATTCACGATCGCGGTAGTGCGCGCGATCGTCAATTCGGGTGGCGTTCGCATCGCGGGATTGGAGGCGTGGGCCCAGCGATGAGAAACGCACTCGTTTGTTTGGCGGTTTGCGGCGCGATCGGAGCCACGGCATGGGGCCTGGCTTCGGCGACGGGACGAGTGGACGCCGACGAACGCGTGGCCGCGATGCTGCCACCGCCCGCGCGGCCAGCGATTTGGGACCCGAGCGAGCCCTTCCAGGCGCTCTCTGTCGGTGGTCAAGCAGCGGTTGGAGTCGCGATTTTCGGCCTCGCGTGGGTGCGCCTGCGGAGGCGGACCAAGTAGATGCACGTTCACGCGCCGCTCGATCATATCGCGTTTTCCAATGCGTGGCGCACGCGAAGCCCGATCGACAAGATGATCTTCGGAGGCGGACTTCTCCTGCTCGCTTCCGTGCTGCCGGCACTGCCGTGGTCCGCCGCGATCTTCGCGGCAGCGGCCACGGCCGCGCTGGCGGGCGCCCGAATCCCGGTTCGCGCGTGGGGATGGTTCCTCGCGCCGCAGATCGGGTTTCTGTCGGCCGCCGTGCTGCCGCTAATTTTGGGAGCAGGGTGGGAACGCGCCGCGGCAGTGTGGATGCGCGGCGCCGCGGCAGCCGCCTGCATGACGCTACTCGCCATGACCACGCCAGCGCCCGACCTGCTGTTGGCCGCCCGCAGGGCGCGCGTTCCGGCCGTGTTGGTCGAATTGGCTTTCCTCGTTTACCGGCTGATCGCTTCGATCTGGGTGCTGTTCGAACGCCTCCGGCTCGGTCTCGACCTTCGCCTGCGCGGGGGAAAACCGTCGTTGAGGGCTGCCACGCTTTCGGCCAGCAACCTGCTCACGCGCAGCATCCAGACCGCACGCCGGGTCGAACGCGGCGCCTCGCTTCGCGGCCTGGACGGCTTTCCGATGCTGACGCCCCGCGCGGAAACATCGCGGATGTTCCTTGTTTCGGCGGTGGCGCTGCAGGGTTCGCTGCTTGCCGCCGCCATTCTCTTCCGGAGCCGCTTCCCGTGGTGAACCGGTTTCCACTCGAGGCTCGCGGCGTCTCATATGCCTACGCTCCGGGACACTGGGCGGTGAGGAATGTCGATCTGGTCGCGCCGGCGGGTGCCCGCATCGCGCTGCTCGGGGCCAATGGCGCGGGAAAGTCGACGTTACTGCTGTTGTTGAGCGGCGCCGAGCATGCCTGTCACGGCGAGATCTTTCTGCACGGCTCCCAGGCCGAGCGCTCGCGCGCAGGATTGCGGCGTTGGCGGCGTGAGGTGGGGCTGCTGCTGCAGGATCCGGAGGACCAGTTGCTGGCTCCCACGGTGGAGCAAGACGTCGCGTTCGGTCCGCTGCAGGATGGCGTGGAAGAAGCGCAGGCGCGGAAACTCGTTGAGCAGGCACTGAGCGACATGGCGATTCCGCATCTGGCCACCCGGCCCGTGCACGAACTCAGCCTCGGCGAAAAGAAGCGTGTGGCGCTGGCCGGTCTGCTCGTGCAGGCGCCGGCGGTGTTGCTGCTCGACGAGCCGACGGCGGGTCTCGATCCCGGCGGTGTGCGGGCTCTTCGCGAAACACTCGATATTCTCGCGCAAGCAGGCACGGCGGTCATTCTGGCGACCCACGATGTCGACTTCGCCTACGAATGGGCGAGTGAAGTTTGCGTATTGTTCCAAGGCGGCATTCTCGCGCGGGGCGGGCCCGCTGACGTTCTGGCCGACCGCGAGATGCTGACTCACGCTTCGCTCGAGCCGCCGCTGCTGCTCGAGGCCGCGATGGCGATCGGAGGACCGCCCCCGCTGCCGCGATCCCGCGCCGAGTTTCGGGAGTGGGTGCGCCCAGCCACGAGGATCTTCCCGTGAGCCGCCGCGACACCGCTCCGTTCACCACGCGCAAGACGCTCGGCCAGGTAGTGGTCTGTCTCGGCTGCTGCTGCGGCCAGACCGGCAAGGGGCATCCCGCGGTTCCCGTGGATTGGCTCAAGGCCGAATGGAAGCGGCGCACGCTTCCGAAGAGGATTCACTTGACCATCAGCGGGTGCCTCGGCCCTTGCGATGCCACGAATGTCGTGATGATCGTGTTCGGCGCTCAGGCCATCTTCCTGGGCGGTCTGTCTGAACAGTCGCAGTACTTGGCCCTGGCTGATTGGGCCTCGGCCTGCGAGCGCCGCGGCGAACTGGTTCCGCTGCCGTATTCACTCGAAAAGTTCCGTATGCAACGCTTCGCCGGCGAGGAAGTCCCCGCCAGCGTGGCTTGACCTCGAAAGGAGAAATCGTCATGAGTCCCACCATCTCACCGGAACGTATTCCGGTCACCGTCCTTACCGGATACCTCGGTTCCGGAAAAACCACGCTGCTCAACCGCATCCTCACCGAGAATCACGGCAAGCGCATCGCCGTCATCGAGAACGAATTCGGTGAAGTCGGCGTCGACAACGAACTGATCGTCAACGCCGAAGAAGAGA
This sequence comes from Acidobacteriota bacterium, assembly GCA_016871015.1. Lineage (GTDB taxonomy): Bacteria > Acidobacteriota > Terriglobia > Bryobacterales > Bryobacteraceae > SYLY01. The sequence goes on along the minus strand of VFZX01000064.1, from coordinate 15,455 downwards.
TCTTCGAGATGAACAACGGCTGCATCTGCTGCACCGTTCGTGGAGACCTCATCCGCATCCTCGGCAATTTGATGAAGCGCCGCGACCGCTTTGATCACATCATGATCGAGACCACCGGCCTTGCCGATCCCGCACCCGTGGCGCAGACCTTCTTCGTCGATGACGAGATGAAGGAGCGCATGGCGCTCGACGGCATCGTCACACTGGTCGACACCATGCACATCTGGCAGCATATCGACGATTCCGATGAGGCGAAAGAACAAGTGGCATTCGCCGACGTGATCCTGCTCAACAAGATCGATCTCGTACCGGCCCCCGAAGTCGACAAGCTCGAGGCGCGGATTCGCGAGATGAACCCGGCCGCGCGCATCTATCGCACCCGCGACGCCGCGGTCGACATGGACAAGATCCTGGGACTCGGCGGCTTCAATCTCGACCGGGCTCTGCAGGTGGATCCGATGTTCCTCGAGCCGGAGTATCCGTTCGAATGGGGCGGCGTCTACGAACTTGCCGCGGGAACCCATGAGTTCGTGATGCAGGACGGTCCGGACCCGATGATGAGCATCGCGATCATGCCCGTCAAGACCGCGGACTATCAGGGTATGGAAGGCGCGCAAATGGACGCCGTTCTCACGTTCTCCTCGGAGGAGAAGCCCGTTGAACCGGGGGGTGCGGTCAAACCCGGGTACGATCTGCATCAACTGATCCTTCGCGGCGATGGAGAAAAGCGATTCCGCGTCGCGATTCCAGCCACCGGCCCCTATGCCCTCTTCACCGAGCATCATCCGGACGAGTTCTCCGCCGCTCTGCACGGGTCGAACCAGCTTGCACCCATCGTGAGCAAGGAGTACAAGCCCGATCACGAGCACGATGAGGAAGTCTCTTCGGTCGGGTTCAACGTCGCGGGCGACCTGGATCAGAAGAAGCTCAACAACTGGCTGCGGGACCTGTTGATGAAGAAAGGCCCCGACATCTTCCGGATGAAGGGCGTGCTGAGTATCGCCGGTGAATCACAGCGCTTCGTGTTCCAAGGTGTCCACATGCTGTTCGACGGGCGTCCGGATCGCGAATGGGGTAAAGAGCCGCGCCACAATTCGTTCATCTTCATCGGCCGCAATCTCGACCGCGCTGCGCTCACCGAGGGTTTCATGAAATGCCTCGTACGCTAGCTCCGCCGCCGGTGACCGCGCCGGAACTCCGGCAGTCCTGGGAGGCCCATCTCGGCGACCACGTGATACAACTCGAGTGGTCGCCGGATGGCGCCATGCTGGCCGCCGCGCTGATCGGCGGTCCGGTTTCGATCTTTGGCACCGATGGCCGATTCCTGCGCGAGCTTCCGGGTCATTCGTTCGGAACGCTTTCGATTTCGTGGAGCGCCGATAGCCGCCTGCTCGCGAGCGCGGGACAGGACGGGTGCGCCCGGATCTGGGACGCTGCGACAGGCGCTCCACTTCACGAATTGAAAGGCGGCGCGCAATGGGTCGAACACGTGGCGTTCTCGCCGGTGAAGGACTATCTGCTGACAGGCGCGGGCCGGTTCCTGAAGATGTGGAATGGCTCCGGACGGCACCTGCGTGACTTTCCCGACCATCCGAGTACGATCTCCGGCATTGCCTGGCAGCCGCGTGAACTGTTCTTCGCCACCGCCGCCTACGGCCAACTGGCGAACTATCACGCCGAGAAATCAGAGTTCGGTAAGGCGTTCGCTTGGAAGGGCTCTATCCTCGTGGTGGCGTGGAGCCCTGACGGCAACTATCTCGCCACCGGCAACCAGGATGCAAGCGTGCACTTCTGGTATCGCAAGAGCGGGAAAGATCTCGAGATGACGGGATATCCGGCGAAGATCCGCGAACTCGCCTGGGACGCCGAGAGCCGTTTCCTCGCGACGGGAGGTTCGCCCGTCGTCACCATCTGGGATTGCGGCGGGAAGGGGCCGGCTGGCACCAGGCCGATTCAACTCGAGGGGCACGAGCGATTCCTGAGCGCGATGGCCTATCAGCACAAAGGCAAGCTGATCGCATCGGGCTGCCAGGGCGGCACGGTCTTGGTATGGAATCACCGCCAGCCGCAGCGGCCGCTGCGCGGATCGCAACTCGGAACGGCGGTCACGCAGATTCGTTGGGCGCCGAATGATCGCATGTTCGCAGCTTCGACGGAGGCGGGCTTGGTACGGGTCTTCGAGAAGTCGGAGAAGGAATGATGGACCTCTTCGGTGGCAGACCCAAGCCGAATACGGCGAAGATCGCACAGGTCAAAGCGTGGGTTCAGGAGCGATTCACGCTGGCAGAAGATGCGGTGGTCATGGTGACCGAACTGCGCTGCACCGAGCCGGGATGCCCTCCGCTCGAGACGGTGATCGCCGTGCTCGATGGCCCGGGATCGAAGCGCCGGTACAAACTCCACAAGGGCGTCGCCGACGTGACGCGGGAAGACATCGCGGCAATTGCATGACCGCGGCGGCCGAACCCGAGGCGCTCCCCGCGTACTGGCTGCGCGGCGCGGAACTGATGCATCAGCAGTGCTGGTGTTGGGGACAGGACGTGCGGCGGCCGAATGGCAACCTACTGCTCGAATACGGGTTCGAGCGATCGGGTCCCCCGGCTGAAGTATCCGGCAGTTCCCGCTATCTGCTCGATCGGGATGGAGCGCGGATCGTGTTGTGGGGGTTCGGTGTAGGCTACGTGGTCGAGGGCGTAGGGGGGATCTACGTGAATCGCTACTGCTTTGTGCCACGTTGGATGGGAGAGTTCGCTCCGATCGACTCGGTTTGGCGCGCAGAGGAACTGGCATCGCTTCGGCGTCCGTTCACGCGTCGCGAGATCCGGCGGAGCCGCCGGCTGCTGCAGTCGCTGATGCGCTGGATTGCGAGTTATGAGCGATGGGTCGAGGAGACGTGGGGGCCGCACTATCGCGCCGGGACACTCGTGGCATGGAATCGCACTTCGATCCCCGCCACGCGGATGGCGGTCGAGTGGAAACTGCTGGCGCAGCACGTCGAAGAGCCGCCGCCCTAGCTCCGCTTATCGTGCCCCGCTCATCGTGAAAAATGGTCCACTCATCGGAGAGAGCAGTCCGTCTGCGGGTTATTTCTGAGTTTTCGCCTCCTCCGGCCCTACACTGATCGGACGATGGACTGGTTGCTGCTGGTGGGCGCAGGCCTGCTGGTGTATTTTGTGCGTGAAGTGCTGTTGCTGGCCGCCGTGCCGGTGGCCGGGCGGGCGAGGCATTGGTTCGTTTGGGCCGCCTGCCAGTGGATCGCCTATGGTCTGCTGGGCTGGACCGCCGAGTCGGTGCCGCGCGACAAGGCTTACGCGTTGCTTCGCAGTCCGTGGTTCTGGGCCCCTGCCGTGGCCACCCACGTTGTCTTGTGGGCGATCTTCACACTGCTCCGCCGCCGCCCGCAACCGGACCGGCGGATGCTTTGGACCGGTCTGGTCCCGTCGCCCATGTCTCTGTTTGCCGGCGGCGCGTTGATTTGGCTGGCGCTCACGCGCACCGGCTACTTCGAGGGCTGGAGCGCCGGTCTCGCCGTAGGCTCAGCGTGGGTTGCCGCGGTGCTGCTGGGAGCGGCGGCTTGGCGCAGCCGTGCGGATGCAGGCGCCGCGTTGCAGTTTGCTGCCGCCGCCAACCTCTCTGCCGTGTTGCTGATCCCCATTCAGCAGTCCTCGGACACGCAGTCGGGCATCGCCGAGCAGCCCATCGACTGGGCCGCCACGCTGTTGCCGCTTGGCCTGACGGTATCGCTCATTCTGCTCAGCTTTCTCTTCCATCGCTTCCGCAGCAGCCGGAGGGCCGCTTAAGACATGCAATCCATTCACGACCTTCTGTATGTTCTGTCGAACGCATTCCTGCTGCCCACCCTGCTGGGCACGCTGGCCGCCTTCGGCTACGGCACCTACGTGGTGGGCCAGTTCCTCAGCGAAATCGCCGACCATCGGGCCAATCGCGCGAATCTCACGCGCCTGTTTGCCGGTCCGCCCACGCAGGCGCGGTTCTTTGAGTGTTCCTGGCGGGGCTACTTCGCGCGCTTCCGTCGCGCGCTCGAAGAACACCGTGAATTCCCGGCGATGGTGGAAAAGACGGTGGCCGATATCGAACACGACATGACGGCGCGCGTGGAGCGGCTGGGCATCATGTCGAAGGTGGGGCCCATGCTCGGCCTCATCGGCACCCTCATTCCGCTGCAACCCGCGCTCGCCGGCCTGGCCCGCGGCGACATGCAGGCGATGGGCGCCAACCTCCAGATCGGTTTCACCACCACCGTGCTCGGACTGCTGGTGGGCGGCACCTGCTACGCGATTGGCGTCGTCCTGCGGAATTGGTATCAGCAGTACGCGGCTGACCTGAACTTTCTTCTGGCGCTCTGGGCGCCTTCTGAGGCTTCAAATGGACAACCAGAACAACCGCAGCCAGCACTTCAACCGGCGGCTACTCTCCTCGACGCGGCCAGCCATAACGGGCTCGACGCCGCGCAGGGCCGCGAAGCGCATCGGCGGTAGTGAAGACAACGATCCGCTCATGGGCTTGATCAACCTTTTCGACGCCAGCATGGTGCTGGTGGTGGCCATGCTCGTGGCTCTCGTGGGCAAAGGCAGCATCGCGGAAGTGGCCGCGCGGCTCAGCCAGCAGGACGTGACCATCGTCACCAATCCCGGCAAGCCCGACATGGAGATGATCATCAAGCGCGGGCCCAAGATCGAAAAGCTCAAAGCCACTGGAGAAACCGGGCAGGGCAAAGGCAAGCGGCTGGGCACAGCCTATCGCATGGACAACGGCGAAGTGCTCTATGTGCCGGAAGAGGGAGGCAGCAGCAAGCCATGAAGAAACTCCGGACCGCCGCCGCGACGCTGGCGTTTTTGGGCGCCACGTTCGGACTGTACCGATACCTCACGCGACCGCAATTGCTGTTCCTGGGCTTCCCCGGCCCCTACATCGCGCTCTTCATGGACGCCACCAAGGAGACCGGGGTGAAGTACGAGTTCTGGGGCCGTAAGCAGATGGACGATCCCAAGCTGCAGGTCTCGGCGTTCCTCCGCTACAAGGCTGTGTTTCTGTCGGGCCGGCGCGCCGAGCCACTCACGGACGAACTCAAGGCTGCGCTGCTGGCCGCGCAGAACCAGGGAGTAAAGGTGATCGTCTCGCCGCGCGAAGCGTCGAAGTCCTGGGGCGTCGGCAACGCCGATTGGGAAGGGTGGGAAAAGCCGGTGGAGGCCTATTTCACGCACGGCGGCGGCGAGAACATGAACCGCATGTTCCGCTACGCCGCGGCAACGTACCTGAAGCAGCGTCAAACCGTGGAGCCACCGCTGCCCACGCCCGAAGACGGCTTCTATCATCCCGACGCGCGCCGCCACTTCACTACCGCCGCGGACTATCAAGCCTGGTACAAACAGGCGGGCAAGTGGAAGGACGGCGCGCCGCACGTGTTCATCGACTTTGCCGACGGCTGGAAGCTCGGTTCGGTGAGCGGCACGAACGGCATCATACGCGCCTTTGAAAAGAAGGCCTGGAACACGGCCTGCATTTTCGGCCGCAACAAGACCATCGAGTTTGCGTCTGCGTGGAAGCCCGACATTATTCTTTCGCGCTCGCATGGCCGCTGGTATCAAGGCAACGCGGGCGTGGCGCTCATGCAATCGAAGTTCGACGTGCCGATGATGCGCGGCCTGCAGTTGTTCTTCACCGGCGAAACGCTCACCGAGTACAAGGAAAGCCTCGCGGGCATTCGCGGCGCAGGCCTTGCCATCGGTGCGATCGTGCCGGAACTGGACGGCGCGATTGAACCCACGCTCCTTGAAGGGCTCGACGCTGAGTGGTACGGCAAGCGGTTTGAAGCGGTGCTTGATGAACGGCTGGACCGGCTCACCGAGCGCGCCCTGCGCTGGGTGCGGCTGCGCAAAGTGCCGAACCGCGACAAGAAACTCGCCGTGATCTATCTCGCCGGCGTCGGCAAGGGCAAGATCACCGCCGCCAGCCTGAATGTTCCCAACAGCATGACGGATTTCCTGCGCGGCCTGAAAAGCAGCGGGTACGGCGTGGATCGCCTGCCGGCCGATGGCGAAAAGCTGGTGGCCGAAATGATCGAGAAGGGCCGCAACATCTCCGAGTCGCAGAGCGGCGAACTCGAAGCGCTTGCCGCCAATCCTGACACTTATCTGTTGCCGGCCGAAAAGTACGAAGCGTGGTTCAAGACGCTGCCCGAGAAGATGGCGCGGCAGGTGACCGAGGCCTACGGTCCGCCGCCCGGCAACTTCATGGTGGTGGAGCGGCAGGGCAAGAAGTTCTTCGTGATTCCGCAGTTGAAGTTCGGCAAGGTGATCATCTTGCCCCAACCTTCCCGCGGCGCCAACATGGACGCCAAGCTCCAGCACAACGACAAAGTGCCGCCCACGCATCAGTACCTCGCCGTCTACTGGTGGCTGCAGAAAGAGCTCGCCGCCGACGCCATCGTCAACTACGGCACGCACGGCACGCACGAGTTTCTGCCGGGACGCCCGGTGGGGCAGCTTGATGACGACTGGTCTGACCGCACGCTGGGCCACCTGCCGAACATCTACGTCTACATCATGGACAACATCGGCGAAGCGCTGATTGCCAAGCGCCGCGGCTCCGCCGTGACGGTGAGTCATCAAACGCCGCCGATCGTGGCCGCTTCCATCACCGAGTCCGACAAGACCATCGCTGAGATCTATCGCGCCACGCAGCAGTTTGTGAACGTCGATGAAGGCGCGCTGAAAGAGAAGCTCCGCGAGCAGATTCGTAATTTCTCGGTGGCGCGCAAGTTCGATCAGGACATGAAGAAGGACTGGTCGAAAACGCTGCCCACGGATCAGGACATCAATGACCTCGATCTCCACATTCACCTGCTGAACGATGACCGCATCGCCGTGGGCCTGCACACGCACGGCAAAGCGAACAATCCCGAGGAACTCGCACCCGTGGTGGCCGAGATCATGGGCGACGAGTACATCAAGTCAGCCGGCGGCAAGCCCCAGGCGATCAGCCGCGCCCGAGCCCTGCTGTTGGCGCCCGCTCCGCCGCCCGCGCACGGCCATCCGGCGCGGATCACGGCAGTGGGCCATGGACATCGGGAGAGGCCGCAGTGGGCGGGCCCCACGTACCAGAAGACCGCCGAGGCTAAGCCGATTCCCGGCGGCGACGACACGTCGCGGATTCAATTCCTCAAGGCCGGATTCGCGGGCACGGCCAACGAGATTCCCGAAACGCTGCGCGCCCTCGAGGGCCACTACATCAAGCCCGGCGGTGGTGGCGATCCCGTGCGCAACCCAGCCTCGCTTCCCACGGGCAAGAACCTTTACGGCATCAATCCGCAGGAAGTGCCCACGCGCGCGGCCTGGGAGTTGGGCAAGAAACTGGCGCAGGATCTCATTGAAGCCGAGAAGAAACGCCTGGGGCGTTTCCCTAACAAGGTGGGCTTCACGCTCTGGAACACGGAACTCATCCGTCACTACGGCGCGGACCTGGCGCAGGTGTTGTTCCTCATGGGCCTGAAGCCGCGGTGGGATCAACGCGGACTCGTGGAAGGCGTGGACGTGATTCCGATGAGCGAACTGAAGCGCCCCCGGATCGACGTAGTGATACAGGCCGCTTCGCTCTTCCGCGACACCTTCCCGGACCGCATGGAGTTTCTGGATCAGGCTGTGCGCACGGCGGCCGCGGTCCGCGACGGCGAAAACTACATCGCCAAGCACACCGAGGAAAACGAGCAGCAGTTGAAGGATGCGGGCTTGTCGGCCAAGGACGCCAAGCTGTTGGCCGGCGCGCGCGTGTTCTCCAACGCACCCGGCGGCTACGGCACCGGCGTCATCGACGGCGTGGAGAAGTCCGGCAACTATACCGACTCCAAGCCCATCACCGAGGACTACCTGATCAAGACCGGCGCCGTTTACACTGCTGGCGCCGAGTGGGGTAAGTTCGTCCCCAAGCTCTACGAGCAACAGCTCAAGGGCACCGATTCCGTGGCGCTCACGCGTTCCTCCAACGTCACCAGCGCGCTCACGCTCGATCACTACTTCGAATACCTCGGCGGCATGACCATGGCCATCCGCGACACCACCGGCACAGCGCCTGAGACCTACGTGACCGATGTGCGCGACGCCAAGCGCGCCGCCATGCTCACCGCGCAGCAGGCGCTGGCCAACGACATGCGCACTAAGTACTTCAACCGGAAATGGGTGGAAGGTTTGCAGAAGGAAGGCTTCGCGGGCGCGGTGGAAATCCGCGAAACGGCCAAGAACATGTTCGGCTGGCAGGTGACCAAGCCCGACGCCATTCAGGGCTACCAGTGGGACGAAGTGAATCGCATCTATGTGGAAGACTCGCTCAACCTCGGCCTGCGCGAATGGTTCGACTCGAAGAACCCGTATGCCTATCAGGAACTCACGGCCATCATGCTGGAGACCGCGCGTAAGGGCTACTGGAAGCCTTCCAAGGAGGTGCTCTCGAAACTTGCGAACGAGTACTCGCAGTCCGTGGTGAAGCACGGTCCGGCGGGCGTTTCGCGCCTCAACGACAACACCGCGTTTGAAGGCTTCCTCCAGGAACAGCTCAACGCGCCGGGCAACGTTACGGGCATGCAGCTTTCGGCCAACTATCAAAAGTCGATGGAGAAGGCCGCGGGCGGCGCGGGGCGTATGGCCGTGGCCGGGCAGCGTCTGGTGCGCGAGATAGGCTCGCCGCAAACGCAAACCATCGTTCGCTACTCCGCTTTGACCATCGGCGCCATTCTCGCCGTGGTTCTCCTCTTCCGCTTCGGATTCCGCAACAGGACTGGTATATGAAACAGATTGCTCTTCTACTGCTTGGTTCTTCGCTCGGCCTGGCGCAAGGCGTGACTTCTTCTCTCACCGGCACGGTGCTCGATCCTACGGAAGAGCCCGTAGCGGGCGTCACGGCTAAGCTCACCAGCAAAGCGAGTCTGCTCACGATGACGTCGGTCTCCAATGACGCCGGGTTGTTCCGCTTTCAGGCGCTGCCCACCGGCATCTACACGCTGGTGGTGGAGCGCGATGGCTTCAAGCCGTATCGCCTCGAAGACTTCGAGCTTGTGTCTGGGCAGGAAGTGGCGAGGTCCGTCAAACTCGAACTCGGCACCATGGCCGAAGGCATCACGGTGGTGGGCGAGTTGCCCGAGATCCAGCGCGTGGCGGCGAACGGCGTACGTGGCGCCAGCTACAACCCGTTTGAAGTGGAAAACATTCCTATGCTCACGGGCACGCAGGGCCGCAGTTTCCGCGCGCTCAGCTATCAGATTCCGGGCGTTGGTTTCTCGCGCTCCGCACACGCGCCGTTCACCGTGAACGGCAATCGTCCTATCGGCGCCGTCAACACAATGGTGGACCAGGCTGAGTACAACGACCCCGTGGCGGGCAACCTGCTGGGCCGCGGCGTTACCGAACAGCCGGTGTCGATGGAGACCGTCGAGGCGTTCGAGATGCAGACGTCGAACTTCAAAGCTGAGTTCGGCCGAGCCTCAGGCGCCGTGGTGAATCTCGTGACCAAGCAGGGCGGCAACGCCTTGCACGGCTCGCTCTATCACATCTTTCAGAACGATCTCTTCAATGCGCGCAACACGACCATTCCGGTGAAGACGCCGCTGCGGCTGAACATGCCGGGCTTTACGCTGGGCGGTCCGCTGCGCAAAGACAAGCTGTTCTTCTTTACCGGCTATGAGGTGAACGTCCGGAACGATTTTCGCACATCGAGCACCATCGTCACGCTCACCGAGGCCGACCGCGCCCGTGCCGTGCCCGCCGTGCGTCCGCTGCTGGCACTCTACCCGCTGCCCAACATCCCCGGCACGAATTTGAACAGCGCCAACATCCCCAGCCCCACCACCACCACGACGGGAATTGCGCGGCTGGACTATCAGTTCAACGAGCGCCACCGTCTGGGCGGCCGCGTGAACCGTGTGAATGCGATCGGCCCCACAAATGCGCGGCTCCCCGCCGGGAATGGAGATCAGGAGAACCGGTCACTGTCGGGCGTGTTGTCGTTCGATTCCTCGCTCTCGCATCGCTTCTTCAATCAGGCGCGCGCAACGTACGCCACCTACTATGCGCGAGTGGAGCCATTCTTCCCGTCGCTCGGCGATCGCGCCGTGAACGGCCAGGTAGGCACGGTGATCGTCACGGGCCTGCAGGCGCTCGGCACCTTCATTCCGCCAACGCGCACGCGCTTCCACAACTACACCGCGTCGGATGACTTCACCTATTCCACGGGCCGCCATGTCATCAAGACCGGTGGCATCTTCCGCAACATTCACTACAACAACGTGAGTGACCGGAACTTCAACGGCACGCTCGTCTTTCCCGCCATCCAGTTGTTGCTCATCGGTCAGCCCGCGGTCTACAGCCGCGCCACGGGTAACAGCCGTATCGATCAGCGCAACACCGAATGGGGCTGGTATGCGCAGGACGATTGGCGCGTCCGCCCGTCGCTCACGCTGAACCTCGGCGTACGCTACGAATACTACGGCGTTCCAGGGGAGAAGTTCAACAGGCTGACGCAGCGCTATGCGACCGATGGGAACAACCTCGCACCGCGCGTGGGCTTTGCCTGGGACCTTGCCGGCCGGAACACCACCATCGTACGCGGCGGCTATGGCTTGTTCTTCGCGCCGCTCCAGATGGAATTCATCGCGCAGTCGCGCTTTGCGCCGCCGCTCGTTTCCACCTTCACGCGCCCTGCGCCGCGTTTCCCCGATCTGCTGGCCGGCGCGTTCCCCAGTTCCGACGCGTATGTGGTGGACCGAGCCTTGCGCAATCCCTACGTGCAGAACTGGAACCTGACCGTCGAACGCCAATTGTGGAACAGGGCGAGCGTGCTGAGCCTCGCCTACGTTGGCAACCGCGGCCTCAACCTGCCGCGCACCACGCGCCCGAACCTCGGCGACAATCTCGCGCCCGGCACCCCTCGGCCCGACCCCACGCACGGCGTGGTGAGCTATCTCACTGCCGGCGCATCGTCGACATATCACAGCGTTCAGACGAATTTCCGCACCAGCCTCGGCCGGCGGCTCTCGGTGCGCAGCGCCTACACGTTCTCCAAGGCCATCGACATCGCCACGGACTCGGGCTTCCTCCCCGTGGATGAGCGTAACTGGCGGCTTGACCGCGCCGTGAGCGACACCAACCAGCCGCATCTGCTCACCACCTACACCGTGTACTCGCTGCCGTTCTTTGAAAAGAACAAGTGGCTCGGCGGCTGGCAGGTGGTGGGGCTGGTGTTTGCGCGCAGCGGCACTCCCTTCAGCTTGCTGTCGAACACGGTGAATCCCTTCGGTACGATCAACAACCGCATTAACAATGTGCCGGGGACGATTGACCGCACGCGTCGCGGATCCCGCTGGTTCTCGCTCGCGCCCGGTGTCTCGCCCGCCGCGGTGCAACCCGCGCCCGGCAGAGTCGGCACGCTCGGCCGGAATACCGAACGCGAGTCGAACTTCATTGACTTCAGCCTCGCAATGCACAAAGACTTCACAGTCACCGAACGTGTGCGCGCCGAGTTCCGGGCCGAAGCTTTCAACGCCGTGAACCGCGTCAACTGGAATGCGCCCATCGTTACGCTGGCCAACCCCACGCTGTTTGGCCAGATTCTCAATGCCAGCGACCCGCGGCAGTTTCAGTTCATGCTGAAGCTCCTATTCTAAGAAGGAGGCTCCAGCCGATGAACTTCCGCTCTCTTGCCGCGGTGCTGCTGGCCGTGGCCGTCGCGTTGGGTGCGTTTGGCGCCCATGGATTGAAAGACCGCCTCGACGCCTACGCCATGGGCATTTGGGAAAAAGCAGTCTTCTACCATTTCATCCACGCGCTCGGCATTTTGATCGTGGCCGCTTGGCAGCGTGACGATACCAGAGCATCGTGCGGGCTGCTCACCGCGGGCATCCTGTTGTTCTCGGGCAGTCTCTACGCGCTGGCGCTCACGCATATCGAAACGCTGGGCGCCGTCACGCCGCTGGGCGGCGTGGCCTTCATTGCGGGCTGGCTGTTGCTCGCGTATCGCCTTTCATCGCCACGCTAAGCCCGCGCCCTGCGTCTTGCCGACTTGCCGCGCGGCTACCATCCCAAACGGAGACCGAACTGAATCTGCCGGGACGTGCCCGCGCCGATCGTGCGGCCGAAGGTATTGAAAATACGCCCGTAGTTGGGCGTGCCAGCAACGGTATTGGGCGCGGCAAAGTTCGGACGGTTGGGAAAATTGAAGAACTCGGCGCGAAACTGTAAGTTCACCCGCTCGGTGAGGCGCGTGTCCTTGATCGCCCAGCGTGACGATACCAGAGCATCGTGCGGGCTGAGCGGATTGCGTCCCGAGGTGCCGTAGCGCCCGCGCGGCGCCGCGACGAACGCCGCGGGGTTCAGCCAGAGGCCAGGCGTAGGATTCGACACGTAGGGCGAAACGCCCAGCACGCGGTCCGGCCTCTGGTTGATGAGGTTATCGCTGCCTGCGGTATTGGTGGGCTGCGTGACGTTCAAAGCCGCGCCGCTCCGCGCCAGGCCGATCACCGCGAGTTTCCAGCCGCCCAGCAGGCGCGAGCGCTTCTGCCACGGCAGATCCCAGATGGAGCTGAAGGCGGCGTTGTGGCGAATGTCGGTGGCGCCCAATCCGCGTTCACAGGAAAAGCATCGCAAGTCCTGGGGCTCGCTGGCTCCGACGCCGCTGTCGGGCACGTTGTCGATGGCTTTGCCATACGTGTAGCTGAAGGTGGTGTGGAGTTGCGTGCCGAAGCGGCGGCGCAGCGACACCTGCAGGGCGTGATAGGTTGACTGTCCGTTGGCGTGCTCGATGTTAACGCGCGACAGTTGTGGCAACAGGCGGCGGCCCGTCTGCGGATCGAGCCAATTGATGTTGATCTGCCGCCGCAAATTGAGGCCGCGATTGCCCACGTAGGCAGTCTCCAAACCGAAGCCGCCCCAAAGCTCAGACATCACGGTGAAATTCCATTGCTGCGCGTAGGCATCGGGCTTGTCCCAGTGAAAACCATTCGCCACAGGCGCCGGCGCCACGCCCTGCGATACGAATGGATCGAGCGGCCACGAGAGCGCCGGGATCGTGGCGCGGGCCAATTGTGCGTTGCCGGCCAGCGTGTTCTGTGCGAGAGCGTTGCCAGCTCCTGGCGCCTGCTGCTGAAAGAAGAGACCGTATCCGGTGCGCACGGCCAGGCGCGGCGCAGCCTGCCAAGCCAGCGCCACACGCGGCGCGAAGTTGTTGCGGTCCTGCCGGTACCATTGGGCCCGAGGCTCACCCAGCGTGAGTGTGCGCGTGTCGAAGGAACGTAAGCGGTCCTGTGCGTCATGATTCGGCGGCGCGTAGTCGTAGCGGAGACCCAGGTCGAGCGTCAGGCGCGGGCGCAGTTGCCAGGTGTCCTGCAGGAACGCCCCGTAGTGAGACTGGCGAAGGCCGTTGCCGAACGTGCCCGCGGTGAGAGTGGCCTGGGTCATGCGGTTGGCGATGAAGTCGGCCGGCGATACGTAGACCAGGGAAACGAACGACGTGGTCCAGGAGTTCACGCGCGTACGCCACAGCGTCAGCCCGGCTTTCAGCGTGTGGCCAGCTCGCACATGCGAAACGGTTCCGCCAAACTGAAAGACAGTGGAATTGGAGAGATTGAAGCGCCTCGAGCCCGGTACGACGGTCAGGCCGGTGATGTTGACCTGCGGATAAGGCGTGTCGGACGAACCCTCGGTCATCGTGCGCTGCATGCCCGCGGTGAGTTCCATCAGCGTGCGCCCGGACACGGTTCGCTGGAAGTTCAATACCGCGTTGCGGCTCTTCGAAGGTACGTACTGGAAGTCGGTCGTGCCCAGAGCCGACGGCAGAATGGAGAACAGGGGACCGTCCACCAGCGAGTTGTTCATGTTCAGACGGCCGAAGAAGCGGTTGCGTTCGGAGAACTGATGATCGAGCCGCGCGCTCGCCGTGTTCTCGTCAATCGCCAGGCTTTGAAACCGCGAGTAGGTGTCCACTAGCGGATTGGCTGTGGGCGCCGTGCCGAGCGGAAAGTTCTCCAGCAGGAACGCCAGTCCGGGCGCGGCGCGGAGAGCCTGCTCGCGCATGGCCGCCGAAGGCACGGTTCCCGTGCCGCGCACGCCTTGCCGTTGGCGCGACAGTTCCGCGTTGACGAAGAAGAAGGTGCGATTGCGCAGGACCGGCCCGCCGAGGTTGCCACCGAAATTGTTGTAAGTGAACGGATCCTTCGGCTGGCTGGCGAGATTGAAGAAGTTGCGCGCATCGACCTTCGAATTGCGAAGGAACTCGAAAAGCGCTCCGTGGTATTCGTTGGAGCCGCCGCGCGTGGCGATGGTGATCACTGAGCCCGCCGCGCGGCCGTACTCGGCGCGATAGTTCGCCGTCTGCACGCGGAACTCGGCCATGCTGTCGAGCGAGCCGGTGAGCAATCGAGCGCCCCGGGTGAAGCCGTCGGCCATCGTCGGTTGGTCGGCGCGCGAGGCGTCCACGCCGTCAATCGTGAAGTTGTTGTGCTGCGGGTGCAGGCCGTTGAACGAAAGATCGGACAGCGAGGACGACCGCGCTACCGCGCCCGGCGACAGCAACGAGAACCGCGCGTAGTCGCGACCGTTGATGGGCAGTTCGGCCAGCGGCTTGGCGCCCACCAGCACTCCGGCGGCTTGCTGGGGAGCCACCACCGGCGTATCCGCGCGCACTTCCACGCGTTCGGTTGTGCCGGCCACTTGGAGCCGGATATCCAGGCTCACCGTGGCGGCGACCGTTAATACGATGCCGTCCAACTCGGTCTTGGAGAACCCAGGCGCGGAGCCGGACAGCCGGTAGATGCCGATCGGCAGGTCCGGCAGCGAGTAGTGTCCGGAGCCGTCGGTGCGAACCGCCCGGCGCAATCCAGTGGCCGTACTCTCGGCGATGACTTCCGCGTTTGGAATCGCGGCGTACTTGGGATCCAGAACGAGACCCGCCAACCGGCCCTGGCTTTGCGCCCACGCCACCGTGCAGGAAGCGAGAAGAAGCCAGGCTACTGTGCGCACCGGAACCCCGTGAAGTCAGTGCCCGCATCGGCATTCAGTTTCATGCGAGTCGAGACGCGGACGCTCGGAAACGAATATGCTCCGCCGCGCCCCACGCGCCGTTCGCCGTCGGCGCCGCCTTTCGGGTCGGTCACCGCACCGGCTGGGTAGAGGTCGTGCCAATCAGCGGTCCACTCCACGGCGTTGCCCAGCATGTCGAACAGGCCAAACGCGTTGGGCTTCTTGCCCCCTACCGGCCGGGCGCGGTTGGCGTTGTCGCGCATGGTCGGCCCATACTCGACGCGGCGTTCGAGGGCGATCTTGGCCGCGTCGATCAGCCTGTTGCCGCTATTGTTGGCAACTGGGTATCCCTTTCACTCAGCCGACCCCAACCTGTTGTGCTACCTTCCGTGGGGATGTGGTGCGCCCGACTAGGGTGTCGTAGGTCTTCGGAGA
>VFZX01000063.1 GCA_016871015.1 Acidobacteriota bacterium | reverse complement strand
GTAGTCACCAGACGATCCTATGGCCTGCGCACTTACCGCGTCATGGAACTCTCGCTTTATCACAACCTTGGCTGCCTACCCGAGCCGCCAGCTACCCACAGATTTTGCTGAGGAGGCGATTTTCGATGTCCGCAACGGCGACCAGACCGGCAAGCTGATGCTCAAGGACGCGGAGCTGGCCTTCGAATCCTTGACCGACTCACGCCACTCCCGCAACTGGAAGTATTCCGACATCCGGGAGCTGTCCAAGCCGAAGAAGGAACTGCGCGTCCGTCCGAACAAGGGCAGCCGCTACGATTTTCAGTTCAAGGACTCAAAGCTCCGCGACCGGATCTACAACCTGATCTCCGAGCGCATTGTCCGGGCACGGCAGGGCCCTAAGTAGCAGCTCCCGCCATTCGCAGGATCATCGGCGCGATATCGCATTGACGCTTGGCGAGTTCGCCCACCGGCGGGCGTCCGGCGCCGATCACCGCCAGCCAGGTACGGTCGGCTCCGGGGATCCGGCTGCCATGGCTGGTCCAGGTGTCGAGCGTGCTGCCGCGGCCGTGGTCCGAGGTTACCACCAGCGCGGTCGATCCCCGGTATTCAGGCATCGATTCGACGGTGGTCCACAGCCGGTCCAGACACTCATCCACATAGTGGATCATCTGCAGATACCGGTCGTACCGTTTCTTGTGCGCCCATTCGTCGGTCTCATCCAGGGCGACATAGAACACCCGCGGCTTATGCAGCCGGATATACTCGAGCGCGATCTCGAAGGTGATCCAGTCATGGCGTGTCTCGGGCTCATCCGACATCATCTGGTGCTGCATCCGGCTGAGCTCCTCCATGCGTGGCGAGCCCCCGATGTTGGTGTAACCGCAGTTGATCTCGAGGCTCCCCGGGGTCTTTTGCGCCATCCATTCATAGGCGTTCCAGGAGGCGATCACCGCCGCCTGCGCGCGATCCAGCCGCCAGTGGCGTTTGAGAACCTCCAGGAAGCTCTCCGAGGGGTTCTGCTTTGGCTCGTTGCCACGGATCACGTCGTCCTGCGTGCGCCCCGTGAGGATCTCCGAATAGCCAGGGTAGGATACCTTGAACGCGTTCGTCACCAGGATCTCGGAGGAAATCGACGCCTGTCCCGCGAGCCGGCCCCAAAAGCGAGGCATGAGCGCGGCCCGGCGTTCTTCCGGAGCCTCCCGCCAGAACCGGTCGCGCAGATGGCGCGCCTCGTGCATGTGAGCGGCCCTCTCGCCCATCAGCTTCGGGTCGATTCCGTTGAAGACGTCCTGCCACCGGAGCCCGTCCGAGGTGAACAGGATCAGGTTCCGGATGGGGGTGGATTGGGCCCACAAGAACGCGGGGAGTGTCAGCAGTTCGCGGCGGCGCATTGCGGTACTCTGAAATATAGCGTATCTCGCGATTGGAGGGAGTTGGAATGTCCATCAAACGGATCGGGATCCTCACCGGGGGCGGCGACGTCCCTGGCCTCAACTCCGTGATCAAGGGGGTCGTCTACCGGGCTGAGCCGCTGGGCTGGGAAGTGGTCGGAATCCGCCGGGGATGGGAGGGGCTCACGCACCTCAATCTGGCGGACCCGGAGAGCCGCAACACCTACATCAAAACGCTCGACCGGGCCAACACGCGGACCATCGACCGGACGGGGGGCACCATGCTCCACACCAGCCGGACGAATCCGCTGCGGATGAGGCGCCTGCCTGGACACCTGGATCCGGCGCTTTACCCGCTCCTCAAGACCGAGAGGAAGGGCGTTGTCTCAGAGACCTACGACGTGACACTGGGGGTGGAAGCCAACCTGGAGGGGCTCGACGTCGATTATCTGGTCGCGATCGGCGGCGACGACACGCTGAGCTACGCGGCACATCTCAAGTCGCGCGGGGTAAAGGTGGTTTGCATCCCCAAGACCATGGACAACGACGTCCGCAACACCGAGTACTGCATCGGATTCTCGACCGCGATCACCCGCGCCATGGACGCGGTGAACCGGCAGCGGTCGACGATCGGATCGCACGAGCGCCTGGGGATCTTCCGCGTGTTCGGGCGCGACGCAGGATATACCGCGCTCTATACCGCTTATGTTACCAGTGCCCGGTGCGCGATTCCCGAATACAAGTTCGATCTCCAGCTCATGATCGATCTCCTGCTCGCGGATAAGAGGAGCAACCCCTCGAATTATTCGATCGTGATCCTGTCGGAAGGGGCCGAGTGGCAGGGATACGAAGTGACCGAATACGGCGAGCCGGACGCCTACGGCCACCGCAAGAAGTTCAGCGTGGCCGAGTCGTTCTCGCAGGCCGTGACCGACGGCAACAAGAATCGCAAGTCCTCGGTCGAGACGGTGGTGAGCGACCTCACCTACGACCTCCGCTCGGGCGAAGCTGACTTCCTCGACAAAATGATTGCCTCCACGTTCGCCGGGATGGCGATGGACACGATCCGCAACGGCGGATCGGGTCTCATGACAGGAATTGTGAACGGGTGCTACCAAATGGTGGAGATCCCGGATCCAAAGCTCGGCCCGCGGACGGTGGACGTGGACAACATGTACAACACCGCCCGGTACCGCCCAAGCTACGACAACAAGCTGGGACTCTCGGTCTTCCTGACCAAGCCGTAGGAACGGAGTGAACCTGCTGAAGCGTCTGTTCGGCGCTGGACCGGAGCGGCCGGTCATGTCCCCGGAGCTCGAGCGGCGGATCCGTGCCTCGTTTGACGAGTCCTCGGCCGATGAAGAGCACTTTCCCTCGACCATCGACCCGCGGATCTATCACGTCCAGCTCATCCTGCGAACCCTCGGCGATCTCAACGGAAAGCGGGTGCTTGACGCCGGGTGCGGAAAGGGCCGCTTCGCCCGCGTCCTCCGCGAGCAGTACCCGGACTGCGCGGTCGCGGCGATGGACCTCTCGGAAGCGATGCTCGGGTTCGCTCCCCGTGATCTGTGGCGGGTGTCGGGCACCCTCACGTCACTGCCCTTCGCCACCGGCGCCTTTGACGGCGTCTATGCCACCGAGTCGCTCGAGCATGCGGTGGACGTTCCCGCCGCCGTCGCCGAGCTGTGCCGAGTCCTGCGGCCCGGCGGGCGGGTTATCATCATGGACAAGAATGCCGAGCAATGGGGCCGGTTCAAGACCCCTGAGTGGGAGCGCTGGTTTGAGCGCAAGGAACTGGAGAAGATGCTCGGCAGGCACTGCCGCGAGGTCTCAAGCCAATTCGTCTCGTACTGGGAAGACGTTGCACCGGATGGGCTTTTCCTCGCCTGGACGGCTGTAAAATAAAGAGAAGACATCTGGGCGGATGGTGATCGAATGAAATCTGGGGGAGACGAACAATGAGAAGCACTCGACGCAATTTCTTCAACCAGGCAGTCACCGCCGGAACGGTGGCCGCCTCGCTCACCGGGGCCAAGCGCAAGGCAAGGGCGCAAACCGCAACACCCGCCGTCCTCGAGAACCGGCTCGAAAAGGCATACGAATACCGTGTGGCCCGGGCCGGGCACTACCGGGCGCTCGGCCCGGTGGAGCACGTCACCAACGGCGACGAACAACGGTACTCGAACCGCCTGAACAGCTTTTCGAAGACCTTGCTGCACGATCAGTTCGGACATGTCAGCCGCGACGCCTACAACAGCATGATCCGGGCGGTGAACAGCGGAAAGCCCGAGGACTTCGAGGCGATCATCCGCGGCGGAAACGTGAGGCTTAAGAATCCGACCGGAGCCTACAACTACCAGATCGCCGGAGCGGACCAGTCGCAGTTCTTGTTGAAACCACCACCGGCGTTCGACTCCCCGGCCCAGGCGGCGGCGATCACCGAGCTCTACTGGCAGTCGCTGCTGCGCGACGTGCCGTTCGCAAACTTCGAATCGGATGAGAATGTCCTCAAGGCATGCCGCGAACTGACGGCCATGCAGGCATTCACTGGACCCCGGATCAATGGCCAGGTGACTCCCGCGACCGTGTTCCGCGGCCACACCCCAGGCGATCTCACCGGTCCCTACATTTCGCAGTTCCTGTTCGCGCCGTTCAAGATGGGCCACCTGCAGGTGGACCAGAAACAGATTTCCACCGCGCCCGGGGTCGAGTTCATGACGCGGTACTCCGACTACCTGACGATTCAGTTCGGCGAGGGCAAGGGACCCGGCCAGACCTCCGACACCGTGCCCCGCTACGTGCGCAACGGACGCGACCTGGCGCACCTGGTTCACGTGGACTGGTCGTTCTCGCCCGCCTATCACGCGCTGTGGATGCTGCTGGCGATGGGCCCGGCGGCCTACTTCCCGGGAAATCCATACGTCGCCAGCCGAGGACAGGAACCCTACATCAACTTCGGGCCCCCGGACTCGTTCGAGTACGTTTCGCGGGCCGGCAAGCCCGCGTTCAACGCCGCCTGGTTCCAGAAGTGGTTCATCCACCGGGCAGCGAGACCCGAGGTGATGGCCAACCGGATCCACCACCACGCGTCGAAGATCCAGGTGTATCCGATCCACGATTCGGCGTTCAGCGCCGCGGTCGAAACGGTGTTCAACAAGTTCGGGACCTACCTGCTGCCGCAGGCCTACTCCGAGGGTTCGCCGCCGCACTCCACCTATCCGTCGGGACATGCAACCGTGAACGGCGCGGTGGTGACGATGATGAAGGCGCTGTTCAACGAATCTTTCGTGCTGCCGGACCCGGTGGTGCCGTCACACGACGGGCTGCAGTTGCTGCCCTACCGCGGTCCGGATCTCACCATCGGCAACGAGTTGAACAAGCTGGCGTTCAACATCGCGGTGGGCCGGAACTGGGCGGGAATCCATTTCCGCTACGATGCCTGGGAAGGGATCAAGCTCGGAGAAGAAGTCGCGCTGAGTTTGCTGGCCGACCTGACCGCGGGTTACATGGACATCTTCCCCGGGTTCGAGTTCACCAAGTTCGATGGAACGAAGGTGAAGATCTGCAACGGGTGCGTCGCCGCATAGTGACGGGACAGAATCACTTCAGTCGATGATGCCGTTCCGGACGGCGAACCGGACCAGTTCGCCGGTCGAATGGAGGTTGAGCTTCTCCATGATCCTGCCCCGGTGTGCCTCCACGGTGTAGACGCTCAAGTTGAGTGCTTGGGCGATCTCTTTGTTCGTGCGGCCCTCCGCGATCCACTGCAGCACCTCACGTTCACGGCTGGTGAGAAGATCCAGCGGATTGGTGACATGCTTGCGGTAGTCGTTTAGCACCGCGTCGGCGACGCCGGGACTCAGGAATCCCTCTCCCCGCCCCACTGCCCGCACCGCCGCCAGGAAATCGTCCTCCCCTGAGTCCTTAAGAAGATAGCCCTTCGCGCCAGCCTTCAGAATCTCGCGGACGTACACGCCGTCCTTGTGCATGGAGAGCGCAAGGACTCTGGTCCGGGGCGCGAGCTCGCAGATTCTGCGCGTCGCCTCAATCCCGTTCAACTCAGGCATGGTCACGTCCATCACCACCAAGTCGGGTTGCAACGATCCCGCCATATTCACTGCTTCGCGTCCGTTCGCCGCTTCGCCCACCACTTCCAGATCCTCCTGCGCGTTCAGGAGCATCCGGAAGCCGTTCCGAACAACCGCGTGATCGTCAGCCAGCAACACGCACTTCTTGAGGCTCTGCATCTTCCGTGATCCTCCGTTTGGATGCGACATCAACTTCGACTCGAAGGCCGCCTCCTGCCGCGGTCAGGAACCGGAGTTCGCCCTCAATCTCCTGGGCCCGGGCCCGCATTCCCACCATTCCCAGCGACGGATGGTGCCCCGGCGTGTCCTGGGCGGAACGGCGGAGTCCTCGTCCGTTGTCCTCGATCGACATGCGCACCCGCCCCCCGGCGGACCTCACTTCAACGCGCACCGCGGAAGCGTCCGCGTGCCGCGCCACGTTGGTCAGAGCCTCCTGGGCGATGCGGAACAGGTGGGTTTCGGCCTCCTGGTCCAGCCGGTCTGGGAAGTCCGATTCGTAGGTGGCCGGAATGCCAGTGCGCTGGGAGAACCCTTCGGTCAACCAACGGAGTCCCGCATCCAGGCCAAAGTCATCCAGAATCACAGGATGCAGCAATTGCGAAAGCTCGCGCACGTTCCGGATCGCGTCATCCACCAACTGGAGGCAGTCGGCCCGCCGCGCGGCCCATTCGGCCGGCTTGTGTGCGCCGAGATTCGCCTTCACCGCCGCGAGGGACTGGCCAAGCTCGTCGTGCAATTCGTGGGAAAACCGCCGCGCCAGCGACTCCTGGCTGTGCAGCATGTGCCACGACACCCGGCTCAACTCGCTTGCCTGCGCCTCGATCTTACGGATGCTGGCCCTGGCGAATGCGATCGTCGCCGCCGCGCAGACGGTTGCGAGCAATAGACATGTACCCATCAGCCAACGGGAGGTCGCAGCCAGTTCCCGGAACTCGGCTTCCATCCGCCGGTCAGCGTCTTCCACTCGCTTCTCGCTCGCCACGAGGAGACGCTGTTCGACGTCAACTACTTGGTCGTGAAGTTGGAACAGAGGGGAGAGATCGGTCGCCAGCCGTACGCCGTGCCGGTCCACGGCCCGCCGAACGCCCGCGGCAAAGGCTAGTACGGCGCGGTCAAGCTCAACCCAGAGCGGAGCCTCGGGAGTCGACTGCGCGGACCGGGAGAGCCCGGCCAGAGCACGGTCGGCTGCGTCTAATTCGCTCAACAGCCTGTCCCTGTCCTGGATTTGTTCCCCCGGCGCCAACTGGTGGAGAATCGCGGCCATGGTGTTCTGGCCCGCCTGGACGTCATTGAGCAGCCGCGCAATCGCCAACTGTTCCCTCCCCACTTCCGTGGCGTCCCGCTCGATGGCGCGGGTTCCGCGGACGGCGGCAAAGCCCGCCGCGCCGAGCAATCCGAGCACGAGTGCGAAACCCGCCGCGAGCGCCCAGAGGACGCCACGCTCGGTGATGCGCGCCGGCTGAGGCCAAACCATGTCTACAGTTTACCTGCCGGTGAGCAGAGCCGCGATTTCGTTGGCGGCAGGCGCCCGGAGTGCCGCAAACACGTGCGGAAACACACCGCCCGCCACCAACACGGCGGTTGACATGGTCAACGCCCAACGTTCCCGCGGCAGTGCGTCGGCGATCCGCGGGACGTGAATTCCACGCCGGCCGAGGAATAGTCTGGCGAACAGGTTGAATGCGGTTACCGCGTTGAATGCGGTGGCCAGCGGAAGTCCCACGCCGAACAGCGGATGCGAGTCCAGAGATCCGTGGAACAGCAGATCCTCCGCTGCGAATCCTAGCGTGCCCGGAACTCCGACCAAGGCCGCCGCCGCGATCGCGAAGAACACCGCCAGACGGGGCGCGTGAAAGCCGAAACCGAGGAACCCGTTCAGCGCGGCGGTTTCGGTGGAGCGGGCTTCGAGCGCACGGTACACCGCGAGCAGCGCGGAGGTTGAGAATGCCACCACCCACCAATGCAGCAGAGCTCCGGTGACGCCCTGGGCGTTGGCGTTTTCCAGCCCCGCGAGAATCATCGCCGCCTGGCTGCCGCAAAGCAGGGCAAGGATCCGCCGCGGCTGCCGCGTCCCGAGCGCTGTGAGCGCGCCCAGAACCGATGTCACAGTGGCGAACACCCCAAGCACCGA
The DNA here is from genome assembly GCA_016871015.1 of Acidobacteriota bacterium. Lineage (GTDB taxonomy): Bacteria > Acidobacteriota > Terriglobia > Bryobacterales > Bryobacteraceae > SYLY01. The sequence goes on along the minus strand of VFZX01000063.1, from coordinate 20,110 downwards.
CAGGTATTCCCGCGCCGGCTCCGGAAACATCGGCGCCGCGAACCGGATCAGCAAGAATGCACCCAGGTGTCCGTTCAGAAACAGATTCAACACAGGCAAGGGCCCTGCTTCAAACGCCTTGGGAATCCAAAAGTGAAATGGGAAAATGCCCTTGCGCATTGCGGCAGCCAGCACCAGAAGGAGGAAAGCCGCCGGAGACGCGGGCGCGGCGAAAGCCAATGCCAACGGAACGGAGCTCGACGCCAACACCAGCCGTGAAGCCCGGCCTGTGGCCGTATCCAGGCACAGGGGGACCACGCTGATGATCCAACCGGCAAGGAACACCCACGGGGATCCCGCCGAATACGCGAGCAGCGTCCCGGGCCCCACCCACCACAGTTGCCACTTTTGCCGGGAGTCCACCAGGTCCTTCCTTGGCGCCGCAGCCAGTGTGATGAACACCAGCAGCAGGTACGCTCCGGCAGAGGTCAAACTGAAAAGATCGACGCGGAACATCAGCCCTCCGGTTCTCCCGCCAGCCGCGAGGGTTCGCCCGCGGTCCCCTGCCGCTCTCCGGTCTCCCAGCTTTCGAGTGCCTCTCCGAAGGAAAGAACAGGCCCTGTAACATAGCGGCTCAACCAGGCATCCAGGTATCCGCGCTCGAGCGCCGCTCGATAGAGTGCGAGCCGGAACCGCTCCGGCAGCAGGTGATGATAATGAGCGCCGGTACGCCCCAGTTCTCCTCCCGCTGCCGCGTGGACCCGGTGGTAGTCATGCAGCATGGACGGAGCCCGCAGGAACTGGAGAGTCCGGACGACCGCGTGCCCCATGACGTGGACCAGTGCCAGACGCGGAAAGCCGAGCCCTATCTCGGCGAAAATGATGCCAAGCTGAGCCATCCCCGCGTAGGCGAGCGATGTCTTGGCATCCACTGAAGCCCGGTGCACCAGCGTCGCCAGGGCCGCCGTGAGCAGTCCTACTACGGTGCAGGTCCAGGCAGCGACGCCCGATGCCCGGAGGACCGGTTCAGCGCGCAGCAACAAGTATGCTCCCAGGTGGACAGAGATCGCTCCATAGAATATCGCGCTTGACGGAGTTGGTCCCTCCATCGCCCGCGGCAGCCACCCGGAAAATGGAAACTGCGCGGCTTTCCCCGCCGCCGCCATCACGAGCAGCAAGCCCACGAGCGTCGCCGCGGAGGCACTCATCAAGGCCGCGTCGTCCGGCCACGGGCCGCGGAACAGTTTCGCGGCTTCGGTGGTGTGCTCCAGCCTGTGCAACAGGTAGATGGCAAGGAGCAGTCCCAAGCCCGACACGCGATAGTACGCAAACAACCGCACCGCGTTTCGCACCGGCTCCCGCCGCTCGTCGAAGAAGGCAATGAGAAGCACAGAGGAGACTCCGACGAGTTCCCAGCCCGCCGCCAGCAAATCGAAAGTGCCCGCCGCCAACGTCAACAACGCGGCGAACGCGAACAGGTGCAACAGCAGGAAAAACCGGAAGTACCCGCGGTCACGGTGCAAGTAGCGGACCGAAAACACGCCCGTCAGTCCCACCAACACCGCTGTCAGCTCGATCAGCGGCCAGGAGAGGCGGTCAGCCAAAAGCGAAATCTCGAAATGATAGCTGCCTGCCTGGAACCAATACCAGACGGGCGTACGAACTGCGGCCGTGTTTGAACCAATTGCCCAGCCGGCTGCCGCAGCCACCACGCAGAATGAGTAGACCGCCGCGGTCAACCGCGCGATGAGCCTTTCATGGGGAGTGTAGCCGGCCAGCCAGGCCAGCCCCAGTCCGGAAAATGCCAGTCCGGGTGCCAGCACCAGCGCCGCCAGCAGGGACTCCGCCATCACGCGGCGTTCCTTAGGCGCGGCTGAATTCGAGCCAACGGCAGGTGCTCCATGCGGCCCAGGTACCAGTCGATCGATGATGGAGAGCGGCGCAGCGGCTCGTCTTCGCCCTCAATCCGTTCCCATATGCCGCCGCCAGCGTAATAGTGGATTGCCGTGGCATCCGCGGGATCCACCGAGGCCAGCCGGATCCAACGGTTTTCGAGAAACTCCTTGAGCGCCGGGTTGGCGTGAATTGTCGCGAGCACCCGGGCCGGTTCTGTCTCGACCACGAACAGGATCCGCACCGGCTCATGGATCTCCACCATTTGCCATGGCAGTCCGGTTCTCAAATCGCTTTCGTATCCGTTCATGACCCCCACCAGACCGGTGACGTTGTGCGGCAGCTTGGTGCCACATCCGTAGCGCTCGTTGTCTACGAACGAAAAATAATACTCCAGGCTGATCCCGGCGCAGACCGGGATGACAGCGCCCAGAATCCGGGCGAGGTCGCTGTCGTCCGGGTCCTCGGTGGCGTCATAGGAGGCCAAGAATGCGCGGCGGTCGAGGAAGATGCCGCGCGTCAACTGGCGGCGGCCGACGAAGCACACCGAATTGGTGCAGTGGCCGTACTCCGGCCGCGGCTCCGCCAGGTGCTCAGCCCGCTCCTGCACGTGCCGGAGCCCTTCGGCGGTATCTCTGCTGGAGCTGCACGCCTCAAAACGCCGCGCCCGTTCATTCGCGCTGGCTGCCCGCGCCAGATCCAATGACGCGCGCACGCGGTCCAGGTCTCCGCGATGCGTGTCTGGAACGTAGTCGAGGTCGTACAGGTCGATACCATCACTGCACGTGTCATGGTAGCCGCCAACGAACCAAGTGCCGTCCGGGATCGTGATGCCGCGTTCCGCGAGGCCCGCGCGCACGCCGGGATGATTCGCCATGGCCGCGAAAATCCGCGCGTTCGGACCGCCTCTTCTCCCTCCGCATGCACCGCAGTCGTGCGCCGATTCGTGTGGATTGTTCAGGCTCGCCGATCCATGGCCCAATACCACCACCAGACGCGCCATGCGTTTCCGCAGTCCCGCCGGACTGAGCACGCTGGCGACCCTGTCCACCTGCTCGGTGAGGGTGAAGCCGGTCAGCAAGCCCTCCGCGGCCAGATGGCCGGCCTCGCCTGCACGCATGAACGCCAATTCCGTGCGCGGCTCCGGCAGCACGCTCCCGTTCAGCCAGTCCATCCACTGCGCGTAGCGCCGCGGACTGAGTACCCGTGCGGCGAGCGGGAACAGGCTGAACAGGCCCAACAGTGTGGTCCCAAGCCACCCCCGCACCAGCGTTCGCGAACTCACAAACGACTCCCGCGCAATGCGGGCCCACATCCGGCGAAGCTCCCTCCGGCGTCCGTCCGCGGACTCATGCCCGGCCGCCGCCTGCTCGTGGACCGCATGCCGCGGCTCAATGACCACGGGGCATAAGGACACACCGTGGGCGTCGTCGATGCCCCGGTAGTTCATCGCGACCCCGAAGAAGCCCGCCGCACCGAAGGTCTCGATTTCGGGATCGGCCTCTTCGAGATGGCGGCGAATCGACTCCTCGCGCTCATCAATGCAGAAAAACACCTGCGCCGCGACACGTTCCGGCTCCGGCAGCGGACCCTGAACCGCGTGCGACCGCAGCGGCACCAGGATCTGCCGCGCGTGCCTCCACTCGTAGGCCGCGTGCCAGACCCGCCGCCTTTCGCCTCCGCTGAACTGATCCACCGCGGATCGGAATTCCTCTACCTCGGGCTCACTCCATTGAGCCAGTGTCCGGGGGCTCAGACCCATAAGCTGTGCGGCGTCAAAGTAACGCGCGGCCCTGGCCAGGTCAGCCGCCCGTGAAGGCGCGGCGCCCGCTGGCATCCGCCAGGCGCCGGGCCCGCCGGTTGCCACCTCTACCCCGGCAACAGTCAAGACCAGGCGCACTGCCAGGAAATCCATCAGCCTCGCGGGCACGGGTTCGTGGGGAGCCAGCCCAGGATCGTCCTCCAGGCGGCGCATCAGTCCGGCCCAACCGGGGAGCGCCAGCAATTCCTGCTGGATCAACTCTTCGCAGTTTTCCGCGCCGAGAGCCTGAAGCGCGGCTTCTATCGCGCCCTCCGCGTCGAGCGGACTCCAGCGCTTGATCCACCGCGGAAGAGCGCGCAATTCCGGGAGCGCGGTTCCAGGCTGTGCCAGAAGCGTCATCGCGGAGCGCCAAAAGCCCTCCTCCCGGTTGGGCATGGGCCAGTACGCCAATCCCTGGTCAAGGTAGGCGCCCGCCAGTTTGATGAGCAACGGATTCACCGCGTCGTCGAGATCCTTGCCCGTGGCCGCCAGTACGCCGTCGCGAGGACGGCCCGGAGACCGCACCAACGGCTCCGCTGGCGCCTGCCTCTCGATCCAGAAATCAAACAACGCCCGCGGCGGTTCGCCGCACAACGCCTCCCTCGCCGCTGTGGGAAGATCGTCACGGAAACGTTCAAGAAGTCCGTTTTCCTCGATCTCCCATTCGATCGTCTCCGGCGGAAGCTCGCGCAGACCCGGCGCCAGCAGCACTCGCCATAAGGCACCTGACGCGCCCTCCGAGCTGAGCACCCGGCCGAGGTCTGCGTCCTGGATCCGCCCGGAGCGCAGTGCCGCCCGGTAGGCGGACTCCGGCATGTAGGGTTCGGCTCCGAAGATCCGCCCAGCTTCGACGACGGCCTGCTCGAAGGTTCGATCTTGGAACGCGTGGAGTGTGTTGTGATGGATGAATACTCCAATCGGCCCTTGCGCGGGGAGCAAATGCGCCGCGTGCGACACCATCTCCTGGATCGAACTCTTCAATTACGCCCAGCTTGCCAGTCCCGCGCCCCGTTATGGCATCCCGTACACAGGGGGCTTCGGAGCTGGAATCTCCGGGGGGCCCTGGCTCCAGGGACCTAGAGTCCCCTGACGGGGCTATGCCCAGGATCCGGGTGGATGCCACAAGCTTCCGTTATGGACATTCCGCGCGGCGGCCTGCAGGGCCTCCGGAAATACTGGAAGGACGATCTCCTGTCCGGATTCCTCGTCTTCCTCATTGCGCTTCCCTTGTGCCTCGGGATTTCACTGGCCAGTGGTTATCCACCGGTCGCCGGCATCTTCACGGCGATTATCGGCGGAATGCTGACGCCATTCCTCAGCAACTCTGAATTGACCATCAAAGGCCCGGCCGCCGGGTTGATCGTAATCGCCCTCGGTGCCGTGCAGGAGCTCGGAAACGGCGATCCGGCCGTGGGCTACCCGCGGGCGCTCGCCGTTGGAGTGGCCGCGGGCGTCCTGCAGGTTCTCTTCGGACTCCTCCGGGCCGGAGCCCTCGGCGACTTCTTTCCCATCGCGGCTGTGCACGGGATGCTCGCCGCTATCGGGGTGATCATCATTTCGAAGCAAGCGCATATCGCGCTGGGTGTCAGTCCACACGCCAAGGAGCCGCTCGAACTTCTCGCCGAGATCCCCCGGTCGATCACCAATCTCAATCCTGAAATCGCCGCAATTGGCTTAATCAGCCTTCTGATTCTGTTTCTCCGGCCCCTGGTCAAAAACAAAGCCGTGCGTACCATTCCCGGACCCATGCTCGTACTCCTTGTCGCGACCCCGCTTGGGCTGTTGTTTGACATATCCCATCAGCACCTGTACACATGGGGCGGGCACGAGTACGGTGTGGGACCGCAGTACCTCGTCCACCTTCCCGGCAGCCTTCTCGGGGCGATCCAGTTCCCCGACTTCAGCCACCTGTTCACCGCAGCGAGCCTCCGATGGGTGGTCATGTTCTCTCTGGTAGGAAGCCTGGAATCGATCCTGAGTGCGAAAGCAGTGGATCTGCTTGATCCCTATCAACGCCGCACGAACCTGAACCGGGATCTGCTCGCGGTGGGCGCAGCCAACACTCTGGCCTCCCTCGCCGGCGGACTACCGATGATCAGTGAGATCGTCCGCTCTTCCGCCAACCGCGGAAACGGAGCCAAAACGAGATCCGCGAATTTCTTCCATGGCGCTCTGCTACTTGTGCTGGTGGCGAGCGTCCCCGCTCTGCTGAACCAGATCCCGCTCGCAGCGCTCGCCGCCATGCTGGTCTTCACCGGGTACAATCTTGCCTCACCGAAAGAGTTCCACCACATGTGGATTGTCGGCAAGGAGCAGCTCGCCGTGTTCTGCTCGACCTTGGTGGTCACGCTGGCAACAGATCTCCTGGTGGGCGTAGCGGCCGGAATTGCCGTGAAAGCCCTGATTCACCTGTTCAACGGAGCCTCCCTGCGGTCGATCATGCGCCCGCATGCGGTCATCGAGCTGCCGGAATACGGTGTCCCGGTGGTGCGCGTCCACGGCGCCGCCGTATTCACTAACTGGATTCCGTTGCAGCGCCAGATCGCCGCGTTGTCACAGCACCCGTTCGTCCGGGTCGACCTTTCGCACGCCCGCCTGATCGACCACACTGTGATGATGAAGCTCGACGAGCTGGCACGCGACTGGAAGCTGGACCATCGCGAGCTCCTGATCGGCGGACTCGATCAGCACGCTTCTCTTTCCGGACATCCTCACGCCGTGCGGGTTCTCCGGACCGCGTGATACGATCCGGGAATGCCGCGCCACGCGTTCCTCCTTATCCCATGCCTCCTGGCGGCCCAATCCGCCATTGTCCCGCCCGGGGCCAAACTTGAACAGATCTTCTCGGGCGGCGTGCTGACCGAAGGCGTCACCTCCGCCCCCGACGGCACGGTCTACTTCAGCGACATCACCTTCACGCACGCCTCCAAGATGCAGGCTGGCCACATCATGAGGTTCGATCCGCGAACCAGGCGGATCAGCGTGTTCCGCTCCCCCAGTGGCATGTCCAACGGCCTCAAGTTCGATGCCCAGGGACGCCTGCTCGCCGCCGAAGGAGCCGACTTCGGCGGACGCCGCGTCACCCGCACCGACATGAAGACCGGCAAGGCGGAGATCATCGCCGGAACCTTCGAAGGGCGTCCGTTCAACGCACCCAACGACATCACCATCGACGCCAAAGGGCGCATCTACTTCAGCGATCCGCGCTACCTCGGCCACGAACCCATCGACCAGCCGGTGATGGCCGTCTACCGCATCGACCCGGACGGCTCCATCCACCGCGTCATCACCGACGCCGCCAAACCCAACGGCGTCTGCGTCTCGCCGGACCAGCGGACACTCTACCTCGTATCCAACGACAACGGCACCACGGGCATCGGACGCCTGCCAGACACGGTCCCCGTGCGCAAGGGGCAAATGGCGCTGCTCGCCTACGATCTGGCCGCCAACGGATCGGCGAAGTTCCGCAAGATGCTGGTTGACTACTCGCCGGATGAGGGTCCCGACGGTCTGGTCGCTGACACTGACGGCAATCTCTATGTCGCGGTCCGGCGCGCAAGCCGTCCCGGAATCTATGTCTACTCGCCGGACGGCAAAGAACTCGGCTACATCCGGACACAGGGGCTTCCGACCAACGTTGGCTTCGGGCGTGGAGAAGAGGCGAACATGCTCTACATCACCGAGGGCGGGAACGTCCAGCGGATCCGGCTGAACCGGAGGGGATACCAGCTTCCGTAGAATTTTCTGGAACAAGGTACCTTGTATTGCCGGATACTGGGCATGATGGAGTATAACGGTGAGGACAAGGAACGCCGGATCACCCAATTCCGCAAGGGAATCCTCGAACTTGCGGTGATGAGCGTCCTCTACCACGAGAAACACTATGGATACTCATCGGTCCGCGTGCTTTCCGGAAGGGTGCGGCTCTTTTAGATTTTTCGGTCGCCGGGCGTGCATCTCTTGTAGCTTCTGCGATTTGCGCCGTGCTTGGCTGTCCGGAACCGCGAGATTTCGAGCGCAGGGGGAGAACTCGTGAGCCATGCGGGTGACGTTCCGACGGCGAGCGCAGGGCGTCTCGCAACCGCGCGGGTTCGCCTCGCGATACCCCATCGGTCAGATATCCCGCGAGCGTGCCGAGATCCCCCTCGTTCACGCAGTTCTGGCACGCCACGCCCCTCGCTATCCGATTGACAGATAGCGCCTTATTAGGCTGAAGTCTAAACGAGCCGCACCCTTTCCGGAAGTGGTTCAGTGCCGCTCCGCGAAGGCACCATCTATCCGATCCTGGCGCGGCTGGACCGTGAGGGCGTGGTGCGGACCGAATGGGTCGAGTCCGGCCAAGGCCCTTAGGCCCCAGTCTGGCCGCGAACACCGCTTCCTGGCGGGCGCGGTTCGGTGACTGCTGTGGTATTGGCAAGTCGCTTCTTAGCCACGGCTGCCACAACAGTGGTCGAGCTCAGCATCGACCGCCGCTCTTGGGGTAAAGCAGACGACCCGAGCAGTTCGCCAATCACCTACCCGGGCGCCGATATCGGTGAGAGGGCGTCTTGGGATGACTCGGAGCGTGGTGGCAGGTCAAACACGAGAGCGTGTTGTCGCTCTTTACGAGGCAGGCGTCGTGACTGAATGGAGACCGGCCGGCCCTCGATCGCGAATTTTCGGCTGTGGTGCGAGATTTGTTGTCCCCGTTTTACCGCGGACGGCGCATTGGATATTGAAGGAGTTTGAATCATGCGGTTGTCGATTGCGTTGGCGATGATGGCGGCGGCCACGAATGCCGCAACGTTTAACGTGAACAGCTTTGGTCACACGGTGGATGCCGTCCCAGGCAATGGAGTGTGTGCCGACAGCAGCGGACAATGTACGTTGCGCGCGGCGATCATGGAGGCAAACGCGCTGGCTGGCGCGGACACGATCGACCTGGCGCCGGGGGCCACGTACGTAATCGCAACACCGGACAACGCGTACGCAGGCTTTCCTGTTATCGCCAGCTTCATCCGGATCAACGGACGGGGCGCGACCGTGCGACGGAGCAGTGTCTCGGGAACTCCGGACTTTCGGCTGTTCTGGGTGGAGGGCTACATTGGTCCAGCGTCGTTGCTGACGCTGGACCAGATCACTCTCAGCGGCGGAACCGGTGACGGCGGTGGAGCGCTGAGAGTGAATTACGCCAGCGCGGTAATTCGGCGGAGCACGATCAGCGGGAATTCGGGATTCAGCGGCGGAGGGATCCTGAACTTCCGCGGCAGCCTGACGCTCGAAAACACGACCGTTAGTGGTAACACCAGCGGCGACGGCTTTGGAGGCGGAGGCCTACTGGTGTTCCCGTTGTCCGGGCAGATCACGCGGATTATCAACTCTTCAATCGTGGAGAACCGGGCGGCCGCAATACCGGGATTCGGGGGACGAGGCGACGCAGTCGCCGGCGGGCCCATCGAGGTGCGCGGGAGCATCTTAGCCAGCCCGGCCACCGGACTCGGCGCCGACTGCTACGGTACGGTGACGTCGCTTGGCGGGAATATCGCCAGTGACGCATCCTGCGCGCTGGCGGGAACGGGTGACCGGAACAGCACCAATCCCATGTTGGGTCCGCTGGCCTACAACGGCGGGACCACGCAAACACATGCCCTGCTGACGGGAAGTCCGGCGCGGGATGGCGTTCCAGCCGGGCTCTGCCTGGACGCGAGCGGTGCGGTATTGGCTACGGATCAGCGCGGGCTGGCGAGGCCCCAAGGGTCGTTGTGCGATGTTGGATCGCTCGAAGAAGCGGCCGGAGTGGCCACCTGGACTCCAACGGGCACCATGTCGTTGGCTCGGTTCGGACAAGGTATCGCCGCGCTACCGTCAGGGAAGATCCTGGTGGCGGGCGGGCACAACTTCGGGATCGGGTACCTGGGCCATTCCGAGGTCTACGATCCGGGCACTGGATTGTGGAGCGTAACCGCCTCGATGCCGCGGACGCATCGCTTCACGGCGGTGCCACTGGCCGACGGCGACGTGCTCATGCTCGGAGACGACAACGGGCCGCCACCGACGGCGTACCGGTACCGGGAGGGGACGGGGGCATGGTCGAACGCGGGGAATCCCTCCATAGCGCGCTTCCAGACCTGGGCGGTGCTGCTGCCGAACGGGAAGGTGCTGGTGCCCGGGGGCTATATCGGAGGATGCTGCATCGGGCCGGCGGGAACGTATTCGTCGGCGGAGGTGTACGATCCTGTGGCGAATACGTGGGCGATGACGCCTCCGATGTCGGAGTCGCGGTTCATTCCGAGCGTGACTTTACTGGCAAACGGCAAGGTACTGGTGGCGGGCGGAGCGCAACGCGACGGGCCGACGGCAATCCGCATTACGGCGGACCTGTTCGACCCGAACAGCGAAACATGGTCGGCCGCGGCGCCGATGCTCAACCCGCGTGGCGGGCATACGGCGACCCGGCTGGCGTCGGGGAAGGTGCTGGTGGCCGGCGGTTTCCTGTCGACGCTCAGCAACTATCAGGCGTCGGCCGAACTCTATGATCCGGCGACGAACACTTGGACGGCGGCGCCACCGATGGCTACGGCGCGCGCGCGGCATGCGGCTGTGCTGCTGCTATCCGGGAAGGTCCTGGTGGCGGGCGGGGAGACCAGCGGCGGGCCCACGGCGGCGGCCGAAGTATATGATCCGGTGGCGAATACGTGGTCCGCGGCGCCGCCGATGACCACGCCCCGAAATATCTTCGGCATGGCGCTGCTGCCAGGAGGGGGTGTGCTGGCGGCGGGCGGGCTGATCGGGGGCTCCACCGAGACGGCGACGGCCGAGATCTACCAGCTCGGGGGTGGGCCCGATCTGACACCGCCCGTAATCACCGCTCCAGCTTCGGTGAGCGTGAACGCGACCAGTCCGGCGGGAGCGGTTGTGAACTATGTCGCGTCGGCGACGGACAACTCGGGCGTGGTGGCGGCGTTTGGCTGCGTGCCGCCGCCGGGCTCGGCGTTTCCGATTGGGGATACGGTGGTGACCTGCTCCGCGGCGGACGGGGCCGGCAATCTGGCGACAAAGATGTTCACAGTTCACGTTGCGGGGGCTGCCGAACAGATCGCGAATCTGAAAACATCGGTGGGAAGCCTGGGATTGCCGGGCGGGATCGCAACGAGCCTGCTGGCGAAGTTGAACGGGACACCGAACTGCGGGCAGTTGAATGCGTTTATCAACCAGGTAGCGGCCCTCACCGGTAAGGCCTTGAGCCCGGCACAGGCCGCACAACTGATCGCGGCGGCGAGTCAGATCCGTGCGGCGATGGGATGCTGATCGTTGACTGCGCGCCTATTGTTCTGTAATGCCAACGCGGAGAGATCGTGTGGAAGGGTGAAGACCACATGGAAATACGGCACGGGGAGCAGGTCTTCGGATCGCTTCGCGAGCCACTGCTCACGGGCGTTGGTTTGGCATTTCGGGCAGTGCCGGTTCCTGCGCGAGTTGTACGAGATGGCCTCGTGTCCGCAAGCGGAGCATCGGTCCAGATGCCCGCCGAGAGTCTGCGTCCGGCAATTCCGGATTGCCGCAGCGTCTTTAGATGCGGCCACACGAGATGGCGTTGGTTCCGGTCGATAAAGCCGTCGGGCCGTTCGAATGATGTCGGCCACCTCGAGCTTTGAATGAAAAAAGGACCGTTTAGCAAGATACACTTGGGCCGTTGTGTAGGCCGAGGGAGACAGCCGTTGCCTTGGACAGAATAGCCAAGGCGACGACCCGGTGGCGAGGATCCTCGCCGTGTTGAGGAACCTGGGCGAGCCCGCGGAGGTGGTCGCCGAGCGGCTTCTGGGCTCGTTCGTGCGGTCCGGCGTGAAGCGGCTTCTGCCCGTGCGCATCGCAGGCGGTGTCCTGATCGCGCTGTTTGGAATCCCGCTGGGATTCGGTGGCGCCGCGGTGCTGACCGGGCTGCTGGTCTAGTAGAACTGGTGCGGAAGGGCGCGCAACGGATCCGCGCGGAGCTGGCGGAACGGGGCGCTCACTCCCGGAGGCCGAGCGCGAAAATCGAATTGCCCGACGCTACCGCCACGTACTGACGCCCGCCCACGGCATAGGTCATCGGACCCGCGATTACCTGCCCGCCCAGATTCCTTGTCCACAGCAGGCGTCCGTCACGGGCGTCAAACGCGTAGGCGTGGCCCTCACGGCTGCCCGAGATCAACACGTCACCGGCGGTGGCAAGCAGTCCCGAATCGGTGACGTCATCCATCCGGAACTCCCACTTCAATGCTCCCGTCGCGGGATCGAGTGCCCGGACCGCGCCGTATCCCGACTCGCCGCTCCACAGCTTCACCGCCTCTCGCCGCGTGGCCGACACGGTCGACCGCGGTGTGCCGCCCAGATAGCGCTTCCCCGCAACGTACTCCGCTTCGAACTTGTGATACACGCTCGCGTAGTTCTCCCAAACGCTGAGGTAGAACAACCCTGTCCGCGGGCTGAATGCGGGTGAATACCAGTTGGTCGCACCCTGGACGCCCGGATACACGAGCTTGCCTTCGGCTGAGGGGCCCATCCCCGGAATTTTCACCGGCCGCCCCTTGGCGTCGAGACCCGACGCCCAGGTCTGCTTGGCGAACGGCTTGCCGAGCAGGAACTCGCCCGTCACGCGGTCCAGCACGTAGAAGAACGCGTTGCGGTTGCCCCACAGCATCAGCTTCCGCGGCTTGCCTTGCCAAGGGAGATCGGCGAGCACGGGGATCTGCACGGCGTCCCAGTCCCATTCATCGTGCGGGGTGAACTGGAAATGCCACTTCAGTTTTCCGGTACCGGCGTCGAGCGCGACCACGGAGTCACTGTACAGGTTGTCGCCCTTGCGCACATCGGGATTCCAGTCCGGGCCGGGATTGCCCAAGCCCCAGTAGGTCAGATTCGTATCGGGGTCGTAGGTCCCGGTGACCCAGACCGAGGCGCCACCGCGTTTCCAGGCATCGCCGGGCCAGGTCTCGTTCCCCGGCTCACCGGGTCCCGGAATCGTATAGAACCTCCAGGCCTCCTTGCCCGTGTGCACGTCGTAGGCGGCGAGGAATCCGCGGATTCCGAACTCCCCTCCGGCGGTGCCAACGATCACCTTGTCCTTGACAATCAGCGGCGCGTGGGCGAGCCCGTATCCCTGTGAGAAATCAAACACCGTGGTCTTCCACTTCAGCTTGCCGGTGCGCGCGTCAATCGCGAGCAGGTGCGCATCGAGCGTTCCCATGAACAGGGTGTCGCCGAGAATCGCCAATCCGCGATTGATCCGGCCGCAGCAGGGGTCGGTGCGCGGATCCGGGATGTGCTCGTAGGTCCAGAAGATGCGGCCGGTGCGGGCGTCAAGCGCGATGACGTCGTTCGGAGGCTGGGTGAGATACATCACCCCGTCCACCACCAGCGGCGTGGTTTCGAGCTTGTCGCGCGCGGCGCACTGGAACACCCACTTCACCTCAAGATCCTTGGCGTTGGTGTTCTTAATCCCGTCGAGCAGGCTGTAGCGCTGTCCCGCGTTGCCGCCGGAGTAGGTGAGCCAGTTGTGCGGCTCGCGGTGAGCATTGAGCAGGCGCTCCCAGCTCACCTGAGCGGTGCACAGGCTGGCCATTGCGGCGAACAGAAAAAGGCGCATCGAAGACTCCTATCGCAGACCCGCCAAATACTCGACCAGGCCGTCAATCTCGGCGGTGGTAAGCCTTCCTTCCACCGGCGGCATCGGCGATTCCTTCACCACGCGGAAGCTTTTCAACTCACTCTTCAACACCGAGACCAGGCGCTCGTCGTTGTCGATTAACTGTGCCGAATGTGTGTCCTCGTTCAGGCGGCGTCCGTAGACCACGCGTCCTCCGGGGTACTCGGCGCGGGCATACCAGTTGCGCGGAGTGACCCGCGCGTCCGGCCGCAGCAGTGCCTCGCGAATCTCCTCGCGCGACAAGCGCAAGCCCGCGTCGCTCAGGTCCGGACCCGTACGCGAGCCGCGGTCCCCTACGCGATGGCAGGCCGTACAGCCGCCCTTGCCCTCGAACACGGCGCGTCCGGCGGCGGGATCCCCGGTTCCTTTCACCGCCTTCGGACGCCTGGCCAGCGATCGCAAGAAGGCGATGATCTGCCAGGTTTGCCGGCCCTCGAGCCGAATGGGGGGCATCTCGGTTCCCTTGATCCCCTCGTTGATCGACTGGAACAGGTCCTGGTCGCGGCCGCCGTGGCGGAATGTCCCGGTGGTGAGATCCGGGCCGCGGCCCCCCCGGGCATCCAGACCATGGCAGACGGCGCAGTTGGCGCGGTACCATCGCGTGCCGGACTCAATGTCCGCCGCGGTTCCGAACAGGGTTTCCTGGCCAAACAAGGGCGCGGCTAATGCGATCGCCGCCACCAGCCTCATGCGCTAGAAGCTCCTTGACGGACGGTAGCCGGGACGGGCTCTGACACGGTACTTCTTCGCCGCGTCGGAGGCGATCTCGACTGTGATCTTGCGGAAGTTGTCGTTCGGATTCGCCTGTGGATAATACGTCACGGTATAGGAATTGCCGAGCGACTCGCGGATGGACTCGAAGGCCTCCACCTGCTTCTGCCACGTCTTGGCGAAGTAGACCTGGCCGCCAGTGCGCTGGGAGATGCGCTTGAACACGTTCGACGAGATCGGATCCTTGCTGACGTCGCTGGTCGAAATCACATAGATCGGGATGCCTTCGTCCTCGGCCACCTGGCGGACGTCATCGGGCGCCACCATGCTGGCGTTGTCGGGACCGTTCGAAAACACGATCACGACCTTGCGTCCGGAGACTTTGGCCGCATCGCGCAGCGCGAGCAGCAGTGCGTTATAGAGAGCCGCGTCGTCGCCCGCCACCGCCTTCCGCAATCCGAAAATCGCGCTATTGCGGTCACGGGAGAGAGTGGCCGCGCGCGACAGGTTGCGGCTGAAAGTGTAGACGGCCACCGAGTCCGCGCGATCGAGGCCGCGGATGAAGTCGGCGATTGCGTCGGAGGCGTAGACGAACCCGCGGTACATGTAGTTGCTCGTGTCGAACAGCACGAACACGTTGGTGCCCACGAAGGCGTCGAGCCGCGGATCACCGCCCTCCGTGGGCTGGCGCGAAGCCGCACCATCACCGGACACGATGAGCTGGCGCGTCGAGCCGTCCTCCATCACCTGGACCGGCGGCTTGTTGCCCTCGGCGAAGGTGTTCATTTTCTGCGAGATTCCGTCCTCGAGAATCCTGAAATCGCTGTGCTTGAGGCCGGTAATGTACTTGCCCTTGCTGTCGGTGACCGTGAAGCTCAGCACCACCATGTTCACGTCGGTGCGGAACGTCGGCCGCTCCTCCTGTGTCTGCTGCGCGCGCGCCGCGGGCACCAGCGTCCACAATCCCAGTCCCGCCGCTCCCGCTACAACCGCGGCCAAAGTGAATCGCAACGATATGGTCATGTTCTATTTCCCTTCCGCTTTGTCGCTGGCCCCGTTCCGGGCCTTCTTGCGGACATCATCCCCCACGTTGCGCATGGAACGCAACAGGGCCGGCCAGTCCTCCAGGTGCGTGGCGAATATCCGCTGCACGGTTTCCGCCGTCCACTCGGGGATCAAGACGTTCAGCCTGGCCGGATTCGTGTAGGTCTCATCGGCGAGGGCTGCGTAATAAAGCAGGTTCGATTCCCAGCTCTCGGCCATGATCCGGCTCGAGTAGCCCATCAAGGTTGGAAACGTCCTGAGGTTCAGCAGTTCGGGCTGGAAGGAGGAGGTCAGGGTGGGCTTGGGTGTCCCGAACACGCGGGAGATCGCTGCCCAGTTCACGGCCGCCGGCGCAAACTGCCGCAGGCGCCGGATCTCACGGCCATGCACGGAATCGTCGTCCTCATGCTTTGCCATCCAGTCGGCGCCGAGCAGCACGAGCTCGGCGGCGGTGATGTTTTCCAGAGCGGACTTCAGGTCGCCCTGTTCGAGCAGCATCTGAACCTTGGCGGCCCGGCCCGGCGAGGCTTGGCGCGACAGGACGGTGATCATCTCGGTCCGCCTGCGTGAGTCAATCATCGCGTCGGCGACTGTCGATTCTCCGAGCCGGAGGTGCAGGCCCACGAAGTGCATCTGTTCCGGCGTCACTGACCACCAGCGGGCCGTCTTCGCCATCAGGATCATCTGCGGAACCAGGTCGCCCCAAATGAGAGCCTGTTCCCGCGATGGGATCAGGAAGTTCTGCTCGGCTTCGGCCAGCGCGTATGCCATTCCGGCGAGCGAGCCGACCAACCGGCCGCCCGCGCTCGACGGCCATCCGGTCCCAAGGACTTCGGTCTGCCGCCAGGTTTGATTCGTACCCTGCACCCCGAGGAAGTCGTGGCTGCGCACGAACAGCGGGTTCGTCTTGAGGAGTTGGGCCCCGGGCGGCGCGTAGTACGCATAGCTGAACCCGACAAGGGTGTCACGCAGGATCGGCGCCAGCATCGCCCGCGCGTCGCCGAGTTTGTTTGGGTCCGCACCCGATCGCTCGAGCGTCTGCCGTAGCGACATCTTGCGCTGATTCTCGATGTGCTTCTCCGTCCAGTATCCAAATGAGAGCGCGTTCTTCTCGGCGCCGGTGAGTGAGGCGCGCGGAAGCTGGATTTCCTGCATCCGCTGCTGGAGCCGGTTCACCAGGGCGACATTGAGCTTCTCGCCCTTGCCGAGGGCTTCGATGTGGTCGGCCAGGTCGAGCAACGTCTTGAGCGAGATCAGGCGTTGGGACTCGAAGATCCGGTTCGCCTCAGACACCATCTGCTGGTGGGCTTCTTCGTCTCCCGGCCGGCTGGTTCCGGCGATCAGCGCGATCATACGCTCCTGGGGATTGGCGTTGTCCGGAGTGCCGGTGGCTTTGAGCAACGCGCGAACGCCCTTAACGCTCGAGTCGAAGACTTCGCGATGGTTGCGCAGCTTGAGGAATCCGTCCAGGATCTCCTTGAGCGCTGGCTCGCTCTGCGCCGCCGGGATCAGGGAGTTGCGCGACAACACCTGCCACAGGCTGACCAGGGCCTGGAAGCTGCCCGCGGTGTCGGCACGCGGGTTCTGGTCCTTGATCGCGCTGATCGACTCGACGTTGTCCAGGTACTGCGAGATCGCCGCATCGGAAAGGTCGACCTCGGTGAAGACTGGGATCTGCGAGGAAATAAGGCGCCAACTGCGGGCGATCCGGTCGGCGGTGTCGGCCGTGAGCGGCTGCTTGCGCTTCCGGTTCACGTCGGTCAAACCCATGAAGATTTTGAGAGGCTCGTTCTCCACCGCCTTGCGCGACAGGGCGAACAGCGCTTCCACGACGTCGTCCGGGTTCTTCCATCCGGCGGCGCCCTTGGTGAGCTTGCCATCGTACTTTCCGTGAGGATGATTGACGAACAGGTCCCGCCAGACCTCGATTCCGCCAGGGATGTGCGGCTGGCCGTTCGGTTCCAGGCGCAACCGCGTGGTGAGCAGCATCAGGTCCGTGTTTGACCGGAAAACCGGACGCGCGGGTCCCGGGCTGGTGACCCGGCCGCGGATCGCCGTGTAAAACCTCTTGAGGCGCTCGGGCTCCGTGAGATAGGTCTGGACCGGACCATCGATCCGCGACAGCGCGTCGAAGTAGCTGTTCAGCCAGCCGTCGTCTTTCGAGAACAGTTTGTCAATAAACTGAACGCCCTGCGACGGCGGCGCACCCACGAGTTCAGCCCACATCGCTTCGCTGCGGGCGCCACCCGGCACCGGAACCTTGCCGTCGCGGATCTGGTACATGCCGCCAAAGAAGTCGATCACGTGGGCGAACGCGCGCAGGCGCTGCAGCGAGATAGTCTTCTTCATCTCCATGGCCGTGTTGTGGTCGATCTTGGCCATTCCGAGGTAGAGGCGGCACAGCAGGTCGTCGGACATGAAAACGTCGATGAACTCGCCGCGGTCCTTCTTCTCGACCGAGAGCCAATAGTCCGGGCCATAGAGAACGGGCACCTGGGTCGGCTTGTAGTCATAGACGAACGGGCGGCTCGTGCGAAGGGACTGTTCGAACTCGGCCAGCGGGAATCCGGAATCGATTGTCAAGAATGCGCGGCCCGCGTTCACGGTTTCCAGTGTGATGTCGCCGCCGCACGCCCCGCGGATCCGGTAGCCGAGGATCTTGAGAAGCTCGGCGGTCCGGGGTGTGTCGCACTGGTCAATGTTGATCTTCTTTTCGGCGCCAGAGAACTTGTCGAGCTCGCGGGCTTGCCCGAGGTAGCGGAAGACGAGCTTGAGGAACTCGGTCTGCTCCTTACCCTCCTGCCCGCTCGAAGCCTGGTAGCCATTGGTGACGACGTTCCGGGCCAGGGCCGGGAGCAGGTCCTCCGGGCGGAGGTCGGGCGACAGCGCCGCCATCCGCGAGAAACTGTGGATCGGACCCGGGATGTCGATGGTGGGCATCGGCTCGGGCTTGGCGTACTGGGGCATGGAAGCGGGCAGCCCGGTTCCCCCTGCTTCCCGGTACTGCCGCAGGTGTTCAGCAGCCGCGGTGTTGTCGCCCGCCATGAGGTCGAGCGTCACCAACCGCCGCAAGGCGGATCTCCGGAGATTGGCGTCCGGATTGGCTCCCAACAGCTTGCCGTAGGCCTGGCGGGCCTCCGGATCGTTGCGCCGGTCAAGGTGCGCGGCCAGATCGGCCAGCGCCTGGGGCTGGCCGCCACGGGCGGCGTTACGTAGCGCCTCCACGTCCTGCGCCCACGCCCATGATGCGCTCAGAAGGGCGGCAACCACTCGATTCAACATAGGGGTCCTCACCTCGTCGGAATATCCGTGCTGGCCTATTAATTTACCACCATCCGCGGTCCCGTTCCGGCAGGGGGTGTAAAATCCGGTATTGGACCCCATGAGACACGTACTGCTCCTCCTGCTCGCCGCACCCCTTTTGGCAGCGGACACGCCGCGCATTGCCGTTATCGGACTGCTGCATTCCCACGTCTGGGGCCACCTGCCCAAGATGATCAAGGGAACTCCGGCGCAACTGGTGGGAATCGCCGAAACCAATCCGGATCTCATCGCGGAAGCGAAGAAAATGGGAGCCCCTGATGGTATGTTCTTCGCTGACGCCGCCCGGATGCTCGACCAGGCCAAACCCGACATCGTGTGGGCATTCAATGAAAACAACAAGCACCTGGATGCGGTGAAGCTGTGCGCCCCGCGCAAGATCCACATCATTTTCGAGAAGCCGCTGGCGGCCACTCACAAGGAGGCCGTGGCGATCCAGGAACTCGCCTCCCGGCACGGCGTCAAGATCATGACCAACTACCAGATGGCGTGGTGGCCCTCGCAGTACGTGGCGCGGCAGCATGCGGACTCCGGAGCGATCGGCAAGCCGTGGCGGCTGCGTGGCATCGTCGGCCACGGCGGGCCCGGGGGACGTGGTGTCCGCAGCCAGTACTTCTTCGATTGGCTCACCGACCCGGTGAAGAACGGCGCCGGCGCGCTCATGGACTTCGGCTGCTACAACGCGCTTTGGAGCCTGTGGTACCTGGGCCGTCCGGAGAAGGTCTACGCCCACGTGAACCAGCTCCGGCCGGAGACATTCCCCAAGGTCGAGGACAACTCAACCATGATCCTGTCCTACAGGAACGGCGTTGGGCTGTTCGAAGGAAGCTGGGACCTGCCGCGCGGATTCCAGGACCTGGAGATCTTTGGGCTCAACGGAAGCATCACGATGGTGAACGGGCGGGTGGAGGTTCGCAAAGGCCGGGAGCCCGGACAGGAACTGCCCTCAGCGCCACTTCCGCCCGAACAGGCCGAACCGATCGCCTACATGGTCCACTGCATCCGGAACAATAGGCCGGTGGAGGGCCTCACGGCGATCGGAATCAATGCCGATGTGGTTGAGATCATCGACGCGGCCAAACAGTCCATCAAGACCGGACAGGCGGTGAAGCTGGCCGCGCGCTGATCAGGCGAACGGGAAGCGGACGGACTTGGGCTCGTCGGCGCTGCCATCGAACTTGCGCATGCGGACATAGACCTCGATCTCGGAGGCCTGGCCGTTGGCCACATGGACGCGGAACTCGATCTGGCGCTGGTCGCCGGGAGACGGGTCCATGCTCGCACCCCAGACGAAGTAGGGCAGGCCGCGGGCCCCGGTCTCCCGGGCCTTGCTGCGCATCATGGCGGGTTCAAACACAGCGCCGGTGGTCTGGGAGGAGCGGATGCGGATGCGCCACTCGCCGGTGTCGCGATCCGTTTCCTTGTAGCCCACGAAGGCATAGTCGCAGTTCAGGGGCGCGTCATAGGCGTCGACGTAGCCCAAAGTCTGGTAGGCGCGGGAAGAGTCGTCCGCGGGAGCTTCGATGAGTTGGATTGCCATAGGTTCCTACTCCATCATGCGGGAATCAGGAACCGTTTCGATCACGGATCCGGGGTTTTTCTAGCCCAAGTTCGTCACTGGACCATCGATTTCAGCGATTTTCGAGGTTTCAGTCAAGACAAGCGCCGTGTTTTCAGTACGCGTGTCCGGAGAACAC
>VFZX01000062.1 GCA_016871015.1 Acidobacteriota bacterium | reverse complement strand
GAGTCAAACGGAAGATGAGCAACTACAACCTGAGGCCACGCGGACGATGCCAGACCCGCCGCGTCAAGATCGTATTGCGGATCAAGAAACGTTAAGTGAACAGTATTGGATCTAGGTTGATCGCGGTGTGCGCGGCAATCGTCTTCAGAAGTCCAAATATCGAATCCGGATGTGTGGGCGTGAATTCGCGGAGCCGTTTGCACCGGTTCGAGCACAGTTCCTGATAGACCCGCTGGACGAGGTCCTCGGCGTGCGCCATTGCCTGCGGTCCCCTGGCCGAGAGGTAGCGGTGGATCGTGCCAGCGATCACCGGCTGGTAGCGGCGGATGAATTCCTGCCACGCTTCGTCGCTCGGACGCTCGGCGCACAATCTCACCAGTTCGGCGTGAGACAGCTCGGTCAAGGGCTCGAATGATTATATCTCGTACGCGATTCACTTCCACGAAGTGTACCGGCCTTAATCTTCAAGAAACGGAAGGGCCAAAGCTGTCACTCTGGTTAAGTGGTTGAATTTGCCGGTGCGCGCAGGGATCCAGGGATGGCAACCCGCTTGCACAGCAGTCTCTGGATTGGTGTAGGATAGGGCTAGCTCGACGAGGGCGCTGGCCGCGAAGGCGGAACGGTGGGAATCCGTGAAGGACCTGAAGAATCAGCTTGTTAGCGCGCTGCTGGTGGTGCTTACCGCCGCCGGGGTGATTTGCGCCGGTGTGAATCTTCAGCAACAACGGAAATTCCAACTTGCGGAAGATGGAGTCACCTGGGTCGACCGGCATGACACAGACCGGCGTCCAATCGTGGTAGCTCTGCATATCGATTCTGGCAGTGGCGCGGCAAAGGCTGGGTTGCGCGAGGGCGACGTGCTGCTGCGGATCAACAGCGCGACGGTGGGCACGGCGCTCGACGCGACCAAGATCCTGGCGCGG
The DNA here is from genome assembly GCA_016871015.1 of Acidobacteriota bacterium. GTDB lineage: Bacteria > Acidobacteriota > Terriglobia > Bryobacterales > Bryobacteraceae > SYLY01. Next base: position 27,055 of record VFZX01000062.1, on the reverse strand, counting down.
GTGGCGGCCTGGAGCAGCGCTGAGTACGTGGTCCGGCGCGATGGCGTGGAGCTGCCACCGGCAAAGGTGATTGTCGCCGAGCGGCCCGCGGATGCAACGCGCTTCTACCAGTATCTGGTGGGGTTCGGCTATGTCGCGATCGGACTGTTCGTCTACTTCCGGCGATCGGAGGCGGCGCGCGCGATCCACTTCTACTGCCTGTGCCTGGCGAGCTTTGTGCTGTTCAGCTTTCACTACACGGGCAAGCTCAACAATTTCGACAAGGTGATGTATTGGGGCAACGTCGCGGCCGGGCTGTTCGCGCCAACGATCTTCCTCCACTTCACGCTGGTGTTTCCGCAATCGAGGTTCCGCCGGAAATGGATGGCGGCGCTGCTCTACCTGCCCGCGCTGTTCCTGCTGCTGGTATTTCTGGCGTCAGCCTCGGGGACGCTGCGGACGGCGTTTCCGTTGCTGGAGTTCCGCTGGCTGCTCGACCGGGTATGGGTCGCTTTCCTGAGCGCGGGATATCTGCTGGGCGCTTTGGCGGCGGCATTGCAGGCGCGGAGCGAAGAGGATCCAGTCATGAGGCAGCAGGTGAAGTGGCTGAGGAACGGGGCTTTGGCCGGAGTCTTGCCATTCACGCTTGCCTATACGATCCCCTACGTTCTCGGGGTCGTGCCGACCCCCTACATGAATCTCGCTGTGCTGTCGCTGATTCTGGTGCCCGCCACCTGGGCGTACGCGATTCTGCGCTACCGGCTGATGGATGTCGACGTGATCTTCCAGCAGGGGCTGGCGTATACGCTGGCGACGCTCGGGGTGCTGGGAATCCTCTACGCTCTGATCCTCTCGGTCCAGCCAGTCGAGGAGATCGACCCGGGGGCGATGGTGCTGCTGATCCTGATCGCCGCGCTGGTGTTCCAGCCCGTCCGCAATTCGATCCAGGAGATCCTCGACCGCAAGGTTTTCTACAAGGACCGCTACGACTACCGGCGGACGCTGGTCGAGTTCGCACGCGAGCTGAGCTCGGAGACTGATCTGGAGAAGATGCTCCCGCTTGTCGCCGACCGGATCCGGCGCACGCTCTACATCCCGGATGTCGCGTTCTTCCTGGCCGGAGAGGGCGGAACGGAATATAAGCTCGCGCTGTTTGCAGGCGGCAACCAACGCGTCGCACCGGGGACGCATCTCGATCTGAGTTTCCTGCCCCCGCACTCGGAGGAGCCGATCTTCTTTGAACGGACCCGCATGCCACTCGACGTCGTTTCGGGTAGCCAGCCGTTGCGCGTCCGGGCGACCGTTGCGCGGCTGGGTCTGACCTACTACATTCCGTGTCATGTACGCGGCAAGACGATCGCCTATCTCGGACTGAGCCGCACGGACAAGGGTGACTTCCTGACCTCGGAGGATCTCGAACTGCTGGAGACTCTCTCGGGTTCGGTGGGCATCGCGATTGAGAACGCCCGGCTCTACACCTCGCTCCAGCGCAAGGTGGCCGAGTACGAGCGGCTCAAGGAGTTCAGCGAGAACATCGTCGAGTCGATCAACGTGGGCATCGTGGCCGCCGACCTCGACGACCGCGTGGAGAGTTGGAACTCGCAGATGGAGGCGCTCACCGGGTTGACGCGCGACCAGGCCGCGGGGCAAAAGCTCGGAGATCTGCTTCCAGGACGCCTGATGGAGGATCTCGAAGGGATGCGCGCTGAGACGGGCATCCATCAGATCTACAAGTTCGCGCTCAACGGACATTCAAAAACCGGCGACACCCTGGTGAATATCGCCGTCGCCCCGCTGTTCACCAAAGAACAGCAGCGGATCGGGCGGCTGATCATTTTCGACGATGTGACGGAACGCGCCAACCTCGAGCAGAAGCTGGTCCAGGCGGACAAACTGAGTTCGATCGGTCTGCTGGCGGCGGGTGTCGCGCACGAAGTCAACACGCCGCTCGCCGTGATCTCGACCTACGCGCAGATGCTCACCAAGCAGATGGGCGGCGATGGTCCGAATGCGCGGATCCTCGACAAGATCGCCAAGCAAACGTTCCGGGCGAGCGAGATCGTCAACTCGTTGCTGAACTTCTCGCGGACCTCGAAGACCGACATGGAGGATCTCGACCTCGTCCGGCTGATCCGCGAGACGCTGCAGTTGATCGAGCCGCAGCTCCAGAAAGCGCGCGTGGCCGTTGATCTGCGCGGCGGGGAGAATCTGCCGCCGGTGCGCGGCAACGCGGGAAAGATCCAGCAGGTGTTCCTCAATCTGTTCCTCAACGCGCGCGACGCGATGGAGGAGGGCGGGCGTCTGACGGTGGAAGCGGCGTCGGACGGCGAGCGGGCCAGGATTGAGGTGCGCGACACCGGCCGCGGGATTCCGCCGGAGGATTTGGCGCGGATTTACGATCCCTTCTTCACGACCAAGGGCGCGAAGAAGGGCACCGGGCTGGGCCTGGCGGTCACCTATGGCATCGTACGGGAACACGGCGGTACGATTGATGTGACAAGCCAGGTCGGCCAGGGCACGTCGTTCCGTCTCGACTTACCGCTTGTCCAAAAAGCGGTACATGCCTGAATCCGGCCGGATCCTGATCATCGACGACGAAGCGGACATCCGCGAGAGTCTCGAGCTGCTGCTGGAGATGGAAGGCTACCAGGTGGACCTGGCGCAGAACGGCGGCGAGGGGCTGGCGCGGTTTGAGTCGGCGCAGTATGACATGGTCCTGCTGGACCTGATGATGCCGGACAAAAGCGGCATGGAGGTGCTGACCGAGATCCGCGAGCGGGACCGCGACACGCCGGTGGCGATGATCACGGCCTACGGATCGGTGGAAGTGGCGGTCCGCGCACTGAAGCTGGGCGCCAACGACTACTTCTCAAAGCCGTGGGACAACGAGAAGCTGCTGATCGAAGTGGCGCGGATGATCGGCGCTCGGAAGCTGCTCACCGAGAACACGCAGTTGAAGCGCGCGCTCAAGCAACGGTACGCGTTTCCCAATATTGTCGGCAAGAGCGAGCGGATGCTGCGGGTGCTCGATCTGGTGGCGCAGGTGGCGCCGAGCCGGGCGACAATCCTGATCACGGGCGAGACGGGGACGGGCAAGGAGCTGATCGCCAAGGCGATCCACGCCAACTCACCGAGGGCCGACCAGGTGTTTGTGGCCGTGAACTCGGGCTCACTGCCGCCCGATCTGCTCGAGTCGACGTTGTTCGGCCATGTGAAGGGCGCCTTCACGAGCGCGATGGCGGCGCGCAAGGGCTACTTCGAGGCGGCCAACAAAGGGACGATCTTCTTCGACGAGATTTCGACGGTGGGGGTTGAGACCCAGGCCAAGCTCCTGCGCGTGCTGCAGGAGCGCGAGTTCATGCCCTTGGGTTCGAACGAGGTGATCCGGTCCGACGTGCGGATCATCGCGGCTTGCAACGCCGACCTGCGCAAGATGGTCGAGGAGGGCAAGTTCCGCGAGGACCTCTACTACCGGTTGAACGTGATCAATCTGGCGCTGCCCCCGTTGCGGGACCGGCGGGACGACATCCCGCTGCTGGTGGATCACTTCTTTACCAAGTACTGCCGGGAGAATGAGAAGTTCCTGGACGCGGGCGGGAGGAGCGTGCTGCGGTTTGAGCCGGACGCGATGCAGATCCTGATGGACCATGCCTGGCCGGGGAATGTCCGGGAACTCGAGAACATCATGGAGCGGGCCGTGGTGCTGGCGAACGAGGCGCTGGTGCCGGTGAGCGTGCTGCCGGACCATCTGCTGCACACGGGCGGGATGAAGATCCGGCGGGACGAGGCGGGCCGTCTGGCGCCGGATGCGAGTCTGTTCGAGATGGTGGCGGACTATGAGCGGCGGACCATTGTCGATACGCTGGAGGCGCATAGCTGGAGCCAGACGGAGGCGGCGGAGAAGTTGAGGATTCCGTTGTCAACGCTGAATCAGAAGATCAAGAGGCTGGAGATTCAGATCAAGCGGCGGGGGGATAAGTAGGGGCGGGGAGCGATTCAGGCCAGCGAAGTCGGCGTCTGCAGGTCTCTTCCCATCAAAATGCAGTCCGCGTCCAGCCCGGGGCGCTTAAGTCGCTCTGCGTGGTAGTCCGCGTCCAGTACTGAATCTCTCGCGACGCCGCCAGAATGAACCCTACCAAGGCGTCATGCGACAACTCGAAGCGTTTCCCAGACGCCCCGCGCAGCAGTCCAGCCGATTCCAGTTCTAGCACCGCCTCCTGAGTAACCGGTAGCGTAAGCCCGGACCTCCGAGCGGCCCCCTCGGCCGTGAGGCTCAAGCGGGCTGGCGGTGAATCGATGAATACGAGCAGGAGCCGCTTCCAGGAATTGTGGTCCAACCGGGCGCTCAACCCCCCGACCACCCGCTCGATCAGTGCCTCCAGCAGCACTTCACGTCCACCAGCCCTTCGATAGTCGCTGATCGTGCCGATTCCGCCCGCCGTCAAAGCAGCCGCCATCAACCGGACATCGACGGGCCGGACACGTGTCTCTTGAGCAAGGTCGTCTATGGCCGCGTTGATCAAAGCCTCGTCCTGTGCCCACGCCGCCTTGTCCGACTCTCCGATCCGCAGCAGCACTTCCTTGGCCGCACCCTTATCGAAGCGCCGCAACTCGAAACGCTTGACCGCCGACAGCGGCTCGATCCGGTCCCCGAACTCCAGCACCCGCGCCAACTCATCGGAGCGGATGCCTATGACCAGCCGGATCCGAGACACACCGCCGTAGACGAGCGTTTCCAGCCGCGAGAGCACCTTCTGGCGTTGCTCGGCCGAGACCACTTCGCGGAAGAAGCGCTCGAACTGATCGAGGATCAGCACCACCGTTGCGCCGGTCTTGGCGATTGCCTGCTCGAGCGGGAGATCGCAGCCGTTGACTTCACTCAGCCGCGCCTCAATAGTTGCAATAAGATCCTGGTCTCCACCGGTGATCAGCACGGGGAGGACGCCGGCCTGTTTCAGTTCGGGCACAAGGCCGCGCGAAAGCAGCAGGCTCTTCCCGCATCCGGACTCTCCCCACACAACCAGGAAGCGCGGTGTGACATGGACCACACGCCTCACAACGTTGCTGAGATCAGCGTCGCGCCCGAAGAAATGGTCCGGCGCAGTAAGCCTGGCGAGCGGTGCGTATCCCGGCCTTGCAATAGAGGAGGCGTCCCGCTTGCCGAGTCTCGACTGCAAGCTCCGGAGCCGTTCACGGAGTCGGCTCGTGTGCGGCGAATCCAACGCTTCCGCGTCCGGCAACAGATCTAGGATCCGCTGCGCTTCGGATCCGGTGCTTCCGTGACTCCTGAGGAGCACCTTGATCCAGGCCCAGAATCGTGCACGCGGGCGGGACAGCCGCTCGGCTTCGTCCAGGACTGCCTGCCTGTCTCCCTCAAAGCGAAAGTCTCCGCTACGCCACGAAGCGAGATCGGGGAACTCCAGGATTCTCGGCATCCAGCGGCTGGAGATCCAGAACACGACAGGATAGGGATTCTCCTCCTTCAACCGGTTGCGCGCAAAGTTCAGCGGCTGGACGGCGCGGTCCACGTCTCGAGCCATCAACTTATCGAGACCATTGATGAAGAGCAGGTCCGGAGTCCGTCCACCCGAGGCCCGCGCGATCAGAGCGGGCATCTGGTCAAACACCGTCTCCGACCGCGTGTTCGGGTCATCGGACGGGATCTCGTACAGATCGATGGCAACAACATTGCTGTCCGGGAAGCTCTTCCTCAAGCGCTCCTGCACGGACGCCCTTGTGCGGGGCATATCGAACGAGGCGAGGATCAGGCTGAACCCGCCCTGCGCCAGATTGAGCATCTCGCGCAGCGTTTCGAAATCGTCGAATGCCGGAGCAGCGGCGGCGACAGGAGGGAACGTGGTGCTCATTGCCGGAACTGGCGCGCCTCCCGGACCAGCGGATTCACGTCGTACCAGTGACCCTCAGCGTCGCGGTAGTCAAGGATGTACTGGCGGTCGAGGAGGCTGAGGTCGGACTGGTCGAGGCGGTCGGGCCGTTCATCCGCGATCTTCTGCAACCGGGGCCAGGCTTCGGGTTGGAACAGGAGGCCATCGGCGAAACTGTTGCGGCCCTGCTGGATCGCGTGCTCGACCGCGGGCAGTTCGACGGGAATCGCGCGCTGCGCCGAGAGGGAATCCTGAAACAACCGGGGCAGTTGACGTCCAAAGCCACCGGATACCTGGCAAAGCCGGCGCATGGCATCATCAGAGGCCATAGCCTGCGAGTCGAGTCCGGTGCCGGCGGCACGCCGCGCGAGGATCTCGTGAAGCTTGGAGAGTCCAGCTTCGTCCGGTCCGCCTGATCCTCTGAGCCGGACCGGGATCATCGGAATCCGCGCAGGGTTCAAGTTTCCGCCTTGCGGGCTGTTCGCGATTGAAGGAGGGAGCGTATAGACGATATTGCAATTCAGACCGCTGAGCATGAACCACGACTCGATGAACAGGTGCTCTCCGTAGGTCTGGCCCGAGTTGGGTATTCTGCGCGATCCGACGCGATCGAGGCTGTCAAAAATGACCGCGAGTCCGAGACCCTGCTCCGCCTTCACTGCTTCCGCGGCGCTTTCCAGAAGCTCGTTGACCGAGCTGAGCAGAGACGAGGGCCGGTAGGTCAAGTACTCCCGGAGCTGTCCCCGCTGCTTGGGATCATACTTGAGCGTCGCCTTCAACTTCCCCAACATGGCTGGAATAGGGGCCTCAATATCGAACTCTCCGGAAACTGAGAAGACCCGGCTCAACTCCTGAAGAAGGCTCCCCAGCCCGCCGGTCCGGAGCGCGATCGGTGTTCGCTCGTGGAAAGCATCCCAGACTTCGGCCGCGATGCTCAGCAGGACCTCGGGCGCGCCGACATCCTGCATGTCCAGCACCTTGTCGGCATCCATGTAGACGACGAATTGAGCGTCCTGAAGAGAGTGCTGGAGCCGGAACAACTCCGTTGTTTTGCCCGAGCCTGGATGGCCGCACAGGAGCTGGGTGGACTTGCCGTCGCCGTACCGGATACGGTCGGCAAGCGTCTCAATGAGGTGGGAGGTCCGGCGCTCGCCGGCGCAGTCTACGTAGAATGGATCGCCCGCCGGGAGGGCGGCGGACGGATTACACGCGCGGTAAAGCGCCTTGCGGAGTTCTTCGGTCGAGGCCGGCGGTGACAAGCTGGCGCCTCCTGTAGGTATTGTCCGTTGTTTCATGCCCTTGTGCAACAAATTCAGGGGCGCTGACAACGTTGAAGGGGAGCGGCGTCACCGTCGGCGAACTGATGGTCCCGGCCGCGACGGGGGAGTTTGACGGGCGCCCCCTGGCTTATACTGAAGAGAGCCTGCCTCTGTTTCCCGCCAGGTCTTCCTCCGATCTACAACATTATGGGTTTCCAGATCCAACCACTCCAGGAGTTCCTCGTCCGCCCGAACCTGCCACCCTCCCTGCCCCGGATGATGGAGCTCGCCTCAAACGTGGTTTGGAGCTGGGAACACGCCGTCCGCGCGGTTTTCCGCCGGCTGGACTCGCACCTGTGGGACGAATCCGGCCACAACCCGAGCGAGATGTTGAGCAAGCTGTCCGCGGCTCAACTGGAACGGGTGGGCTCCGATCCGCGGTTCATCTCCGTCTACCGGCGCGCCTGCGAGCGTTTTGACGCCTACATCGACCGGTACAACGCCACGCCCAAGCAGGGCCTGATCGCCTACTTCTGCATGGAATACGGCGTGGTCCAGTGCCTGCCGATCTATTCCGGCGGCCTGGGAATCCTGGCGGGTGACCACCTGAAAGCGGCCAGCGACCTCGGACTGCCGCTGGTGGCAGTCGGACTGCTTTACCAGAAGGGATATTTCCGGCAATACCTGAATCCAGACGGGTGGCAGCAGGAACGGCCGCACGTCAACGATTTCTACACCGTCCCGGTGCAGCCAGTATCCGGACCGGACGGCAAGGACCTGATGGTCACGATCGACCTGCCTACCGGCACCGTGTACCTCAAGGTCTGGCAGATGAACACAGGCGGAGTCCGGTTGTTCCTGCTCGATTCGAACGTCCCGGAAAACCGCCTCGCCGACCACCGCAGCATCACGGACCATCTGTATGGCGGCGACGACCGGGTGCGGATCCGGCAGGAGATTGCGCTCGGCATCGGCGGACTGCGGGCGCTCAAGGCGCTCGGCATCCAGCCAACCGTGTTCCATATGAACGAGGGCCACTCGGCCTTTCTCGCCATCGAGCGGATCCGGGTGCTCATGGAAGAACAGGGGTTGAGTTTCCGCGAGGCGCTCGAAGCCACGCGGCAGAACAACGTCTTCACGACACATACCTCCGTGCCCGCGGGATTCGACCTGTTCGAGCCCTCCATGGTGTACGAGTACTTCCACGGCTATTGCGAGCGGGCGGGGATCCCGTTCGACGAACTGCTCGCGCTCGGCCGCCGGCGCCGCCACGACCACGGCGAGCGCTTCAACATGGCGGTCTGCGCGCTGCACACAGCGGCGCACCGGAATGCGGTGAGCGCACTCCATTCCGAGGTGTCGCGCGAGCTATTCCAGGACCTGTGGCCGGAATCGCCCGAAAGCGAGGTGCCGGTCCAGGGGATCACCAACGGAGTCCATTTGCCTTCGTGGGTGAACGGCGACCTCGCGTCATTGTACGATCAGTACCTCCAGCCGGACTGGATGGAACGCCACACCGACCCCGAGGTCTGGGACGGAATCGCCGAGATTCCGGACGCGGAGCTATGGGAGATCCACCGGCGGCGCAAGCGGAGGCTGGTGCAGTTCGTGCGCGAGAGCTTACGCCGGTCAGCCGCGAAACGCAAGGCCTCAGCGGCCGAGATTCAACGCCTCAGTGGCGCACTGGACTTCGACGCGCTGACGATCGGATTCGGGCGGCGGTTTGCTACCTACAAGCGCGCGACGCTCATCTTCCGCGACAAGGAGCGGCTCAAGCGGATTCTCAATCATCCGGACATGCCGGTCCAGATCATCATTGCCGGCAAGGCGCATCCCAAGGATCAGCCCGGCAAGAATCTGATCCGCGAAATCTGGAGTCTGACGCGGGATCCGGAGTTGTCGCGCCGGGTGGTGTTCGTCGAGGACTACAGCATCCAGGTGGGGCGTGAAATCATTCAGGGTGTGGATGTCTGGCTCAACAATCCGCGGCGGCCGGAAGAGGCATGCGGCACCAGCGGAATGAAGGCGGGCATCAACGGCGTGCTCAACTTGAGCATTCTCGATGGCTGGTTCGACGAGGCCTACGAGGAATCCGGGGGCTGGGCGATCGGAGACCGCGAGAACTACTCCGACGGCCAGGACGACATGCATGCGAGCAACATCTACTCGCTGCTTGAAAACGAAGTCGTGCCGATGTTCTACAACCAGCGGGAGCGCGGCGTTCCGGCCGAGTGGATGCCGCGAATGCGCATGTCGCTGGCCAAGCTGAGTCCGCGGTTCAACTCGGGCCGGATGCTGCGCGACTACAACGAGAAGTTGTACCTGAAAGCGGACGAGGCCTGGACCCGTGTTTCCGGCAACAACTTCGCCGGGGCGCGCCAGCATTCCCAGTGGATGGACCGGGTGTTGCAAGCATGGGACCGTATCCGGTTTGTCGAGGTCAGCACTCCGAACGGCAAGGTGGCATTGAGCGGGGAGACGCTTCCCATTGAGGCCGTGATCGATCTCGGCGGCCTGGCTCCGGACGACATTCGCGTCGAGGCCGTGGTGGGCAACATCGGGCCGGATGGCTGCCTGATCAATCCATCGGTCGTACCGCTGCAGGCCTCCGGTGGAAACGGCGCGATGCACGTGTTCCGGCAGTCCTACCAGCCGGTCCAGACCGGACGGCTTGGATATTCCCTGCGCGTCACGCCCAACCATTCCGACAATCCCCTGATGCGCCCTTGCCACTCCTTAATGAAATGGGCACAACAGTAGGGCCATTTCCCGCTTCCATTGGAACCGGAACCGTGTTAGATAAGAGGTAAGGCTGGCAGCCACCCTCACCCCTTCGTTACCCACGCTTCCCGTCCCACGTCAGAGGTCAGTATGCCAATCCGCAAAGGAGAATTCCTGTTTGGACAACGGCCGCAAGTACAAACAGCACGGCTATATGGACTCCCACGCCGAGCCGAAGCCGGGCCCGGGCACGCAGACCCAGGATCCCAACGGCGTCAAGATTCCGCTGATGGTCCCGCCCGTGGCCGCGTCCCGGTGCTGGAACTGTTCGGTAGCTCTGACCGCGGGGACCGACTTTCACGGAAAATGCCCCAAATGCTCCTCTGACCTGCACACTTGCAAGCAGTGCTGCTATTTTGACCCCTCGATACGGTTCCAGTGCCAACGGCCTGTTGCCGAACGTGTGGCCCGCAAGGACGAAGCGAATCATTGCGAGTCCTTCAAGCCCACCGTGACCGTCGCCCGCGATTCGGGCGTTCACGCACCGCCGCCCGCCCGTGTTTCCGCCGTTCCTCAACCGCCCGCGCCCCGGAACGTGTCCGATGCGCGGGCGGCTTTCGACAACCTGTTCAAGAAATAGCCTACGGAAGAGCGGGACGCGGCCTGCGCCACCTCCTCTTCTTCAATGCGCAAACGTAGAGTCCCGAGCCTACCAGCAGCAGTGTTGTGGTCTCAGGAGTTTCCACGCCGCCGCCACCCCCGCCTCCCCCGCCACCGGACACCGTGCCGAACGCGACGTTGTCAATCAACGCTTGCGTGTTGAACAGCGTACCCGACCCGATCGAAATCCGGATCTGGTTGACCGGTGTATCGGAAGTGAAACCGACGAAGGTTGGGCTGACAGTGGAGGTGGAGACAGGGGATCCGAGATCGGTGCCATCGACGGAGAGCCGGACATTGGCTCCACGCGGACCGATCGTCATCAGGTCGATTCCGAATGAGGTGACCGAAGCTGGCATGACCAACTGAATGTAGGATGTGGTCACGCCGGCGCTCTGATACCACGTGGGTCCCTTGATCAGGGTTCCGGTGCCCCAGTTTTCGTCCCAGCCGATCGCTGGATTGATGCCGTACAGGAAGTAGCTCGCCGTGGTCTCGTTGAATCCCGTGAACGTGACGCCTGCCACCGTGAGTCCGGTCGAGTTGGAATAGCTCGTGAAGCCGCCAGCGGCCAGGCCGAGAACGTTGAAAGTGATATCAGTGCGTCCGGATGTCGCCGCCTCCCAAGTCGCCCGGCTTGTATACGTGTTGATGATTCCGGCCTGCAACGGCGTGCAGACCGCCAGGAGGAGCGCCAACGGCGGGCCTCCCGCGAATCTCCCTAGGGGTATATTGCGCATGAATGGTCCTATCCCGGGCACACGTTGGATGCATGCCCGAAGATGAATAATTAGTGCTTTTCAGAGGCGGAAAATCTCACGATCCCCGCAAAAGGCCTGGGGATAGACTGAAGCACTAATTCCGGAGAGACGCCAGAATCTTCTGGTGGTATTCCTTTGCCTTGGCGAGTATCGGACCAGGCTGAAGCGTCAACGGCATCCCGCTGCTCACCACCAGCCGCCCGTTGATCATCACGTCCCGCACATCGGACCCCTTCAGGGCGTAAACCATCTGTGAGTAGGGATCATACATCGGTAAAGCGTGCGGCTGATCGGTGCGGACCACGATCAAATCCGCAAGCTTCCCCTTCTCGAGCGACCCAATACGGTCGCCCATCCCGAGCGCCCGCGCGCCGTAGATCGTCGCCATCGCGAGTGCATCTTTTGCGGGCAGGGCCTGCGGATCGAGCAGAGATACCTTCTGGAGCTTGGCTGCCAGGTCCATCTCTTCGAAGAGAGAGAAGTCGTTGTTGGACCCCGCCGGGCCATCAGTGCCCAACCCGACATTCAGCCCCGCCCGCAACTGCTTCACCACCGGCGCCGCGCCAGAGGCGAGCTTCATGTTCGACGACGGACAGTGCGCGATTCCCGTGCCGCGCTTGCGCAGGATGTCCAGGTCGGCGTCATCCAGCCACACGCCGTGCGCACCGAGCGTTCGCCCGTTCAGGATCCCGAGCGAGTCGAGCAGGCGTGTGGGCGACATCCGGTGCTTGGCCTCGGCCTCCACGTTCTCCCGCTTGGTTTCCGAGAGGTGGATCAGCAGCGGCACACCGTACTTGTTGGCGAGAGCCCGCGCCTGTTTCAGCACGTCGGCCGGAACCGTGTAGACGGCATGTGGCGCGATGGCCGGCGTGATCAGGGCGTCCTTGGCGAAGCGCTGGATGTAGTTCTCCGCGAAGGCGAGCGCCGCCGCCGGGGTCTTGGCGTCCGGCACCGGAAAGCCGATGACAGTCTCACCCAGGACGCCGCGCATTCCGGCGTTGCGTGTCTCCTCGGCGATCACATCCTCGAAGTAGTACATGTCGGTGTAGGTCGTGGTGCCGCTGAGAAGCATTTCGAGCACGGCCAGGCGCGTGCCCCAGCGGCAGAACTCCGCCGTGACGTTCTTGGCCTCGGCCGGGAAGATGAACTTCTCGAGCCAATCCTGCAACCGCATGTCGTCGGCGATCCCGCGGAACAGCGACATCGGTGCGTGGTTGTGGGTGTTCACCAGGCCCGGCGCGAGGATCGCCTCGGGACGGTTGATTCGCTGGCGTGCGGTGAACTGCTTGTTGATTTCGGCGAGCGTGCCCACTCCCGCGATGGTCCGGCCGCGCACGGCCACCGCACCACCGGCGATCACGCGGCGCTCAGGATCCATCGTGATCACGTGTCCGGCGGAGATGATCCAGTCGGCCGTTTCCGCGGCGGGAACCTCCACGCACAGGACAAGGCTAAGTAAGAAACGATACATCGAAGGCCCTCGGCAGCAGATCCCGGATCGCCAATGTCTCGGACGCCCCGTCCAGGTTCACCAGGATGACTTCCGCTTCGGGGCAGAATTCCCAGAGGATCTGGCGGCAGGCGCCGCAGGGAGGAGTGAGATGCTGGGTATCGGCGCACACCACAATCCGGCTGAATGCGCGGGCGCCCTCGGACAATGCCTTGAACACGGCGACACGCTCGGCGCACACGGTCAGTCCGTAGCTCGCGTTCTCGATATTGCAGCCGGTGAACACACGGCCGTCGCGCGACTCGAGCGCGGCCCCGACCAGGAATTTCGAGAATGGCGCAACCGCCTGCCGCCGGGCTTCGATCGCCGCGCGAACCAGCGGATCCATCGTCAAATCTCCAGCCGGGGAATCAGCGTCCGCAGCAGCGCGACCAGAGTCGACCGCACGCGCGCACCGGTTTCGAGCACTTCTTCGTGGTTGATCTTCTGGGGCAGGATGCCCGCGGCCATGTTCGTTACGCAAGAGATGGCCATGCAACGGATTCCCATGTGCCGCGCCGCAATCACTTCCCCAACCGTGGACATCCCGACCAGATCCGCGCCAATCGCCCGGAGATAGCGGATCTCAGCGGGGGTCTCATAGCTCGGGCCAAGGAGCCCGGCGTAGACTCCCTCGGGCAAATCGACACCCAGTCCGGCGCCCACAGCCTTGGCCGTGGCGCGAAATTCAGGATCGTAGGCGTCCGACATGTCCGGAAAGCGCGGCCCCAGCGATTCGTCATTGGGCCCCAAGAGCGGATTCGTCCCCTGAAGATTGATGTGGTCGGAAATCAGCACCAGCGCACCCTGCCCGTAGGAGAGGTTAATGCCACCCGCGGCGTTGGTGAACACAAAGGCGCGGACTCCAAGCCTTGCCAGTGCGCACACACCGAACACCACCTTATGCATCGGATGGCCTTCGTACAGATGTGCCCGCCCGCTCATGACGGCGACTCCCCGGCCAACGATCCCGCCGAACACCAGCTTGCCCGCATGTCCCACTGCGGTCGACTGCGGCCAACCGGGGACCTCGCCGTAGGGAAACGTGCGCGCTCCGGCGAGCTCATCGGCGAAGGCGCCCAGTCCGCTTCCCAGCACGACTCCTACCTCCGGCCGGGCTCCAATCCGGGGCGCCAGATAATCAATCGCCTGGTCCATCACAGCAACATACCCGCGATGCAGGCCGACATGAAGTTGGCGAGCGTTCCCGCCGCAACGGCACGTAGCCCTAGCCGCGCCAGATCCGATTTCCGCGTCGGCGCGAGCGCGCCGATGCCACCGATCTGGATGGCGATCGAACTCAGGTTGGCGAATCCGCACAGCGCATAGGTGGCGATCGTGAACGACTTCGGGTCCAGTTGCGCCTTCACCGGACCAAGCTGCAGGAACGCGACGAACTCGTTCAACACGAGCCGCGTTCCAAGCAGGTTGCCGATCGTCTGCGCATCCTTCCAGGCCACACCCATCAGCCAGGCGACCGGCGCGAAGACAATGCCGAACATCTGCTGCATCGACTCCGGGAACCAACCGAGCCCTGGCAATGTGTGGACCCAGCCCATGACTCCGTTCACCAGCGCGATCAGCGCCAGGAACGCGATCAGCATCCCACCGATGTTCAGCGCCAGATGAAGCCCCTCGCTCGCGCCCCGCGCGGCCGCATCAATGACGTTGACGCCGGGCTTTTCGACGTCAATCTTTACTGAGCCCGCCGTTTCCGGCTCACCCGTTTCCGGCATCAGCATCTTCGACAGCAGGATGGTCGCGGGCGCGGTCATGATCACCGCCGTGAGCAGGTGCTGGATCTCAACTCCAGCGATCTTCACGTAGGCCGCCATTACCGCGCCCGAAACATGCGCCATACCGCTGGCCATGATCGTGAACAGCTCAGACTGGGTCAGGTTCGGCAGGAACGGCTTGATCGTCAGCGGCGCCTCGGTCTGGCCCATGAAGATGCTCGCCGCCACATTGGTCGACTCGGCCCCCGACACGCCCATTACCCGCTGCATCGCTACGGCCATCGCCTTGACCACCACCTGCATCACGCCAAAGTAGTACAGGATCGAAAACATCGAGGCAATGAAGATCACGATCGGCAGCACCTGGAAGGCGAAGATCACGCCATGGGGTCCCGCCTTCTCGCCCAATGGTCCAAACAGAAACTTGCTACCGACCTCGGCGTACTCAAGCAGCGCGTTGACCGCGACGCTCGCGGCCTGGAACACCTTGCCGAAATCGGTTTTCAGCACCAGGAACGCGAATCCGAACTGCAGGCCGAGCCCCCAGAGCAGCAGTTTCGGCTGGATGCGCTTGCGGTCGGCGGAGAACAGGTAGCACCCGGCCAGGATCAATGCGAGTCCCAGCAGTCCGGTGAACCTGTCCATATGCGGACCCGCGGGCTACCCGACGACTTCCAGAATCAGCTCCCGTTCCTCGGGCGCGCTGGCCGAGACGCGGAAAGCGTCCTCCACCAATTCGGCTGCCTCCTCCAGGCGTTCATCACGCGTGTGATAGATGCGGCACAGGACTGCCCCGGCATCCACCTTCTGTCCGACTTTCACTTCGAGGATCACTCCAACTGCCGGATCCACGGTGTCGTCCTTGGTTGCGCGTCCAGCGCCGATCATCGCCGAGGCGAGTCCGACGTACTCGGCGTCGATTGCGCTCACGTATCCGTTGCGCGGCGAGAGAATCTCGCGGGCTCCGGTGGCGTTGGGCAGCAGGTCGAACCGGTCGAGGACATTGGCGTCGCCGCCCTGGGCCTTGATCACTTCCTTGAACTTGCGGTAGCCCGAGCCGTCGAGCAACTTGCGCTGCGCCATCTCGCGCGCGTCGTCCAGCGTCATCGTTACGCGGCCGAGGAAAATCATACGCGCGGCCAGCTCAAGCGACAGCCGCGTAAGATCCGTTGGACCCGCGTTCTGCAGGGTCTGCGAAACCTCCATCACCTCGAGCGCGTTGCCGACAGCGTACCCGAGCGGCTGGTTCATGTCGGTGATGAGCGCCTGGACCCGCTTGTCGTGACGGCGGCCAATCGCGACCATCAACTGCGCGGCTTTGCGCGCGTCCACCTGCTTCTTCAAGAAAGCACCCGCGCCCACCTTTACGTCGAGAACCAGCGCGTCCATGCCCTCGGCCAGCTTCTTGCTCATGATCGAGCTGGCGATCAGCGGGATCGACTCGATCGTGCCGGTGACATCACGCAACGCGTACAGCTTCCCATCGGCGGGCGCGACCTCGGCGGTCTGGCCCATGAACGCCAGGTTGTACATGCGCAGGTGTTCCCGGAACTCCTCCGCCGTCAGGTTGGTTCTGAAACCCGGAATGGACTCAAGCTTGTCCAGTGTCCCGCCCGTGTGGCCGAGCGCTCTCCCCGACATCATCGGGACCAACACGCCACAAGCCGCGGCGATGGGCGCGGCGATCAGGCTGGTCTTGTCCCCCACGCCACCAGTGGAATGCTTGTCGACCTTGACGCCGGGCACGGAGCTGAGATCAATGGTCGATCCCGAGGCGACCATCGCCCGGGTCATCGTCGTAACCTCCTGGTCGTTCATGTCGCCGAAATAGGTGGCCATGAGGAAGGCGGACATCTGGTAGTCCGGGATGGCGCCCTGGGAGTATTGGTCAATCAGAAACGTGATTTCTTCGGCGGACAGCTCATCGCCGTCACGCTTGCGCCGGATCAGGTCGACAGTACGCATTGAAGCTTTGATCCTACCACTTTTATGTGATTGAAATCAAAGAACCGCCGAGTTCCGGGCGGCTAGGAGAGGAGCAATTCCAGGTCCTCCCGGCACAGGTTCTTGAGGACTCCTTCGCCGGATCCCTCGATAATCGAGGTCGCAAGCTCCTTTTTGGAGGCCTGGAGATCGAGGACCTTTTCCTCCACGGTACCAGTGGCGATCAGCCGGTAGGCGAACACTTGCTTGTCCTGGCCGATCCTGTGCGCGCGGTCCACAGCCTGCGCTTCGACCGCCGGATTCCACCACGGATCGAGGATGAACACGTAGTCGGCGGCAGTCAGGTTGAGTCCGACCCCACCCGCCTTCAAGCTGATGAGGAACAGCGGGCAGTCCGCACTCGTCTGGAAGCGCTGGACGCGGGCCTCCCGGTCCTTTGTCTTGCCGTCCAAATACTCATAGACGAGCCCCTCTTTGTCCAGACGGGCTTTCAGCAGCGCAAGCAAGGACGTGAACTGAGAAAAGACGAGCGCCTTGTGTCCCTCCGCCGCGACCTCGGCAAGCTGGGGGACCAACAGGTCGAGTTTGGCGGAAGGCTCGGCCACACGCTCCTTGTCGACCAGTCCCGGATGGCACGCGCATTGCCGCAGCCTCAGAAGAGCTTCGAGGATGTGCATCTTCGACTTGGCGAGACCATCCTGGTCCACCTTCTTCAAAAGCACCGCGCGGTAGTGCTCACGCAGCTCGTCGTAGAGCTTGCGCTGCGGGGTGTCCAGTTCGCAGTAGATGGTCTGCTCGATCTTGGCGGGCAGTTCCTTGGCCACCTGTTCCTTGGTCCGGCGCAGGATGAAAGGCCGGAGCGCGCGGGCGAGCAGCTTGCGGGTTTCGGGGTCCGGATTCCGCAGCGCCGACGATGCGTTTGCGAACACGCTGGTGCCGAGCATCCCGGGATTGAGGAACTCGAACAGGCTCCACAACTCGCCCAGGTGGTTCTCGATCGGCGTGCCGGTCATCACCAGCCGGTGGTCGCCATTCAACAGCCGGGCGGCCTTGGCCGATTCGCTCTCCGCATTCTTGATCGCCTGCGCTTCGTCCAGGATCACGTAGTCGAACCGGACATTGCGGAACTCCGCCGCGTCGTTGCGGAGCGTTCCATACGTGGACAGCACCAGGTCGTAGTTGCTGATCGCGGCCAGCGTGCGGTCCCGGTCGGCGCCCGAGTGGTCGAGCACCCGGAGCTTGGGCGTGAATCGTGCCGCCTCCCGCATCCAGTTGTAGATCAGCGACCGCGGGACCACGGCGAGCGAAGGAGCCACAGCCTCGCCAGCCTCGCGCCGCGCGCGGCGCGACTCGAGCAGCGCGAGCACCTGCGGCGTCTTGCCGACACCCATGTCATCGGCCAGACATCCCCCGAAGCCCATCCCGTTGAGGAAGTGCATCCATCCGAGGCCTTCTTTCTGATACCCTCGCAACTCGCCGGCGAAAGCTTCCGGTTGAGCGGCGGCCTGGACTCCTGCAAATGAAGCCAGCCTGTTGCGTGCCTGGGCAAAGATCTGGTCGACTTCGATCTCCGGGCGCTCAGCGAGCAGGATGTCGAGCAGTGTCGCCTGGTTCTTCTTGAACCGGATCGATGCGCCATCCGTCTCGCCGAGCTCGAACATCGCGGCATACTTGCGGATGAAGTCCTCCGGCAGGAACCCGAGCGATCCGTCGGCCAGCACGACCGTGTTCTCTCCCTTCCGGATCGCTTTGAGCAGCGCAGGAAACGGCACGAACTGGTCCTCGAATTCGATGCCGCCCTGAAGCTCGAACCAGTCGATCCCGGAGGAGGCAAACTTCGCCTTCATGCCCTTCGCTTGCCGGAACAGCTTTCCTTCGGCGAGCACCTGCCACTGTTTCGCGGCCAAATCGCGCACAATCTGGATCAGCTTGCTGCGCGGCACCTCCCAACGCTGTCCAGGCTCGGTGTCACGCTTCGGATCACGCCCATAGTAGACTTGGACCGGCTTGAGTCCGAGTTCGTTGAGCGCCTGCCGCGACTCGGCCTCCGCGGCGGGATCACGCCGGTAGAACTTCCGTTCACCCGCCACCAGCCGTCCAGACTCTTGGGCATCCTCGCCGAGAACCATTCCCGCGTAGTCGAACGCCAGTTTGCCGTACAGCCGGCTTTGGCTGCGCCAGTTGATGACATCTTCGGAGATCGTAAACCGGGTCCGGGGCACGACCCGGATATCCTCGAAACGAAGGTCCGGCGGCCAATCGATCGGCGGGAGATTCGACTTGCCGACAAGCTCCTCGACCAGCGCCTGCGCGTGTTCGATCGGGATCTTCGCTTTGGTGTCGCGGAGTGCAGTCACCCAGTCCTGGTAGGCCAACGGCACCTTGCGGATCATTCCCGCCGCCAGGATCAAGCCCCCTTCGACGGCCGGACCCGCCTGCCGCAAGGAAATCTTCTCTTCACCGCGCTGGAAGTAGCCGCCCACCGTGTAGTGTCCACTGACCTTTTCGACGGTCACACGGAACTCCCATTCGTCTCCGGCGTCCCAGCCAACCGGCCGCGACTCCTCGGTAAACGCGGCGCTACCGTCGAACAGCCGCCCCGTCGCGCAGATCGGCGGAAGGAAAGTCCGCGCCGCCCCGGGACCCCGCAGGGCGTATTGATCGCCTAATCCCGGTCCGCCCCATTGCGGCGCGCCGAGCAGGGACACCAGGATGCCGCTATCCTCGCCCGGGATCATCGGCAGTTGATCCCTGGTCAGCGCCAGCGGCCGGAGCTGCCCCCAACTGCCGTCTCTCTTACGGTCGCGCATGTAGCACTTAATCACGAAGCACGGGGCCTCGTGAAATCCCACTCCCGTGGCACTGTCGATCATGTAGAGAATCTCGCGATTCGACGGCCATGGCTGTTCCTGCCGGCGGTGGCTGGTCTTGCCCGATTTGATGGTGCTGAACACGCCGCGCCACGCGTAGGGATCGGGACCAGGTGGACGCGAATAGACCGGCCGGGACCGGGGGCTGTACACCTCGGAGACGTCCAGTTCCTCTTCGCGGACCACCCGCCACGGAAACGCCCCCCCACGGGATCCGCGCAGCAGCCCGCGCCGGTCGCAGGCCACCAAGGCCGCCCAAATGTGCGGACACAGCGCGCCCTCGTGGACCTGGCTGCACGTGCACTCGGCGTGGATCACACCGGAAGCATTATGCAGAAGCAGGTCGTGCCGCCGGCCGTCGGCAACTTCCAACTCCGCCTCATCCTCGTCACCGCCGATCAGACGCACCGCGTTGAGCCTGTACAACGCTTCCCCGCGCAGCCTGACGTCCTCGGAAAACGCACCCGATAGGCCCGAAAGATACATGCCCTCCCTCGATCATCGCATAATCGAAAAATGCTGACACAAGAAGGATGCGCGCAACGGCGCGAACGGCTCCAGCACTGGATGCGCGAGCGCGGCTGGGACACGTTCGTGACCGGCAGCCGGTTCTCGGCGTACTACCTGGGCGGAAAGCTCGTGCCTCCGGACGCACCTGTCTACTTCGTCCTGTTCCGGGATGGGGAGACGCTCACCGAAGTTCCCGAAACCTACTCCGCCCACCGCGCGATCACGGCTCCCTACCACGAGGGATTCGAGGCGATCAGGCCCGGACTGCGCGGTACCGTGGCAGTGGAACGGAGCGGAACACCGGCGTTTCTCACCGGTGACGCGGATGCCTCGGACACCATCCTCGCGCTCCGCAAGTCGAAGCACCCGGACGAGATCACCGAAATCCGCGAAGCGCTGCGATTCTGCGCCATCGCCTATGATGCCGCGCGCGAAGCCATCGCGCCGGGACTCACCGAAATCGACGTGTTCAACGCCATGCACTCCGCGGTGACCCGGGCAGCCGGAACTGTAATCGAGTTCCGCGGCGACTTCGCGTGCGGCGAACGCGGGATCAAGGAAGGCGGGCCGCCCACGCCGCGCCAACTGCTTCCAGGCGACCTCTACATTCTCGACATTTTCCCCGCCCCGGCTCTCTACTTCGGCGACACCTGCCGGACCCTCGCGGTTACCCCGCCGGCCGCGCGGCAAATCCACGCATGGAAGCTCGTGAAGGAGGCGGTGGCGCTGGCCGAATCGATGGTCCGGCCTGGAATCCGTGCCAGCGCGGTCCACAACGCGGTGAAGGAGTATCTCGACGCGGATCCGTTGACGGGGCGCAGCTTCTGGCACCACACAGGACACGGAATCGGCCACCGCGGCCACGAAGCGCCCCGGCTGATCGCCGAAAGCAGCGACCGGATCGAGGAAGGCGACGTGATCACGATCGAGCCCGGTGTTTACACTTCCGCGCTTCAGGGCGGGATCCGGCTCGAGGACAACTACCTCGTGACACGCACCGGACTCGAGCGTCTATTCCATTATCCGGACGCGTTGTGGCCGGGTGTGTCCGCCTGACACATGGCCTGTCCCACCGGGCCCCGCCGGGTCTGCGGTACTGGAACCTGCCGGCTGAACGGATTCAACAGCATGGACCCAGTTGCGCGAGTGGTACTCGGGTTGCTATCGTATAAGGCGAATTGTGAAAGTCAACTTTTGAAACCTGAACCCTCTGCTGCAACGGGTGGTGGAACGGGTGCCGCGTAGCAGAAACCATGTGCTCGAGGGACGAAGTTTAACCCCGCACATCCGGGAATTGCCAGTTGCATCAGAGGGGCTTTTTAAGCTGTTTCGAGTTGACGCAAGGGTTTCGTTTTCGCCAAGGGGTTGATCCGCTTCTTCACCCCAAGCTGGGTCAATCGTGGAACTCCTTCCGGTGAGTGGACCGGCAGGGCTTTTGGACGCGGCTCCTGTTGGGAGATTCGCCGGAAGTGTGTCTCCACGCCCCTATCCCTCGGCATTGAGGGAGGCGACCGCATCGGCTCGGAACGTTAGAACGGAGCGGGCCGGGCCGATGCGGCTCTTGTAATGCCTCCTGACGATTCTATTACAGACGGCCTGCCGCCCAGAGGACCGCGTTGCGGACCAGGGTCCGGTAGTTTGAGTCCCGGTGCGCTTCGGGCCCGTGCCCCGGCTGGATCGCCACCACACGCGACTTGCGCCAGGGCGTGATCCAAGCGAGCGGACGGTCGCTCAACGCGTGGCTGGTTTCGAGCAGCACCTGGTTGTCCGGCGAGTGCCACATGCCCTTGTACGTCTCATCGTGGAGCGTGAATGGCTTCAGTCCGCGGACGATGGGATGATCCCCCACGGGGCGCATCGGGATGTCGACGTCGTGCTGGAACGTGGACCGGCTGGGTCCGTCGGCGGGCCGCAGGTACTTGCCGCCCGAGACATTCTGGTGCCACCACGGCCAATCCGTGTAGTCGATGAGCGCGTGGTGCAGGATCACGATGCCTTTGCCGCTCTCGGCGAACGACTGCAGAGCCGCCCGCTTGGCAGGCGGGAGTTCGTCGAGCATGTCATAGAGGACCAGCACATCCTGGCGCTTCAGTCCCGCGCTGAACGAGGCGGGATGCGGCTGCACGTCGATCTTGAACTCCGCCACGCCTTCGAAGATCGTGAAGAAGGAGAGATCGAAGGCGTGCCCGCCAATGGTGAGCGCGACCTTGACCGGTTCCGCGCCGAAGGCGGCCGAGGCAAGCAGGGCAAGGGCGGAGAGCTTCATCCTCCCGCCATCATAACAGCGTGGGATACTCGGTCTGATGGGATTCGCGTTGTGGGTCGGACCGGAGACCGCCTGGTGCGCGGGGACGCACGAGTACCGTCCGATGGGCGTCGCCGTGATCGCCAACACCGGCTTGTTCGCGGCGCGGGACTTTGATCCGGCAAGGCGCGCGCCGTCGAGGAGGCTGAAGGAGTTCGAGGGGCTGTTCGCTTCGTTGAACGATGTCAACCGTCATATGGCCGGACGCCGGCGCAGGCCAGCCAAGCGAGGGTCCGGACGGCTGCAGGCGGTGGTACGGTGAGGATCGTGACCCGGCGGGAATACGACGAGTACGCCGCGGCCCATCCGGACCAACGGGTGGAGCGGACCGCGCTTGGCGAGCTGGTGGTGATGCCGCTCTCTGATGGAAGGAGCGGCGCGCGCAACTTCCGGATCCTAGTCGATTTGGGTAACTGGGCGCGCGCGGACGGGCGGGGACGCGGCTTCGATTCCTCGACCGGCTTCGACCTTCCCAATGGCGCCAACCGGGCACCCGACGCTTCCTGGGTCCTGCACTCCCGGCTGGCGGAGTTGACCGAAGACGACCGGGACGGCTATCTCCCGCTGTGTCCGGACTTCGTCATCGAGGTCCGCTCGAAGTCCGACAGCCTGCGCGGCCAAATGGACAAGATGACAGAATACATCGGCAACGGCGCCCAGCTCGGCTGGCTGCTGGATCCGCTAACCCGGAAGGCGTACGTCTACCGTCCGGGGCGCGGGGTCGAGGTCTACGACAATCCCACCGAGCTGCGCGGTGGACCGGAACTTCCGGGCTTCGTCCTCGATCTCCGCCGGGTGTGGGATCCCGGCTTCTGATCCCGCACTAGCGTGCAACTTCCCACCGAGCTGTTGAAAAATTCTTGGTCCGGATTCTCCACCCCCCGCGCTTAAAGAGCGTGGGGGGAATTACCCCACGAAAGGAGAATCCAATGAGACGAGGCCTCAACCTCATACTCTGGCCGGCCGTGTTGGCCTGCACACCGGCCCATGCACAATTATTTCAGCCTGCGGCGGGAAGTCCATTCTCCGTAGGCGCAGCGCCCCATGCTCCGAACACGCTGGCACTGGGGGATTTCAACAACGACGGCAAAGTCGACATCATCACCGGAAACAATACTGGCGCAAGCATCAGTCTCCTCACCGGGAATGGCGCCGGGGGCTTCGTCCTCGGACCCGGGAGCCCCTTTGCCTCACCGGGGCCGGGCCGGATGGTGACGCACGACAGCACCCGCAACGGCAACCTGGACGTCGCCGTGGTGGACTCGGGCGCCGGATTCTATTTCCGGCGCGGCAATGGCGACGGCACGTTTTCGGGCGTGTTCGGAGTCGGCGGTGTGTCCACCTCGTTCCGGATCGCCAAGGCGGATTTCAACAAGGACGGACTAATCGATTTCGTCGCGTCGGATTCCACGAGTGCGGTCCGCATCATCCTGGGCACAGCGGACGGAAGTGTCAGCTTTCAACCAATCGTGAACTTCGAGGGTCCGACTTGGCTGACCACAGGTGACTTCAACAATGACGGCAACCCGGACTTCGTGGCCGGCTCCGTCAATGGGGTCGTGATGCGGCTCGGCAACGGCGCCGGGGCCACGGCTGGCGCCGGATTCACGCTGGCAGGCGGAAATATCGTCGAGGTTACGAGCGGGGACTTCAATAACGACGGCAAACGGGACGTCGCGGCGCTGATCTCCGGCAACAAGGTCGCGATCCTGCTGGGCAACGGCACCGGCGGATTCACGGCCGCCGCGGGCAGTCCGTTTGACACTGGTGCGGGTCCCTTGGACATCGCCACGGCCGATCTCGACAACGACGGCAACCTCGATCTGGCGATCGCCAACCAGACCGGATCGAGCGTCACCGTGCTCAAGGGCAACGGTTCGGGTGGATTTGCTCCGTTCACCGGGAGTCCGTTCGCGGCCCCCGGTGGTCCGGTGCAGATCGCGATCGGCGACGTGGATTCGGACTTGCGTCCCGACCTGATCCTGGCGACGCCCGGAACCCGAACGGTTACGGTGCTGCGGAACACCATGGTGAGGCGCTTTTTTCTCCAGCGCCAACTCGAATTCTTTACGACGTTCGGCGCCACCTCAGCGACCGTGATCCCATCGACCCTGTCTGCTGAAGCCCCGGGGTCAGGCGGCGGTCTCACGTCGGACGTGTCCTGGCTGACCGCCACATTTGGCTGCACGGGTGTCTGCATCAATGCCAATCCCGCCGGTCTGTCTCCGGGCATACGGAAGGGAATCGCGCGGGCGAATTTTCTCGATCGCTTCAGCGCGGCTTTGAAAGCCAATCTTCACGTAACGAAACCGGCAGGCGGCGTCACGTCCAGCGTCAAGATCAACACAGGCGCAACCGCCCGCGGAACCGCCACCGGAGACTTCAACGCGGATGGAAAACCGGATCTGGCGGTCACCAATCAAGGTGCCAACAATGTGTCGGTCCTGCTCGGCAACGGAACAGGCGGATTCTCCGCCGCGCCCGGAAGCCCTCTCGCCATGGGAGGAGGGACAGGTCCTGAGGCGCTAGTGGCCGCGGATTTCAACAATGACGGCCGCCTTGACCTTGCTGTCGCCAATACCAGCGCCAGCAACGTGAGCATCCTCCTGGGCCTGGGCACAGGCGCATTCTTCGCTTCCGGCACAATCGCTGTTGGAACTCTGCCCGCCGCCATCACCTCGGCGGACTTCAACAACGACGGAAACACGGATCTGGCCACATCGAACAACACCGGGTCGGTCAACATCCTGCTCGGAAACGGTTTCGGCGGATTCTCGTCGATGGAGATCGGCGGGATCGCGCAGGGAAAGTCCATCGCTGCGGGTGACTTCAACCATGACGGACGTGCGGACCTGGCCAACGCCGGGGATCCGGGTGTCGAGATTCTACTGGGCAACGGCATGGGCGGATTCACCGACGGGACCACCGTCGCCGCGACGGGCGGGTTCTGGGTCTCTGTCAGCGATTTCAACGCCGACGGACACCAGGACTTGGCCGTTGCCCGGAACTCGGGCAACGCGGTCGCGGTCTTCAACGGGGCAGGCGACGGCACGTTCGCCCAGATGGCGGGCAGCCCATTCGCTGTCACCGGCGGCCCGCAATGGATCGCGGTGGACGATCTCAACGGAGACGGCCGGCCGGATCTGGCGGTATCGACGGCATCCGGGGCGGCCAAGCTGAAAATTCTCACCGGAACAGCGGGCGGCTTCCTGGCCGCGCCGGGAGACTTCGGTGCGTTCGGCGGAGCGTCCCTGGTGACTGGCGATTTCAACGTGGATGGTTTCCGCGACATCGCCGTTGCCAACCTCGTGGATGGGATCAACGTGCTGTTCGGCGGCGAGGTGCAGACCACGATGACGGTAGTTGGCCCGGCGAGCGCGATTCCGATGGGCGTCGCTTTCGGGTTGACAGCGGACGTGAGAACTCCACATATCGCCACAGTGCCCATCTATCAGCTCCCCTCCGGCACCGTTCAGTTCACCAACGGCCTCGCAACTCTGGGAGGGGCCACTCTGAACTTCGCGGGCCAGGTTAACTCTGCCGTCAGCTTGACGGCGCAGCGGGAGGACATCGTCGTTCGCCAGCCAGGGCAATATTCCACGATGAGAGGGATCTCCGAACTCAGCCCCGGATTCCTCGGCAGCGTGGCAATTGTGCCTGACGTGACCATCACGCCGGGAACGGTGTCGGTACAGGGAGGATCCAATCAGAGCACCACGGTGGGGACGCAGTTCGGAACCGCGCTCCAGGCCAAGGTCGTAAATTCCCAGGGGAACCCGGTGGCCGGCGTCACGGTGAACTTCGCCGCGCCCAATTCCGGCGCATCCGCCAGCCTGCCCACCTCCGGCGCGGTGACGAACGCGCAGGGAATCGCCAGCATCAACGCCACGGCCAACACGGTGGCGGGCGCCTACAACGTGAACGCAACGGTCACTGGGATCGCCGCGGGTGTCTCATTCGGACTCACCAACAACGCGGGCGCGGCGGCATCCGTTACCGCCAACGCCGGGACACCGCAGTCGGCTACGGTCAACACGCAGTTCGGCGCGGGCCTTCAGGCCAAGGTGAGCGATGCGAACGGCAATCCGGTTCAGGGTGCGACGGTGAACTTCGCGGCCCCGGGCGTCGGCGCTTCCGCTACACTATCGGCACCCTCGGCCGTAACCAACGCGCAGGGACTGGCCAGCGTCAACGCCACGGCCAAAGGCATCGCGGGAAGCTACAACGTCACCGCGAATGTTACGGGAGTGGCCACCGGCGCCACGTTCGCTTTGACCAACCTGAGCGGTGCGCCGGGCACCATCATAGCCACCGCGGGAACGCCGCAGCCGGCGGCAGTCGGCACTCAGTTCGCGATAGCGCTGCAGGTGCAGGTCAAGGACAGCAACCTCAATCCGGTGAATAACGTCCAGGTGACGTTCACGCCTCCCAACAGCGGCGCCTCGGCCACATTGTCGAGTCCCACGGCGAACACCAACGCCCAGGGATTCGCAAGCGTCACCGCGACCGCCAACAGCGTCGCAGGAACGTACAACGTGACGGCTTCGGCGTCGGGGGTCGCGACCCCGGCAACCTTTGCGCTGACCAATACCGCGGGCGCGGCGGGCTCGATCGCGGCGATCAGCGGCACGCCCCAGTCAGCGGCTGTGGGGGCGGCCTTCGCGTTCGCGCTTCAGGCAAAGGTGCTCGACGCGGGCGGGAATCCCGTGAGCGGCGTCACTGTCACCTTCACGCCTCCGGCCAGCGGCGCAAGCGCGACTCTGTCGAGCGCGACGGCGGTTACCAACGCCTCAGGCAACGCACAGGTGAACGCGACCGCCAACCTGGTAGCGGGAACCTACAACGTTATCGCGGCGGCTCCTGGCGTTGCCACACCAGCGGCCTTCGCGCTGACCAATACCGCGGGCGGCGGATTGCGCGACCGGACACATCCTTG
>VFZX01000061.1 GCA_016871015.1 Acidobacteriota bacterium | reverse complement strand
CAAGGAAGGCACTTTCCCCCGAACGGACATGTCCAAACTGAAGAACTTTGCCGCACTGGCAGGTTCTTTCTTCGCACTTGCTGCTCCGGCCCTGGCGGTACCGAAGCTCCGGCTGAGCAACACCGTAGTGGGTCCAGTCACGGTCGCCCAAGGCCAAAACGCGACCGCGCCGGAAGTTGAAGCCTGGGGAGTCACCGGCGAGCGTGGACTCAACACCGAAACCAGCCTGCTCAGGCTCACCTTCTCCTCCTCGGCGCCGTGGGTCAGCGCCAGGGTGATTGCGCCGCGGCCATGCTTCGGCCGGGAAGGGGAGTGCCTGCCGATCCAGCTCACGTTCACCACGCAGTCGCTGCAGCCCGGCCAATACTCAGCCACCGTCACGGTAAGCGACCCGGCGGCGATTGACGCCCCGCAGAATATCCTGGTGCCGCTGACCGTGGGCTCCGCGTTTCCCGACCAGGTGAATTTCTTTGTCGCCCCCAATGGGTCCACCGACACGGTTACGTTCCAGACTAATTCGAACCTGGCGTTGGCGCCCGGCACCCAGACCGGCGGCGATTGGCTGAGCGTGGTCTTTCGGGGAATCGGCACTTTCGCCTTTGTGCGTCCTTACCAGTTCGGCGGACGGCATCTCGATGGAATGGCGGCCGGCTCCTACCGTGGCACCGTCGCGATCGCTGGCTCGCGTGTACCCGCTGACAACAAGACCGTCAATGTCACGCTAAATGTCACCGAGAGCCCAATCGCCTGGCCCGCGCAGGACGCGGTGCGCTACCGGCTTCATCAAGGCGCGGCCAAGGCCGCCGGCCAGATTTTGATCCGCAACCGCGGGACGGGCACGCTTGCAGTTTCCGGCGCCACGGCTGCCACCACGGGAGGCGGAGACTGGCTCGCCGCCGAGACCGCCGAAGGCAATATCGTTAAAGTGACCGTTAATCCTGAGGGCGTGCAGCCGGGCGTCTATCGCGGCTCGGTGACAGTGGCCAGCAATGCCGCCAATAACGACCTGCGGATTCCGGTCGAGCTCGAATTACTCGCTTCCCGCCCGGCGATCATCCAATTCCAAGGCGTTCAGGATACCGCAACCTTTGCCGAGGGTGATCAGCTTGCCGCCGGCGGTCTGGTCGCGGCTTTCGGTGAGGGATTCACTTACAGCGACGCACAGGAGTCCAAGGACAACCCGTTGCCCACCAACTTGGGCGGAACCGAGGTATTCGTCAATGACCGTCCTGCCCCGATCTCGTTCACCTCGTTCGGCCAGGTGAATTTCCAGATTCCGAACGAAATCGAGCCGGGTGAAGCGGTCGTGCGCGTCGACCGCGACGGAACCAAGGGAGGCCCGGTGTCGATCATCGTGCGCTCTGCGGTGCCCAAAGTCATGCGCTACGCATTGCGCGCCCGTGGTCTGAACATTCCGGAGTTCCGCGACTACTTCGCCATCGCCGTCAACGCCGACGGAACACTGCCTCTTCCCCGCGAATTCGGAATCCCCAATAGCAGGCCCGCAAAGCCGGGTGAGACGATTACGATTTTTGCGCAGGGCTTGGGGCCAACCTCGCCTCAGGCGGTCACCGGTGCGCTCCCGGCGGGTCCGCCACCTCCGGTCGCATCCGAGAGCAAGCGCATCTGCTTCGGCTGTCTCGGCCTGGGTGGGATCTTTGTGGACGCCACCGCGATTACACTGGATCCGGAATTGGTCGGTGTCTACCGGGCGGTGGTCAAGATCCCAGAGAACGCTCAAATTGGTGATGTGGCGGTCCGGATCGTGCTCGACCAGGCTTCGAGCGACTACGGCCTGATCGCGGTAGAGTAGTCGCTTGACCACCAGGCTCTACTACGGCGACAGCTACCAGACAAGTTTCGATGCGGCCGTGATCGCCGTCGAAGACGGGCGCGCTTATCTGGACCGCACCGCCTTCTATCCGGCCTCTGGCGGACAGCCCGCCGACACCGGATTTCTCGGCACCGCGCGCGTCACCGATGTTATTGACGAGGGCGGGCGGATTGCTCACGCCATTGAAGGCGGGCTTTCACCCGGGCCTGTCCAGGGGGCGGTCGACTGGACCCGCCGGTTCGATCACATGCAGCAGCACACCGGCCAGCATTTGCTGTCGGCAGTGTTGGCTGAGGATCACGGGATCCCGACCATCAGCTTCCACTTGGGATCGGCAGCATCCACCATCGACGTCGAGGCCGCCTCGCTGGACCCCGGTCTTGTCGCCACGGTCGAGCGCCGGGTCAACGAGCGGGTTTTCGAGAATCACGCGGTCACCGTGTCCTACCATGAGTGTGCCGCGGGGCTCCGCTTGCGCAAGCCGCCGGACCGCGAGGGGACCATCCGTGTCGTGAGCATCGGCGATCTCGACCACAGCGCCTGCGGAGGCACCCACGTCCGCTCCACCGCCGAAATCGGCCCGATTCTCCTCCGCCGCCTCGACAAGATCCGGGGCTCGGCGCGCATCGAGTTTCTGTGCGGACTCCGGGCTGTTAGCCAGGCTCGCGCTGATTATCAACTGTTGACCTCCGCCGCCCGTGCGTTTTCCTCGGCCAACGATCAGGTTCCGGCATTGGCGGCGTCGATGACCGGGCGCCTCAACGAGGCAGGCAAGGTCCAGAAGCGTCTGGCCACCGAACTGGCGCAACTGCGGGGCGCTGAACTCGCCCGCTCCACCGCGCCGAATTCCCGCGGCTGGCTCGTGCATTCGCGGCGTCTCACGTCGGATGGGATCGGCGACGATGTCCGCACCGAAGCTCAGGCGTTCGCCGCGGCCGGAAGGGCGCTGTTCGTCGCCGCATCGGCGGGAGGTGCGATTCTGGCGGCTGCCTCATCCGATGGTCCCTGCCGGGCCGGGGACGCACTCAAGTCCGTGGTTGCGGCTCACGGCGGACGCGGCGGTGGAAGCCCGGTTCTCGCACAGGGAAGCGTTCCTCCGCACGCGGTCGATGAAGCAATTCGAGCCCTGCTCGCTGCTACATCCTGACCTTGGTGCTCTTGGGCGCAGCCTCTCGGACCCGCACGAACCCGGCGTCCACCTGACTCCACAGTTCGCCCATCTGCTTGGCGCGGTCGGCGTTCTGAGTGATCACGTTCTTCTGCTCGCTCCGGTCGCGCCGGAGGTCATACATCTCCCACGGCGAGTCCTTTCCGGCGGCGGTGAGTTTCCAGTCGCCCACCCGGATCGCACGGTTGTTCGAGTGATTGAAGTAGAGGTAGTCGCGCTGGACTGTGACGTCCTTGCCGAAGGCCGGAACCAGGCTTCGTCCTGACAATGGCGGCGCTCCGTCTGAGAGCACAGGTCTCCCGCCAGCAACATCAATCAGGGTCGGCACAACATCGACAAAGTGGCACGGCGTGTGGCGGATCTTGCCTGCATCCCGGATGCCCGCGGGCCAATGCACGATGAATGGCGAGGAAATCCCGCCTTCGTGCACCCAGCTCTTGTGCAGCCGGAACGGAGTGTTCGATGCGCTGGACCATCCCGGGCCGAGGCACAAGTGGGACGCGCCTGAGCCGGCCGGCGCTGATGCGTCGTGACCATCGGCGCGGATCAACTGCTCCGAACTGGCGCCGTTGTCCGACAGGAACAGAATCACCGTGTCATCGAGTGCATTCATTGCCTTCAACTGGTCGAGCACGCGGCCGATCTCGCGATCCATGCGCGTGATCATCGCAGCGTGGATGGCCATCTTGAGCCGCTGGAACTTCTTTTGCTCCGGCGTGAGCGTGGACCATGGCACCGCCTTGACCACCTCTCCGGGACCGATCTTATCCGCCAGCTCCTGGTAGTTGGTATTCCACACTGGACGCATCTCCGGCTCCAGCGCGGAAAGCGGACAGTTGATCAGCCCCATCCGCTTGAGCCGCGCATGCCGGCGCTCGCGTGATGCATCCCACCCCTCGGTGAACGCGTCGCGGTACTCGTCGATGTCTTCCTGCAGCGCGTGCAGCGGGAAGTGCGGCGAGGTGAACGCCAGGTACATGTAGAACGGATCTTCCTTCGGATGCTCGCGGAGCATCCGGACGGCATGGTCGGCAATCGCCACCGTTGCGTAGTATCCCTCGCCGGGCTGCACCGCGGGAAGAGGACGGTCATCCAGGAAGTGTTGCCTCGGGGTGAAGAAGCGGTTCTGGTCCTGCAAAAGGTACGAACGGTCAAAGCCTGCGCCGGCCACCGGCTTGAACTTGATGTGCCACTTTCCCACGTGGTAGGCGCGGTAGCCGAGCGGCTTCAGGTGTTCCGGTGCAAGCTTGGTCCACGCCGGAATGTTTCCGGGGGTCATCGTGTCGCACGCGTTCTGCTGCGCGTAGTACCCGGTGGTAATGCAGTTCCGCGAGGGACCACACCGCGCGGTCGAATACATCTGGCTAAAGCGGAGGCCGCCCGCCGCCAGCCGGTCCAGATTCGGGGTCTTGATGTCGCTGCCGTAGCAGCCCGCGTCGGCGAACCCCATGTCGTCGGCCAGGATGACCAGCAGGTTCGGCTTCTGGCGCTGCGCCGCCGCAAGGAGAGGAGATGCCAGGAGAGTCCTGCGCGAGAGCATGGGACTCAAGATAGCACGTCAGTCGCCGATCGCACCCACCCAGACCGGTTTGGTCGTCGGCTGCGGACTCCCGCCTTCCGGCTCATCGGAGATCGCGAGCGCCGCCGAGCCTTCGATCGCCGCAGTCAAGGACTCCGGAATGTGCACCACCTGTCCGTCCGCCGCTGGCTGGAACACGCCGGCGCTGACCGGATTACCGGCCTTCGGCACAACCCACAACTGCATGGTCCTGCCGGACTGTGGGGCTGTGACGTTCACGCCGGTGAGCACGAGTCCCGTGGGCTGGCTCCAGAAGGCGCGGAACTGCGGCCGCTCGGGCTCGGCCGACGCGAGCCGGATCAGGCGCGTATCGCGCGCCATCACGATCGCCATCACGCGCTTCATCAGTCTTGACTCGGCGCGCAGCCCGGCGGCTTCCTGCCGCGCCTCGCGAAGCTCGCCTTCCGCCCGGGCGAGCCTGGAGGAGTACATATTGGCGCTCTGATATCCGAGGAAGGCTACCAGGGCGAGTCCCGCTGCCACCGCCCATCCGGCGAAGGACAGCACGTTCCGCTTGCGCTGCGGAGGCGCCTCGGCGGGCTTCGGCAGCGCATTCATGATCTTTGGACGCAGCAGCGCCGGAGGATCCGCGGGGTTCGAGGTGAGCGCGATCTGGGCGACGAGGTCAATGGATTC
Organism: Acidobacteriota bacterium; assembly: GCA_016871015.1. GTDB lineage: Bacteria > Acidobacteriota > Terriglobia > Bryobacterales > Bryobacteraceae > SYLY01. The sequence continues at coordinate 22,855 of VFZX01000061.1, read as the reverse complement.
GCGGAGGGCAGTCTTCGTCTCAGGGTCGCCTTTGTTGATGAGCGCCTCCAGCTCACGCAACTCCTCGCCGTCCAGGAGGCCCAGCACGTATGCGTCACAATGGGACCGTAGCGTTTCGCGTTCCATGCTTATTGAACCTCCTTTCCGGCGCTCATCATTTCCCGAAGGCGGCTCATACCGCTCCGTATCCGCGTTTTCACTGTACCCAAGGGCTGTCCGAGCCTCTCGGCCATCTCCGAATGGCTCAACCCGCCAAAGAACGACATCTCGATGAGTTGCCGCTGTTCCGGAGAGAGTGAAGTCATGGCGGAACGGATCTTCTCTGCTGCCAGTTTGAAGTACGCGGCGTCATCGGGGCCATATCCTCCGGTTGCCGCTTCACCAACGCTGTCCAGTGTGGTTTCCCGGCCTCTGCGCCGTCCCCGCGCCCTCAGCCGGTCGAGTGCCCTGCTGCGTGCCAGCATGATCAACCAGGAACTCGGAGCACCGCGGTCCGGGGAATAATCCCGCGCTATCCGCCAAACCTGGTTATAAACGTCCAGCGTGACCTCTTCCGCATCGGCTTCATCACCGAGGATCCTCAACGCGATGCCGTACACCACACGGCTGCTTTGATCGTAGAGTTTGGACAGCGCCTGCTGCTCTCCCCGGGCGACTCCTTCAATCCACTGGTACCAGTCATCGTCTGGTCCCGGTGATGCCGTCCGGCGCGGGCCCATGCCCAACACGCTCATCAATAGCATCCACATAAGAATACGGTCCTCTGTCCCTCCTGGATTCCTTAACCGTTGAAAAACGGCGCCACCGCGATCAGTACTACTCCAACGAGGGAGAGGAGTATCGCCCCCCGCGCGGAGGTGTTCGGCGAGGATCCCACGTCGGCGAACTCCTTCCAATAGAACAAGCCCCACAGCCCCCCTAAGACTCCCGCGCCCCGGCTGACCGCGTTGCCCGTTTCAGCGGCGCCGCGGACAGTGTCAGGCGTGGCGAGCAGTGAAAACGCCGCCAGGCCGCCGATCATCCAGACCACCCCGCCGAGCAGTCCGAACAAGTGCTGCCACTTGGTTCCCTCGATATAGCGCTTCAGCCGGATCGGTTGGCCCTGCACTGGCAGGTTTACGAAGTAAAGATTCAGGAACGGCGTCGTCGCGAGCACACCAGCCGCAAAGCACGCCGCCAGGATCACCGGCGTCAGCTCGATATCGTCCTTGCGCGCTAGTTGGAGCACCGGGGGGAAAGTGCTCATCAGGATCCCCGCGACGATGCTCAACGTTACCCCCGTCACCGCCGTTGGCTTGGGAGCCGCCCTGGGCCTGCCCCACTTGTCTGTTAGCGGGGGCGCCGTCCTGCTTGATTGCGCCCTCTGAAATGCCCGGGCAAGCAGGACGACCGAGGCGAAGACCACGACTGCGCCGCCGATTTCCAGCGCAGGATTGCCAACGGGGCGGACAACCCGCCCCCAGGCCACGCCCGTGATCAACGTCACTCCCATGGCGATCGGGAGGGCTACCGACATTCCCGCCACCACCACCGCCCCCGTCAGGAGCATGTTGGCGAGATTGAAAGCCCCGCCTGCTGCCATCGCCATGGCGAGGTTTTTCCGGCTCGCGATCGTGATGCCGTCCGTGAATCCGACGGTGGTACCGATCGATCCAAGGACGAACGCAGCCACCAGCGCGCACACGAACAGTCCAAGGGCGAAGTCAAGGTAGTACAGCTCCCATCGCCACTTTCCTGTCATCTTCAGCGAGTTCGGCCACGAACCCCAGCAGAACATGGCGAGCGCTGCCAGCATCAGCGCTCCCAGGTAGGTTTCCGGGACATTCATAACAAGACCTTAATTCTACATGAACCGGAATGGTTGACGGTATGCGTTATAATACGTCGCATCCGCACGAGGTGAACCAAAATGAGATCTTTACAATGGACCGCCGTATTCGCCCTGGCCGTAACGGGTGCCTGGGCTCAGTCGCGCTACAAGGTCGACATCAACACGGAGACGCCCGAGGGGAAGCTGCTCCAGGAGATCGGCCAGGAGCAGGACGCTGCGAAAAAGCAGACGCTGCTCGAACAGTTTGCCGAAAAACACGCCGGCAACCCGAACATGCTCTGGGTGATCGGACAGCTTCAGCCTGCCTACGTCAAGGCAGGCAATGAAAAGGCCTATGCGCTGACGGAGAAACTCCTGGCGGCGGATCCTTCCGACGCTGAGATGGCGCATGGCGCGCTCAAGGTGGCCGAAGCCAAAAAGGATTCCGACGGAATCATCAAGTGGGCCAAGGCGACCTCGGTTTCAGCGAAGAAGGCCGCAGCGGCGCCGAAGCCAGCCGACGAGGACGAAGAGGAACGATGGAAGTACAAGGTCGACTTCGGCAAACAGGTGGACAAGTACGCGGAATACTCCGTCTACGCCGCCTCGCTGGCCGCGACTGATCCGGCCACGCGCATCAAGCTGATGGACGCCATCGCCGAAGTCAATCCGCAAAGCGAGTACCTTGCCAAGCTGGACCCGATCTACTTTTTCGCCTACCGGCAAATGGGTGACAACGCCAAGGCGCTCCAGCTCGCCCAAACCGCGGCAGGCAAAGGCACCGCCAACGAGGACATGCTCCTGCTGCTTGCCAACGGGGCTTTCGAACAAAAGGACGTCGACAAGACGATCGGCTACTCCCAAAAGCTGGTCGACTACCTGAAGCAGGCGCAGGTTCCGCAAGGGGCCGATCCCGCCGCCTGGGAAAAGAAGAAAACCACTTCGCTCGGCGCCGGACTCTGGATGATCGGCATGACCCACGCCCAAGCGCAAAAGTGGACCGAGACCGATTCCGCGCTCACTGAGGCGCTGCCGCATCTTCAGGGTAATGACCAGCTTCTGGGTCCCGCGCTGTTCCAACTGGGATTGGCCAACTACCGTTTGGGCCAGGGCGGCCCCAAGACCAAGCCCGACATGAAGCGCATGTCGCTCGCACTCAAGTACAACCAGCAGTGCGCCGCTATCAAGGGCAGGGAACAGGCGCAAGCCCAGAAGAACGTCGTGGTGATACGCCAGCAGTTCCCCGGCGTGAAATGAACATCCTGGTCCCGAACCTTGGTTCCACTTCCCTCAAGTACCAGTTGATTTCGATGCCAGGGGAAGCGGTGCTGAGGCGGGGCCGCATGGAGCGCGTCGCCGACTATACAGCCGCGATCCGTGATTTGCCACTGGATGGCGCCGTGGTGGATGCGGTTGCTTTCAAGGCGGTCCACGGAGGTCCCCGGTTCCGGGGTACGTTCGTGATCGATGCGGATGTCCTGGCGGGGCTGCAGCAGTTCCTGCCTGCGGCACCCGCCCACAACGCCATCTACCTGACGGGAATCCGCGCGTTCCAGCAGGCGATGCCGGACACCCCGCTCGTCGCAGCCTTCGAGACCGAGTTCCACGCGTCGATGCCTGCCTGCGCTTCCGCCTATGGCGTTCCGCAGTCCTGGCGCGGTGAGGGTGTGGCGCGTTACGGATTCCACGGCGCATCCCACCAGTACGTAAGCGAGCGAGTGCCTCAGATTCTGGGACGCTCCGCGGAAGGGCTTCGGCTGGTGAGCTGCCACCTCGGCGGCAGCGCTTCCATTTGCGCGATCCGTTCGGGCCGGGCGGTGGACACCACCATGGGCTTCTCGCCGCAGTCGGGCCTTGAGAACGCGACGCGGCACGGTGATCTCGACGTGTTCGCCGTGTTCTACATGATGGAGCGCCATGGCTGGACGCTCGAACATGTCCGCGAGCAACTGACCCGCACGGGAGGCTTAGCCGGACTTTCCGGTGTGGCTGGGGGCGATGTACGGGACATTATCGCCGCAGGCACCGCGGACGCGCGGCTGGCGCTCGATGTGTTTGCGTACCAGGTGCGCAAGACTATCGGCGCTTATGCTGCGGCTCTCGGTGGACTGGACGCGGTGGCCTTCACCGGCGGCATCGGTGAGAATTCCGCCGCGTTGCGCGAAGCCTGCTGCGACGGGCTGGAGTTCCTTGGGATCCGTCTGGATCCCGGCAGGGCGGAAGGGGCGGTGGACCGGATCGTATCCTACTCCGGTACCAGTCCGGCGGTTGTAGTTCTCGGGACCAACGAAGAACTAGTCGTGGCGCGGCGGGCCTATCGACTCCTGTCCAATCAGACGCTAACATAGGCGCAGGGCCAGACCGATGCCACGAAAACAGACGGTGCCGGTCGAGGACTACCTCGATACGGTTTACGAACCCGATTGTGAGTTCGCCGACGGCGGCTTGATTCAACGCCACGAGTTGTCTGAGCAAGCACACTTCCTGAGGCAGCGGTTCCTCTCCTATTTTCAAGCTCTGGAGGATCCCTGCCACATCCGGGTACTCAACGGGCAACGGCTTTGCACGCTGGACTCGGTACGGTCCCAGCGGTTCCGGATTCCCGACATCTGCCTGGTCCGGCGGCCGTTCGAGCCCATCCGGATTCTCCGGAAGCCACCCCTTCTTGCCATCGACGTGTTGCGAGCCGCGGACGCGCCGGGTGAAGCGCTGGTGCGGTTGAGCGAACTGCTACGAATGGGTGTTCCGCACATTTGGGCGCTCGATCCGGAGGCCCCGCGCGTGTTTACCGTTTCGCGCCAGGGAGTGTGGGAAGTGACGGCCAAGGACCTCACCCTGCCGGAACTCAACCTGGTGGTTCCGCTCTATCCGTTCTTCAAGGACCTGGAGGGGCATACGGGCGCGCAAGAATAGAAGCACAGGCTAGGGCTACTGCTTCTTTTCTTCTTTCTTGGGCTCTTCCTTCTTGGGTTCCGGAGGCGGCAGCTCCCAACCCCGATCGACATTGACGCCAGGAAGTGCGGCTTTGAACTGATCCGCGCCCTCCTTGGTCACCTTCGTCTGCCAGACGTAGATGTTCTTCAGGGCTTTGAGTCCTGTCAATTGCTTCAACCCGGCATCGGTGACAGCCGTGTCGTACAGATTCAGGTACACGAGATTGGTCAGCCCCTTCAGGTTTGCCAGGCCCGCGTCTGTGATCTTGGTGCCCTCCAGGTGCAGCTCGGTGAGGTCCGCCGCTAGCGGCTTCAGGAAAGCAAGAGCCGCGTCGGTGACCGGAGTTCTACCCAGATGGACCCGCATCACCTTCTTCAGGCCTGCCACTGGCTTGACGTGCTCATCCTTCACCGCGGCGCCCTGCAAGTGGAAGTCGACCTCCACCCGCTCGTCGTTCTGAGCGATCTTGCGAACGGCTCCGCCTGCCTTTTCAATCGCGGCGATTGCCGCCGCTTCTCCGGTAGCCGGTGCCGGAGCCGCCTTCTTTGCTTGGAAAAATGCGAACAGACTGGTCATGGGAAGAATGTATCATATGACGCGCACCGCGTGGGGCTGCTGTGCAACCACGCGGCCAACGCGGTATCCAATACCAGCGCGGCTAGCTTCAGACTCTGGCAGTGTGATCAGCAAGCCGCCGGAGGTCTGCGGATCATACATCAAATCAAGAATTTCCGGAGCGATTCCTGAAGCATATTCGACGAACGGAGACACGAACTCGACATTGTTTCGCAGACCGCCCGGGGCGATCCCCTGGCGTGCATATTCGAGCGCCCCTGGCAGGAATTGGAGCTGCGCGGCTTCGATTTCGAGCGTCACCCGGCTGGCGTCAGCCACTTCACGGGCGTGTCCCAGGAATCCGAAGCCCGTAATATCGGTGCATGCATGGACTTGGAGGGGCAGGTAGGCCTCGGCCGCCTCACGGTTGAGTTCGAGCATCGATTCCACCATCGCCGCCACATGCGCCGGATCGGCAACTTCCTTTTTCAGGGCCGTCCCGATCACGCCGGTCCCAAGGCGCTTGGTGAAAATCAGAACGTCGCCTTCCCGCGCGCCTGAATTCGCCCAAATCCGGTCCGGGTGGACGTGGCCGGTGACGGAGTATCCGAACTTGATCTCGGTGTCGTTCACCGAGTGTCCGCCGAGGATCACACAACCGGCCTCCCGCATCTTCTCGGTTCCTCCGGTCAGAATCTGGCGCAGGGTGTCCAAGTCCCCTTTTCCGGGGTAGCATACGATCGACAGTGCCGATACCGGGCGTCCCCCCATGGCGTAGACGTCGCTCACGGAGTTCGCTGCGGCGATCGCACCGAAGGTGTACGGGTCGTCGACGATCGGAGTGAAGAAGTCGACAGTCTGGACGAGTGCGAGATCGCGGGACAGCCGGTACACACCGGCATCGTCGGATGTGTCGTATCCAACCAGTACGTTCTCATCCACAACCCGTGGTACACCGCAGAGCACCTGGTCCAATACCTTTGGACTCAGCTTCGACGCTCAACCGGCGGCCTTGACGTGTGCTGTAAGCCGTTCAGCAGGCACTACTATCGAATCTCCTAATATTTATATCCGCCGAGCTTTTGCCTCCCTTATATTGACTTGGGGGGTGGCGCTCTTTTATACTTGATCCTACCATACCACGTGTCTGTCCCCACCTTTGGGTGCTGGTCTGGTCAGGGAGAACAACAAAGTGAGCGACATCGACTTTGGCAGCCATGGTCTACCCCCGAAGCAGGGTTTGTATGAGCCGAGCCTCGAACGCGACGCTTGCGGGATCGGGTTCATCGTCAACATCAAAGGTGTGCCCTCGCACCAGGTAATTCAGCAGGGCATCCAGATCCTCATCAACCTCACCCATCGTGGAGCCTGCGGGTGCGACCCGGACACGGGCGACGGCGCCGGCGTCCTGATTCAGATTCCGCACGCGTTCTTCAAGCGCGAATGTGGAAAGCTCGGATTCTCGCTCCCGGACCCCGGCAAGTACGGTGCTGGACTCGTGTTTTGCCCAGTGGACCGGCAGTCCCGCCTGCTGGTCGAGGGAATCGTCGAACGGATTGCGACCGAAGAAGGGCTGGACGTGCTTGGCTGGCGCGACACTCCGGTTGAGGCGGATGCGATCGGCCGTCTGGCGCGGTCCGAGCAGCCTTACATTCAACAGGTCTTCCTCGCCCCCCGGAATCCGATGGAGCAGGACGCGCTGGACCGGAAGCTGTTCGTAGTCCGCAAGCGCGCCGAAATCGAGATCGCGGCATCGGACTTCCACGAGAGGGACTTCTTCTACCTGCCGTCGCTCAACACCCGGACCATCGTGTACAAGGGACTGTTACTGGCGCCCCAGATCCAGGAGTTCTACACCGATCTGGCGGATCCGGAAGTGGTCAGCGCGCTGTGCATGGTCCACCAGCGCTTCTCGACGAACACCTTCCCTACGTGGAAGCTTGCGCACCCGTTCCGCATGATCTGCCACAACGGCGAGATCAACACGATCAAGGGCAACGTCAACTGGATGTCGGCGCGCGAGAAGGTGCTGCAGTCCGGGCTGTGGGGCGACGACCTGAAGAAGCTTTACCCGGTGATTATGCCGGGCGGCAGCGACTCGGCGGGATTCGACAACGCCGCGGAGATGCTGTATCTCTCCGGCCGTTCTCTGCCGCACGTGATGGCGATGCTGATCCCCGAAGCCTGGGACCACGACGTCACCATGAATCTCGACAAGAAGGCATTCTACGAGTATCACGCGTCGCTCATGGAACCCTGGGATGGTCCGGCGGCCATCGCCTTCACCGACGGCACCGTGATCGGCGCCACGCTCGACCGCAACGGTCTGCGGCCGGCGCGGTACCTGGTGACGCACGACGATGTACTGATCATGTCGTCGGAGACGGGCGTGCTTCCAGTGGCTCCGGAGAATGTGCGCTTCAAGGGCCGCCTTCAGCCGGGTAAGATGCTGTTGTGCGATCTCTCCGAGAAGCGCATCATTCCAGACGAGGAGATCAAAGAGCGGCTGTGGTCGCGGCAGCCTTATAAGGAATGGATCGGCGCGCAACAGATCACGCTCGACCACCTTCCGGACCCGCCCCGCTGGCATCCGACCGACTATGAAACGGTTCTCCAGCGCCAACGCATGTTCGGCTACACCGACGAGGACATCAAGTTCATCATCGGCCCGATGTGTTCGAAGGGCGAAGAACCGGTGGGTTCAATGGGTACCGACACGCCGCTCGCCTGTCTGTCGGATAAGCCGCAGCCCCTGTTCCACTACTTCAAGCAGCTTTTCGCCCAGGTGACCAACCCCGCGATCGACCCGATCCGCGAGGAGCTGGTGATGTCGCTGTGCAGCTATATCGGAAACGAGCGCAACATCCTGGCTGAGACGGCCGAGCACTGCCATACACTGAAGCTTCCGCAGCCGGTGCTCACCAACTACGACCTCGAGAAACTCCGGCGCCTCTCTCAAGGCGATTTCCTGGCGACCACCATCAACACGTTGTTCCGGTCCGATGGCGGGGAGCGGGAACTGGAGCGTTCCATCGAAGCCGTTTGCCGCCGGGCCTCATGGGCGATCAAGAGTGGATACTCGGTGCTGGTGCTGTCCGACCGCGGCGTCGACGACGACTACGCGCCGATTCCAAGCCTGCTCGCGCTGTCGGCAGTCCATCACCACCTGATCCGCGAGGGGACCCGCACACAGGTCGCGCTGGTGGTTGAATCGGGTGAGCCGCGCGAAGTCCACCACTTCTGTTTGTTGATCGGATACGGTGCCAGTGCGGTGAATCCATATCTCGCGATCGAGACCATCGAGGACATGCACCGCCGCGGTCTCTTCGCTGATGAAGTGTCGTTTGACACGGCGCTGAAGAACTACAAGAAGTCCGTCCAGAAGGGGCTGCTGAAGGTCTTCTCGAAGATGGGGATCTCGACCCTGCAAAGCTACCGTGGCGCGCAGGTGTTCGAAGCTATCGGACTGAATCAATCGCTGGTCGACAAGTACTTCACGGGAACTCCGTCCCGCATCGAAGGCGTGGGCCTGGAGGTTCTCGCGCGCGAGGCGCGGATGAAGCATCATCACGCGTTTGAGCCGTTGAACGAGGCAGATCCGGAACTCGCGGTCGGCGGCAATTACCAGTGGCGCGCGCGCGGCGAGTATCATCTGCTGAACCCGGCCAGCATCTCGACCCTGCAGCACGCGGTGAAGTCGAACGACTGGGCCACCTATGAGCAGTACGCCCGCACGATGAACGAACAGAGCCGGACGCTGTGCACGTTGCGCGGGCTGATGGAATTCAAGTGGGCCGCGAGTCCGGTGCCGATCGAGGAAGTCGAGCCTGCGAAGGAGATCGTGAGACGGTTCGCCACGGGTGCCATGTCGTTCGGCTCGATTTCCAAGGAAGCTCACGAGACGCTGGCCATCGCGATGAACCGCATCGGGGGCCGGTCGAACACCGGCGAGGGCGGGGAGGACGAGGTCCGGTTCCAGCGTGATCCGAACGGCGATTGGCGGCGGTCGTCGATCAAGCAGGTGGCCTCAGGCCGTTTCGGTGTCACGTCGAACTATCTGGCAAACGCCGATGAGCTGCAAATCAAGATCGCGCAGGGAGCCAAGCCCGGTGAGGGCGGGCAATTGCCTGGGCACAAGGTGGACGACACGATCGCGCGGGTCCGGCATTCAATTCCGGGCGTTGGACTGATCTCGCCTCCGCCACATCATGACATCTACTCGATCGAAGATCTGGCACAGTTGATCTACGATCTGAAGAACTCAAACAAAGACGCACGGATCTCGGTTAAGCTCGTGAGCGAAGTGGGTGTCGGAATCGTGGCGGCGGGTGTCGCCAAGGCCCACGCCGATGTCGTGCTGATCTCCGGTGACACCGGCGGCACGGGTGCTTCGCCGCTGACTTCGATCAAGCATGCGGGGATCCCGTGGGAGCTGGGATTGGCCGAGACGCAGCAGGTCCTGGTGATGAACGACCTCCGCAGCCGCATCATCGTCCAGACGGACGGCAAGCTGTGCACGGGCCGCGACGTGGCAATCGCCGCGCTGCTCGGCGCTGAGGAGTTCGGATTCTCGACGGTGCCTCTGATCACCATGGGCTGCATCATGATGCGGAAGTGCCACCTGAACACGTGTCCGGTGGGCATCGCGACGCAGGATCCACGGTTGCGGGCGAAGTTCGAGGGAACACCCGAGAGCGTCATCAACTTCTTCTTCTTTATCGCCGGGGAGCTCCGGCAGATCATGGCGCGGCTCGGCTACCGCAAGATGGACGAGATGATCGGCCATCCTGAGCGGCTGGAGATGAAGGCCGCCGTCGATCACTGGAAAGCCCGCGGGTTGGATTTTTCGCAGATTCTGTTCAGTCCACAGGTTCCGCGGCGCGTGGCCCGGCGTTGCACCACGAAGCAGGATCATGGCCTCGAACAGGCGCTTGACCACAAGATTCTCGAGCTCGCCAAGGACGCGATCGAGCACGGGACGCCGGTCTCGTTCGACCTTCCGATCCGCAATATCCACCGCACGGTCGGAACCCTGATGAGCGGCGAGATCGCGCGCCGGTACGGTTCGGGCGGGCTGCCGGACGACACGATCAAAATCCACCTTCGCGGCTCGGCAGGCCAGAGCTTCGGTGCGTTCCTTTCAAAGGGCGTAACGCTGGAGCTTGAGGGCGATGCCAATGACTATACGGGCAAGGGGCTGTCCGGCGGGCGGCTCATTGTCTATCCGGCCAAGGGGTCGAACTTCGTGGCCGAGGAGAACATCATTGTCGGCAACGTCGTGCTCTATGGCGCGACCAGCGGCGAAGCCTACTTCAATGGCATGGCAGGTGAACGTTTCTGTGTCCGGAACTCCGGCGCGACGGCGGTGGTGGAGAGTGTCGGCGACCATGGCTGCGAGTACATGACCAAGGGCACGGCGGTGATCCTTGGACCCACGGGCCGGAACTTCGGCGCGGGGATGTCGGGCGGCATTGCCTACGTGCTCGACGAAACTGGAGACTTCGTCCGCACGCAGTGCAACAAGGCGGGCGTGGACCTTGAGCCAGTGATGGACGAGGCCGACATCCGGCTGCTGGAACGCCTGATCACCAACCACATGGGCTACACCGGAAGCCCGCGGGCGCAATGGATCCTGGAGAACTGGACGCGGATGCTCGCCAAATTCGTCAAGGTGTTCCCGCACGAATACAAGCGGGTGCTGGGCATTCCCAGGGCGCAGGCAAGAAAGACCCTGCCGGTTCCGGTTCCGGGGCCTGTGTCCGTAGGCCCGGTGGCGGTTCACGGAGACTGATGCAAACGAATGGGTAAAGACACCGGATTCCTTGAGATCACGCGGGAGACACCGGCGCGGCGTCCGGTCGGCGAGCGCGTGAACGATTATCACGAAATCTACCAGGAATTCAGCAATAAGCTGGTACGCAACCAGGGCGCCCGCTGCATGGACTGCGGAGTTCCGTTCTGCCACACCGGATGTCCGCTGAACAATATGATCCCGGACTGGAACGACCTCGTTTACCGCGACCGTTGGCGCGAGGCGATCCGGCAATTGCACGCGACCAATAATTTCCCCGAGTTCACCGGGCGGATCTGCCCGGCGCCCTGTGAGGCTGCCTGTGTACTCGGCATCAATGAGCCTCCGGTCACGATCAAAGTGATTGAGCGCTCGATCATCGACCACGCCTGGACCGAAGGCTGGATCAAGCCCGAGCCTCCCGCTGTCCGGACGGGGAAGAAGGTGGCCGTGATCGGATCCGGTCCGGCCGGGATGGCGGCGGCGCAGCAACTCAACCGGGCGGGCCATTGGGTCACGTTGTTCGAGAAGACAGACCGGATCGGCGGCCTGCTTCGTTACGGAATTCCGGATTTCAAGATGGAAAAGCACCATATCGACCGCCGGGTCCGGCAAATGGCCGATGAAGGGGTGATTTTCCGGGCCAATGTCCATGCCGGTGTGACGATTGAAGGCGAGCAGCTCCGGCGCGAGTTCGACGCGATTGTGATTACCACGGGGGCCGAGCAGCCGAGAGATTTGAACATCCCGGGCCGGGATCTCAAGGGGATTCACTTCGCAATGGACTTCCTGCCGCAACAGAACCGGCGGGTCGCGGGCGACAACCTCGATCCCGCGGAGGACATCTTCGCCACTGGCAAAAATGTGATCATCATCGGCGGCGGTGACACCGGTGCTGACTGTCTGGGAACTTCGCACCGGCACAAGGCTGCGTCGATCCGCCAGTTTGAGATCATGCCGCGTCCGCCCGAGCAGCGGTCGCCCAGGACTCCATGGCCACTGTGGCCCTATATGCTGCGCGAGGAGAGCTCGCATGAGGAGGGGGGCGAGCGATTGTTCGCCATCAACACCGTGGCGTTCGAGGGAGACGCAGCCGGGAACGTGAAGGGGTTGCGGACGGTCAAGGTTGGGCCGCCACCATCGTTTGAAAAGGTGGCGGGCAGCGATGAGCTGATCGAAGCCGATATGGTTCTGCTGGCGATGGGCTTCACAGGTCCGGTGCAGGCGGGACTAGTCGAGCAGCTTGGGGTCGCCCTGGACCGCCGCGGCAACATTCAGTGCAATGATGACTACATGAGTTCCGTTTCCGGCGTCTTCGCGGCGGGGGATTCCCGGCGCGGGCAGTCGCTCGTGGTGTGGGCAATTGCCGAGGGCAGGCAGGCCGCCCGTGCAGTGGATCAATATCTCACGGGATCCAGCCGCCTGACCTGACGCCTTGCAGACCGGACTCACTGACCGGATTGTGATGCTGGTCTACCATCCGGTGGACTGCGAGACAGCGCGGCAGCTTGGGGCCTTCCTGGAGACCACCGCTCCGGTCCGGGTGCCGGTTGACGAAGGCCGGATGGCCGAGGGTGAGACGCTTGCCGACGCGGTTGAGCGGGCGCTGCAAGCAGACGCCGTGGTGGCGCTTCTGTCGCCGGAGTCGGTGGCACACAAGGGCAGCGGTCCCCAGTGGGAGAAGATGGACCTCGAGCGTCCAGTGGCATCGTTGCTGCTGCGGCAGTGCGTTGCTCCGGGAGTGCTGCGGCGGCACCGGTGGATCGACGCAGGGCCGGATGTCCGGCAGGGATTCCGGGGGCTGCGGAATTGGGTATTGAATCCGGGGGCAGGGAACTCTCCGGCCACATCAGGCGAGATCGAGGAACTGCGGTTACGGATTTCCGATCAGCCGGGTCAGGCTCGTGTGCCGGCGGGATCGAACGTGGTCCGCCGATTCGCTACGTCGTGCGCCGCCGATTTCGAACATGTCATCTTTCTTGAGGAATGTGAGGGGCGTTATCCGGAAAATGTGATCTCGGAGGTGTCCATCGGGACCGGCCTCCGCACCAGCGGGAGTCCGGAGCGATGCGCCCGGCAGCTCCGGCGGGGACTCCGGTCAGCACGCGTGCTGCTCGCACTGGATGGAATCGACGATTTCTATTGGCTGCGTCCGCTACTGGGGGACCGGTGCTCGTTGCTGACCTCAGAGCCATCTGGCCGTGCCGAAAGTGATGCCGGACCGGTAATCCGCACGATGCGCCGCTGGGTGTCGCAACCGGACCATGCGGTGCGGAGCCTGCCCCATGCGAACCTCGCCTTCGACTCGTCGATCCGCGCTGGAGACTGGGCGGCGGCTGCTGAAGTTGGACGGCTGTGCTTCCTGCTCCTGAAGAATCAGGATCGGTTGGCGGAGGCGTTCTTTTGGCTGGAACGGCTGAGCGCGCAGGCTCTGCGGCAGGGCGACCGGGGCGTTTTCGTCGAAGCTGAGAGTGACAAGGCCTGGATCCTGGACGCGTGGGGTGAATCCACGGCGGCACGGCTGGAGGCAACTCCGCCGGGTGAGCAGTTGAGTCTGTTCTGACGGTTACTCGAACACGGACTCGATAGTGGGAGCATCGATCGCTTTGGTGGTCCACCCTTCCAACTGTCCGGAGTTGGCGGTCTCCATCCACCGGTCGGCCCAGACGGGCACCGGGCCGAACCGCTTGGCGAGCACCGCGCGAAGCGTGCTGACACGGGCGTTGTGATCGCCCGCTGCCTTGCCTTCCGCGATTCCCGCTGCCTTGCCTTCCGCGATTCCGGCGGCCTTGCCCTCAAGGGCTCCCTTTTCCAGTCCCTGGCCGTAAATCGACTTGAGAATCACGTTCTCCTGCGGATCAATCAATAGAGGCATCTTTTCAATCTCCTCGAAGAAAACAGTGTCGAGCTTCCTGAGCCCGGCCAATACTATCAGTTTACCGATTGCGTCCTTGCGCTGCTCGACTGGCAATTCCATGATCCGTCCGAGCACCAGCATCAACGTCTCGCGGTTGTTGCCGCCCACGCACAGGATGGCCAGCAGGAAATCCCCGTAGAGCGGGCTGTTCAGCATCTCCTCCTTCGTAATCAGGCTCCGGATGTCGATCAGGATGAAGCGGTAGGTCATCCCATGACCGTCTGAATAGCCGTCCTCCATGTTCATGGGCCGGTCGCCGACGTAGATCACGTACTGGTCCGGGCGCACACCGAATGCGCGCAAGAAATGGGGCACGGGCTCGAGCATCCGGATGACGATCATCGAATCGTTGTAGCTCTGCAACTCCACGTGAGCCAGCCGCCCGTTCTCCAACCGCGCGACGATGTCCACGCGCCGCGCGCTGACGCGCGGGATTTCCACGTTGAGCCACTCCGTGGGACGCGCGCCAGCGACGCGGTCCGCCAGCGTCGTCATGCGCGAGAAAAATAGGTCCTTGATCGCCGAGTCAAATTGGTGCATTTCTCAAGAATACAGCGAATTCAGTGAGAACGCCGCAAGACCGCTTTCCCTTGGGACGCTACTGGGACCGGACGCTTGGGGTGAGCCGTTGAGTCTGTTCTTGCGGTGACTCGAACACGGACTCGAGAGTGGGTGCATCGATCGCTTTGGTGGTCCCTCAAGGGCTCCCTTCTCCAGTCCCTGGCCGTAAATCGACTTGAGAATCAGATTCTCCTGCGGGTCAATCAACAGAGGCATCTTTCAGTCTCCTCGGAGAAAACAGTGTCCAGCTTCCTGAGCCCGCCAACACTATCAACTCTACCGGTTGCGTCCTTGCGCTGCTCGACTGGCAGTTCCATGATCGCCGAGTCAAAATTCCGTGAGCACGCCGCAAGACCGCGTTCGCTCGGGACCGGTCTCGGCACCACGGGACCGGACGCTTGGAGTGAGCAGTTGAGTCTGTTTTGACGGTTACTCGAACACGGACTCGATAGTGGGAGCATCGATCGCTTTGGTAGTCCACCCTTCCAACTGTCCGGAGTTGGCGGTCTCCATCCATCGGTCGGCCCAGACGGGCACCGGGCCGAACCGCTTGGCGAGCACCGCGCGAAGCGTGCTGACGCGGGCGTTGTGATCGCCTGCGGCCTTGCCCTCAAGGGCTCCCTTCTCCAGTCCCTGGCCGTAAATCGACTTGAGAATCACGTTCTCCTGCGGATCAATCAATAGAGGCATCTTTTCAATCTCCTCGAAGAAAACAGTGTCGAGCTTCCTGAGCCCGGCCAACACTATCAGTTTACCGATTGCGTCCTTGCGCTGCTCGACTGGCAGTTCCATGATCCGTCCGAGCACCAGCATCAACGTCTCGCGGTTGTTGCCGCCCACGCACAGGATCGCCAGCAGGAAATCCCCGTAGAGCGGGCTGTTCAGCATCTCCTCCTTCGTAATCAGGCTTCGGATGTCGATCAGGATGAACCGGTAGGTCATCCCATGACCGTCTGAACAGCCGTCCTCCATGTTCAAGGGCCGGTCGCCGACGTAGATCACGTACTGGTCCGGGCGCACACCGAATGCGCGCAAAAAACGGGGCACGGGCTCGAGCATCCGGATGACGATCATCGAATCGTTGTAGCTCTGCAACTCCACGCGAGCCAGCCGCCCGTTCTCCACCCGCGCGACGATGTCCACGCGCCGCCAGCGTCGTCATGCGCGAGAAAAATAGGTCCTTGATCGCCGAGTCAAATTGGTGAATTTCTCAAGAATACAGCGAATTCAGTGAGAACGGCGCAAAACTGAATCGACCTCGAGCAGACGGTACCGGGTCGCGCTCATCCCCAGCCGCGCGTACACCGCCTGAGCGCGCTCGTTTTCCTGCTCGACATACAACCGGAGCCCGCACACTCCGCCTCCCCGCGCCGCGTCCTCTTCGAGCCTCCGGTAAAGACTCTTGAACACACCCTGGCCGCGATGCCCGGGCGCGACGTAGACACTTTGGATCCACCAGAATGTCCCGTTCCGCCAGTCGCTCCACTCAAACGTCACCATCACCTGGCCGATCACCTCGCCGTCCTGTTCGGCCACCAGGTAGAATCCTTTCCCCGCGTCTTCGAGAATCGCCCGAACCCCAGCCTCCAGACGAGGTAAATCCAGTTCCAGGCTCTCGGTCTCAAGGGCCATCGCCGCGTTGTAGCGGGCGATCACTTCGGTGTCATCCGGCCGCCCAGGGCGGATCGTCCAGGTCATAGGCCCAGTATGCCAGCTCGCCACAGCAGATAGAGCACTCCAGCGGCGAATCCGGCAAGCGCGTTGTACTCCTCGTTCTTCCGGTACAACTGCCAACGGAAACTGCCGTCGGCGTTTATCTTCGGCCCCCTGGGGACAATCATCGGCACGTACGAAGCATAGGTGGCATAATCCGGGAACAGCGCACGCAACTTCTGCTCCTCCAGCTCAATCGCCGGCAGGTAGACCAGCACGAACACCGCGATGAAAAGCACCACCAGCCCGGGTCTTCGGGCGGCAATCGCGAACCCGGCCGCTGCAGAAAGCGTTCCCAGATACAGCGGATTCCGGATCCACCGGTACGGACCACTGATGGCTAGAGTCTCATTCTTGGCCAAGTGTCCCGCTGCCCACGCCCGGACCGCCACACCCGCCGCGGCCAACGGAAGCCCGGCCAGCAGCGACCAACGGTCCGGCGCCGCGAACCAGAGAAACGCCACCAGCATGACGAATCCCAGTGGCACCCGCAGACGCTGGACGACGTCGGAATAATGCTTCGGAAACCAATACCGCCCGCTCATCGCTCGTTCAATGCCTCGAACACCGCTGCCGCGTCAATTTCAAGCATGCTCGCGTCCACACTACTCTGACGCTTGTAACTCGTCGAAGCTTTCACACTTCGCAGCACCCGGAATGATTTTCCGTACGGACCATTACGCGATGGATCGGTGGGCCCGAAGATGGCCACCCCGCGAACACTGAGCGCTGCGGCCAAATGCATCGGACCGCTGTCCACGCCGGCCACCGCCTCAGCCCGGCGTGTCGCATCGATCAGCCCCTCGATCCCCGACACGTGCACCCAGGCCCCCCGGATCCCTCGCAACACCGGCTCGGCCGCCGGAGCCCCGTTCACCACCAGTGTGCGGCCCGAGGCCCGCAGCATCGCCGCCAGTTCGGAGTACCGCTCCAACGGCCACTGCTTCGACCCCCACCCAGCAAACGGACTTGCAAGGACAAACGGCCCGTCAGGCAATGCCCCCTCAGGCCTTCCCGGCGGCAGCGGAAATGCCGCCTCTGCCGCGCGCGCTCCCGCCGCCCGTGCCAGATCGAGATTCATATCGACCACATGGCGGCTGGAGGACCGTACGCGTTCCGCATAGAACACCGCCGCCACCTTCTCACGCAACAGACTGGAGTGAAAACCAAGAACGCGCCGTACGCCAATCCAGGCCGGGATTGCCGACTTCAACAGGCCCTGGAAATCCACAGCCCAGTCGAACCGCCGCCCGCGGATCTCGCGCAAGGCCCGCCAAACGCTGCCGGTAGCGCGGCGGTCCATCTCGATTTTGTCGAGGCCCGGCACGCCGCCCAGCAGCACCCTCCATCTCGGCTCCACCAGCCAGGCGATTTCGGCGTCCGGCCACGTGATCCTCATCGCTGCCACCGCCGGAAGGGTGTGGATGATGTCTCCCATCGCGCCCAGCCGCACAACGAGAATCCTGGGCATCTCACGCGCCGTGACGCCGGTGGACATGGGCCGTGAGGCCATCGCGTGACTCGACATCCTGCGCCTCCAGGCTCACCAGCTTTGCGGGATCCAGCCCGCTGGTCCCAATCACGACCGCCGCTGTGTTCCGCAGGCTGGCCGCCAGTTCCGCTCGCGACCGTGCTGGCAGGATCGGTTCCGGAGGGTCGGTGATCACCACCACCACCGTCCGTCCACCGTCCACCAACTCCGCAATCCGCTGCGCGTTCCCGGCGAGCATTGGATCAAAGTACGCCGTGGCATACACGGCACCGGGAAACTTTCGAAGTGCCTCCTCTGCTGTGAGGATCTTGCTGCGGGTGTCCAATCTACTATTTGAGCAGTTCGAGCGCCACGTCCGCCACCCGTCCGGCTGAAACACCTTTCATGCAACGGTGGTCGATCGGACACTCGCGCAGCAGGCAGGGTGAGCACTCGACCGGTTCCCGGACGACCCTTGCCGAATCGCCGGTCGGACCGGTAGCCACATGGTCGGTAGCGCCGAAGACAGCCACCGTTGGAACCCCGAGAGCGGAGGCGATGTGCATCGAGCCGGAGTCGTTGGTCAGCATCAGAATGCAAGCGGCCGCCATTTCGATGTAACGCTTGAGGGGGGTCCGGCCGGCGAAGTTCGCGGCGCGAATTCCTTGGGAGCTGACCAATCCATGGACGGCTTCGCAGACCGGTTTCTCCTCCGCTGTCCCGAAGATCGCAACGCTCGCCACCTTCTGCCGCGCCACCAGGACCGCGGCTTCGGCGAAGCGCTCGGGCAGCCACCGCTTGGCCCCTCCGAATGCCGCGCCCGGACTCACGCCGACCGCGGGTATCGCCAAGCCCCCCTCGCCGAGATGGTTTCGTCCCTCTTTGGCCGCCGCTGCCGCGCCCTCGAGCCGGATCAGGGACTGCTCCGGCAAACCGTCCAGAAGGTCCAGCCGCCGGAGCATTTCGAGATAGTAGTAGCTCTCGTGCCGCGGGATCGAGCCCCGGCGCGGCACCGGTACTGGATGGGTGAGCAGCCCGCCGCGTCCGTCCCGCTTGTACCCAGCGCGCAGCCTCGACCCGGCGCTGTAGGCGATCACAGCCGACTCGAGCGAGTTCGGAAACAGGATCGACAGATCGTAGTGCTTCGCCCGCAAGCCGCTTACGATCTTCTTTTTACACGCGAAATCTCGAAAGCCTCGACGGCAATCGTAAAGCACCACTTCATCCGCGAACGATTCCCGGGCGTACAGGTCAGCCACCCACGGACGCGCGAGCACCGTGATCCGTGCCTCGGGGAAACTGCGGCGCACCTGGCGGATCGCGGGGAGCGACATCACAGCGTCGCCAACCCAATTGGTGGCGTGGATCAGGACAGCCGAAATCGCCTGGGAGTCAAGCGGCGGCACTGCCCTTGGTATCCGCCGCCGGTTTGGGTTCCTTGCGGTTCATGAAGCTGACGAAGTTGTACCTGCAAACACGGCAACGATGGGCCTTACCGCCGAAATGAAGCAGCATTCGCACGCGTCTCGGAGGGTAGTAGTAGGGCTCTTCCCAATCGGTCAGCTCCGACCGGAAACACTTCGGACACCGCGCGTGGCTCCAGGAATCCATCCACAGAAGCGCCCTCACGTACCTGTGTCCGCAATCGCGGCAGCGGATCGGGAAGACTCCCAACAGCGCCTTGAAATCCTCCCACGGACTCCGGGACCTTGATGTCCGGACGTTGGCGGAACCGCAATTGGGACAGTTGGCGATCACTCTTCGATTCGTAGTATACGCGAAACAGGCCCGTGAAGCGAGTACCGGTACTATCTAACCTGCTATGTATGCGGCCACGTAGCGCCGAAAAGCGTTGCGAAGTGCAACAAATTTCACTTCCTGGTTCCGCGTGCCACGGCCGCAGATCGTGAGAACCGGAAGCAAGTCGCGGGTGGTGGACGTGATGCAAACGGCCCGCGCCGAGAACAGATCGTCCACGGTCAAGTCGCGCTCAACAACCCTGATCCCCCCGGTATCCAGATCCGACATCATGATCTCGCGGGTCACACCCGGAAGGCAGCCCGAGGACAAGGGCGGCGTCACAACCTCCTCATCGAATTCGGCGAAAAGGTTGGCTGATGTGCACTCGCTCACATTGCCGTGTTCATTCAGCAGGATCACCTCGTCGAATCCATTAGCCTTGGCCGTTTCAAGCCACGTCAGGTTGAACGACCACGAGAGCATCTTGGTCCCTGCAAACCGGCACGCGGCGTGGCGTGCGTTGGGCTCGACCGTCAGGTTGACACCATCGCCCCACTGCTGTGGCTCGGCGGTGAAGGCAACGACATCATAGTCGCGCTCGATTCCTTCGCCTTCGAACATCCCGCCCCGGTTGCGGATCACCGCGGTACGCAGCGTCGAGTTCTGCGCGTGATTGGCCTCCACCAGCCGGAGCAGGTCCTTGCGGTAGGCCTCAGGATCCGGCGGCATTGGAACACGGAGCGCCGCCGCATCCCGGACCATCCGCGCCCAGTGGCGCTCGAATGCGAACAATACGCCGTGCGTGACGCGCAGGGTGCTGAACACTCCCCAGCCGTTCATCACGCCCGTTTGTCCAGGGCTCAACGTCCGGCCGCTCGACGGCTGGATCACGCCGTTATGAAGAATGAGTCGATGCATGTGTCAGGCGAAGTGGACCCAAAGCGAAACGATGACCGCCAAGACCGCGCCCGTATAGAGCCACTCGGACCTCCGGCCACGGACCGATTGCCGCCAGTCTACCACCATGGCAGGCTCTCCGGCCGCGCCGGCCTTGCTCAGCACGGCCATCAGGCCCAGGCAGAGGGCGAACACAATCAGGCTGTAGTTCAGGAAGCTGAACTCGACTACTGCGTTCAGGAGGCCCAGGTCCACTTTGAACCCGTTGTGCAGGATGTCCAGGCCAAACCGGACTGCTCCCAACAGCCCGCCGGCTGCCAAGGTAGTGACCGCCGCCCGCGCTGTGGCCCCCTTCCACAGGACTCCCATCAGGAACGTCGCGGTGATTGGTGCTCCTACGTAGGCCTGCACACTCTGCAGATATTGGTAGACCTGGTTGTTCAGGTGGCTGATAAACGGGATCCACAGAATGCTCAGCACCACGACCCCCGCCGTGCTCACCCGGCCCACGTGGACCAGCATGGACTCCGAGGCCTGCGGCCGCCACTTCTTGTAGATGTCCATGGTGATCAACGTTGAGCAGGAGTTGAACACCGCGCTCAACGAAGACATCAGTGCCGCGAGCAGCGCCGCGATCATGAGACCCTTGAGGCCCGGCGGCATGAGCTTGGCAACCATCAACGGATACGCATTGTCGCCGGTAACTTCGGAGGGCCACAGCGCCTTGGCGATCAGTCCAGGCAACACGAGGATGAACACGGGCAGGATCTTCAAGGCCGCGCAGAAAAAGGCTCCTTTGCGCGCCTCCTGGGCGTTGGGCGCGCTCAGCGTGCGCTGGACGATTACTTGATCCGTGCACCAGTACCAGATTCCGAGGACGATCGTCCCGAAAATCGTGCCCGGCCATGGATACGAAGCGTCGGAGGCGGGCTTGACCATCTGAAAGAAGTCGGCCGGAAGCGCCCGCCGCAAGCCATCGAAACCGCCTGCTTCCCCAAGTCCGATCCAAGTGAGAACGGTGGCTCCGCCGATCAGGATGAACGCCTGGATCAGGTCGGTGTAGATTACGGCGGCAAGCCCACCGGAAACCGTGTACACGCCTGTGGCCAGCACGAGCAGGATCGCGGTGGTGTAGTAGTCCCATCCGAAAATCTCGCGGATGAGGATTCCGCCCGCGAACAGTGCAACCGAGATCTTGGTGAAGATGTAGGCAAGCAGCGACACCCAGGTGAGGTAGGAGCGGCAGGCCGGGCTGAAGCGCTTCTCGAGGAATTCGGGCATCGTGAACACGCCGGTCCGCAGGTAGTAGGGCACGAAGAGCCACCCGAGAATGAAGATGCAGATGCTGGCGGACCACTCATAGCATCCCACTGCGAGTCCGGTCGCGGCCCCGGATCCGGCCAGTCCAATGAAGTGCTCGCTGCCGATGTTGGCGGAAAACATCGAGGCTCCGATCGCGAACCATCCTACGTGCTGTCCGGCAAGGAAGTAGTCCCTTGATGTCCGCTCCCGCCTGGAGAAGTAGAAGCCTACGGCCAGAGTAGCCGCGAAGTACAGGATCAGGATGGCGGTGTCGAGCATGGCCTATCAGTGTACTTGAACAGGCTGGCCGCGGGAACGATAGGGTGAAATTCTCCTAAACTCGCTCAGGTGTTTTGCCGATCAGTAGCCAGGGACAGATGGCTACTGAGATCAACCTCGCCGCGACCCTGCTGGGATCGCACCAGCCGCCTCCAGAGCCGGTACATCCGCAGCCGCCATCGCCAGAGGAGATGGAGAAGCTCAAGGGCCATTTCCTTGCGAGTTTGAACCACGAACTGCGAACCCCTCTGAGTGGCGTCATCGGCATGACGGACCTCCTCCTTGAAACGCAGCTCGACGAGGAGCAACGAGAGTACGTAGGTACGGTTCGGGAGTGTGCCGCGCAACTGTTTGAGACACTCAACTGCGTGCTCGAATATTCCTCATTGACCGCAGGCACATCGAAGGTAAGCGAGAATGAGTTCCCGGTTGCGGTAATGCTTCAGGCGTTGATGGACGAGTTCCGGCCGCGGGCGATGGCAAAGGGTCTGAAGACGACGTGCCAGTTCGCGGACAAATTGCCGGAACTTATCGAGGCCGACGACCGGCTGATCCGAAAGGCCATCGAGCATCTGCTCCGCAATGCCGTCAAGTTCACGAGTTCTGGCGAGGTGCGTCTGACAGCCCGCCTCGATTGGACGAATTCGCCGCGTCCGTTCCTGAGAGTTGACGTTAGTGATACGGGAATCGGCATCCCCCAGGGCAAGCTGCGCGTGATCTTCGAATCCTTCCAGCAGTTGGACAACGGACTCGCCCGGAGCTACGCCGGTCTAGCCCAAGTTCGTCACTGGACCATCGATTTCAGCGATTTTCGAGGTTTCAGTCAAGACAAGCGCCGTGTTTTCAGTACGCGTGTCCGGAGAACACGATGTAGTGTAGACCTAC
>VFZX01000060.1 GCA_016871015.1 Acidobacteriota bacterium | reverse complement strand
GGCGAACGTAGCTGGCCGCACACTCGTGGCGGATATGGCGAACAACACGGGTTATGTACTCACCACCAGCGGCCTGAGCCTGGTGCCACTCGACCAGGTGCCGCCGCAGAACAGGCCGCTTGTGAATCCTCAGGGAGGCGTCACCAACAGCGGCACCGGAACCGCGGCGATCGCCCAGGGCGGCCTGATCCACATTAACGGGCGGGCTCTGGCTGCTACGGCCGAAGCTCCACGGACCGGTCCCGCGGCGACTGTGCTGGGTGGATCCTGTGTGACCATCAACAACGTGCCGCTGCCCCTTCTGGCCTCGTCAAACGGCCGGATCAGCGCACAGATTCCGCCGGAGCTCGCGGCCGGCCGCTACACTCTCACTGTCCGTTCGCTCGATGGTAAGGCAGCCTCGAATCCGGCGCCATTGACCGTTTCCAAGTACGCGCCGGCCGTAATGTTTGACGCCGAGTCCAACCGCGCCCAAGTTTTCCATGGGTCAGACGGCAAGCCGGTCACGAAGGCCAACCCCGCCAAACGGGACCGTCCCCTGTACATGTTCGCCGTAGGACTTGGGCCAACCAAAGGAGGCCGCGTCGTTGCAGGCCAGCCGGCTCCGGCCGAGCCGCTCGCGGTGACCGACGACGTCGACGTCTTCTTCGGCGACGCACGCCTGTCTTACAGTCCCGTCATTGTGGACTGGAGCGGGCTGGAGCCCGGATTCATCGGTCTGTACCGGCTGAATCTGCGGGTCCCGGGGGTCCATGGACGGGGTGACGCGTTGCCGGTCACATTACGGATCGGAGGCGTGAGCAGTCCGTCGACAAACGCGCCGGTTGTCGCGGTAGACTAGTGCGTTGCTTTCGCATCGCCACGCTGCGGCGATCCTGGTTGGTTTTCTCGCCGTCTTCTTTTGGCAACCACTGACCTCAGGCGGCGTATACGCTCCCGCTGACATCCTGGGGCAATTTCCGGTTCTGCGCCACTCCGCCGCGCCATTGCAGCCGCACAATGCGCTCGCATCGGACGTCGTGTTCCAGATGGTGCCGTTCGCCGAATGGAATCTCTCCGAGCTCCGCCAAGGCCGGATCCCGCTGTGGAATCCGTATTCAGGCGCAGGTGCGCCGCACCTGGCCAATTTCCAGTCAGCGGTGTTCTCGCCATTCAGCGTGCCGCCGTACGTGCTGGGTCCGGGCGTGGGACTCCTGCTGGCAGCCTTTCTCAAGCTGTTCGCATGCGGGTTCTTGACCTACCTGTTCCTGCGGCGCATCGGGCTGGACTTCTGGCCCGCAATGTCGGGCGGCGTCCTCTACATGTTCAGCGGCTACATCATGGTGTGGCTGCCGTGGCACAATTCGGGCGCATCAGCAGTATTGCCCGCCGGAGCGTATTTCACGGAACGGCTGATCGCACAAGGTGGACGCTCAACCGACTGCGCCTGGCTCGCCGCGGTGCTCGCGCTGGGTCTGCTATGCGGCCATCCCGAGACACTCTTCTTCGCGGTACTCGCCTTGTGCGCCTACTGGACCTTCCGCGTCTTCGCCTATCCCGAGGCGCGGACCGCCTGGATCCGCCTGGGGCTCATGTTCGCGGGAGCGGGCGCGGTTGCGGCGGCGGTGTGCGCCGTTCAGTTGCTGCCGTTCTTCGAATACCTGTCGCACTCGGCCGAGATCGGACGCGAGGCCCGCCGCAGTTATCCAAACCTGCATTGGACCACGCTGGTTCTCCAGTTGTGTCCGGATCTGCTGGGCAATCCGGCCACCGCGTTCAAGCACAGCCCGGTGTTCAACTTTTGCGAACAGAACGGAGCCTATCTGGGCGCGGCCGCCTGCTACCTGATCTCGGTCGGCGTGCTGGGATGGTATTGGAACCGGCAGCGCCAGCTCTCGTTCTTCCTCGGTCTGCTCGCCGCTTGGGCCGTCTACGCCTACGATCCGCTGGGCATCCAGTCCACGGTGATCCGCCATCTTCCGCTGATCGGATTAGGGATTCCGCGCCGGAGCTGCATGGTGGGAACCTTCGCCGGATCCGCCGTGGTTGCCCTAACCGCGCAGTGGCTGCTCCAGGGAGGAGCCGCAAAAGCGGCGCGGATCCTTCCGGTATGGGCCGCTGCGTTTCTCTTGCTCCCAGTCCCCGCGCTGCTGTCGATCCTTCACTTGGTTCCTCTCGGTTCACCGGAGGCCGGGGCCACGATCCCCTGGCGCATGGCGGCTGTCCTGACGGCGCTGCTCGCGGTGGTTGCGGGAACTTTGCTGCAAAACGCCCGTATCCTCGGAGCCGGGCTCCCGGTGATTCTGTTCGTCCAGAGCGGGCTGCTGTTCCGCGGAAATTACGCCTCCGTGCCCGCCGAGATCTTCTATCCGCACCAAGTTCCGGCAACGGAGATTGCCCAACGGACCGGCATGGACCTGCTGGCCACACAAGATAGCGCCTGGCTCCCGCCGAACGTGAGCACAACCTACCGGATTCGAATCCCGGGGAACTACGACGTGATGGAGGTCCGTTGGCACACGGCGCTCAGGGAAAAGATGGGAGGCCTGCCGCATGTCCGTGCGCTCCAATTGCTCGGAGTCCGGTACTTGGCGAGCACCGACGCGCAAGCAGGCATGGTGCGCGCGGACAGCCTGCCCGTCTCCAACGGCGAATTCGTGCCGTTGGGCGGGCGGAGGATCGAGGAGACGTTCACCGCGTCGCAGCCCGGTCTGAATGCGATCCGGATCGCAGCGGCGGGGGGCGAGTGCCAGGCGCGGGCCGAACTGCATGAGGGCAGCCGTCTGGTGGCGTCGCAGGCGCTCGACTGCCGGGATCCGTGGCTGCGGTTCGCTGTCCAGCCGGATTCGCGGGGAAAAGCCTATCGGGTTTCGGTGGAAGGCAACGCGGCCGTACGGAACCCTCCGGGGATGATCGCCAGCACGTCGGCGGGAGTCTCAGGCTGGCTGCGGCCTGTCTGGCGCGGCAACAGCGTTCACCTGTTGCAACTGGACTCCGCAATGCCCCGCTTCTCGACCGTGGGCCAGGCGGAAGTGATCGGCGACGACATCGCGGCGCAGGACCGGATGCTGCGCCCGGACTTTGATCCGCTGTCGAAAATCGTGCTTGCCTCGGGGGTTGCCGAGGGGAACGGTGAGACCGGAACGGTGACGGTGGCCGAGGAGACTCCCGTGCGCATCCGGCTTCAGATGGACCGCAAGAGTCCCGGATGGCTGATGGCCACCCACACCTGGTATCCGGGCTGGAGGGCCGTGGTGAACGGCGCCGGGGCGGAAGTGATGCGGGCCAACACCGCGTTCACGGCGGTCCGCGTGGGAGCCGGCCGGTCGGAGGTTCTGCTGTACTATGATCCCTGGACCTTCCGTGTGGGACTGTGGATTTCAATCGGAGGCCTGGCCGCGCTAGCCGCACTATACGCCGCTGGCAGGCGCGTGTAGTATCCTCTCCGCTATGGGGAAGAAGCTGTTGTGGATCCCGGTCGCTCTCCTCGGCATCGGATGCGCGGAGGTCGCCTACCTGTCAGTGAAGGCGCCGAACATGGCCCGTCCGTCCGATATCAAGGTGGCCGGAACGCCCGAACAAGTAGCGCGTGGGAAGTACCTCGCCGAGGCCATCTCGGGATGCGCCGACTGCCACTCCGACACCGACGGCACCCGGTTCGCTTCTCCCATCAAGCCCGGCGGTCATTTCAAAGGCAAGAAGTTTCCGAAAGAGGCAGGACTGCCCGGTGAGTTCTCCGCGCCCAACCTGACCAGCGACGCGGAGACCGGCATCGGCAGAATCAGCGATGGCGCACTGATCCGGGCGATCCGCGAGGGCATCGGCCACGACGGGCGGGTGCTGTTTCCGATCATGCCGTATCCGGAATACAAGTCGATGAGTGACGGCGATGTCCAGGCGATCGTGGCGTACCTGCGGACGCTGCGCGCGGTCTCGAACCCGCTCCCACCGTCGAAGATCATGTTCCCGGTGAACCTGTTCATCAAATGGGTTCCACAGCCGGCGGGCAAAGTGGCTGAGCCGGACCGCAACAATCCCGTCGAGTATGGCCGGTACCTGGCGGCGATCGCGGGCTGCAAGTTCTGCCACACGCCCACATCGGGCAACGAACTCGACACGGCCAGGCTGTTCGGCGGCGGGCACGAGTTCGCGAGCGGCGAGTACAAGGCCGTGTCGGCGAACCTGACGCCGGATCCCGAGACTGGCATTGGACGCTGGAGTGAAGAAGAGTTTCTCAAGAAGTTCTACGACTACAAGGATTACGCCGCGAACGGCCCGCCTCAGTTGAAGCCCGAGAGTTTCACGGTGATGCCATGGCTCGGACTGAGCGCGGCCGAGCCTGCCGACCTGAAGGCGATCTTCGCGTTTTTGAAGACTGTCCCCGCGGTGAAGAACGCGGTGGAGACCCACCCGATCAAGAAGGAAAAATCATGAAGCTGATTGTTATGACGATGTTGGCCTGCTGCGCCCTGGCAGCGCAGATCAAGGTGGTGGTGCCGGCTATCGGCCCCAAGCCCGTGGGACCGTACAGCCCTGGCCTGGACACGGGAAAGTACCTGTACGTTTCCGGGCAGGGGGCGCGGAGCCCGGAGGGCAAGTTCGCGGACTCGGCGGAAGACCGGGTGCGGCAGTGTCTCAAGAATGTCCAGTACATTGTCGAAGCCGCGGGACTGACGATGGAGCACATCGTCTACACGCAGGTCTACCTGCACAGGGACATCAGCTATGAAGTGATGAACAAGGTGTGGGCGGAGGTGTTCCCGAAGAATCCACCGGCGCGGGCGACGCTGGGAGTCCACCGCATGCCGACCGAGACTACGGTGGAGGTGAGCGCGGTGGCGGTGAGGGATCTGTCCATGAAGCGCGCCGTAACCCCGGCGGGCTGGCCCAAGATGAACCTCGCGCCCGGAATCCTGACACCGGAGAGGCTGTACATTTCCGGTTTCCTCGGGCGGGATCCGGTAACCGGAAAGATTCCGGACACTCCGGCGGCGCAAGTCCAGCTTGCGCTGGACCGGATGAAGGCTGTGCTCAACGCGGCCGGACTGGGTTTCGAGCATGTTGCGTTCGTCAATCCGTACCACACGGCGGCGATTCCCCGGCGCGTCCTCGACGAAGTCTATGCCAAGCACTTCCAGTTCGGAAACACGCCGGCGCGCGCGACCATCCAGGTGGCGTTCCTGCCGCACGAAGCCGGGATCGAGTTCACCGGGGTGGCGGTGCGGAACCTGTCCGACCGCAAGGCCGTGCGGCCGAAGAACATGCCGCCGAGCGCAACGGCGAGCCCGTGTGTGTGGGCCGCGGAGGTGTTCTATTGCTCGGCCAAGTCGGGCTTCATTCCGGGGGCGAATGGAGGGATCTATGCCGATACGGTCGAGGATCAGGTCCGGCAGACGATGCGGAATCTGCTCGACGGGCTGGAAGAAACCGGGATCGATTTCTCGCGCGTGGTGGCGAGCAATGTTTATGTCGACAATCTGGATGAGTTCGGCCGGATGAACGGCGTGTACGGCAAGTACTTCCCGGCGGCTTCGTACCCGACGCGGACCACAGTTGCGCCGCTTCCGCCGCTTGCTCCGGAAGACAAGAAAAAGAACGCCAACGGACAGTTCCCGAAACTCGAGGAAGTGTCGATCGTGGCGGTGAAGCCGTGATCACGCGGCGGGCGTGGATCGCTGGCGCGGCGGCTGTCCGCGCGCTGGCCGCGCCACTGCCAAGACCGGTGGGCCGGGGTCCGGTGCCGGGCAGCTCGCAAGCGGTGGTGGTGGAATCGGTCCCGCTGGCGCACACGGCGCAGTTTTTCGCGGGAAGCGTCAAGGATGCGCTCAACGACGTGAACCGGGCGCTCAAGGCCGGCGGATCGTCACTCGAGCGGGCCGTGAAGCTGAACTTCGCGTTGGCCTCCGATGACGTGGCGAAGGACATCCGGCTGGGCAGCCGCCACCTGCCCCCAGCGGTGAGTCTGGTCACCGGGACGCTCCCCCGTGCCGGATACGTGGTGGGCGTGGATGCCATCGGCGTCTCGACGAAAGGCGCGATGCGGACCACTGACGTCAGCGTGCTCGCGCCGGGAGGACGGACCTACGTTTCGGGACAGTCGGCCAACGGCTCGATTCCGGATGCGACGCGGGCGACGATGGAAAAGCTCCACAACGCACTGAAGCACCAAGGGTTGAGCTGGAACCACGTGGTGCAGGTGAAATCGTTCCTTGACCCGATTCAGTCGGCCGATGAGGTTCGCGCGATCATTGCCGGCTACTTTGGGAAAAACGCGCCGCCACAGGTGTTCGTGGAGTGGACCTCAAGGGGCAAGATCGAGATCGAATTGATCGCGGAGGCGTCAACCGCGCAAGTTCCGATCGAGTACCTGACGCCGGCGGGGGAGACGGCGTCGCCGGTTTTCAGCCGCATTGCGCGGGTGGCGCATCCGGCGACGATCTACATCTCCGGGTTGTACGGCGCGGGGACGGACGGCGCGGCGGAGATCCACGGGATATTCGCGGAGTTGAAGAGGGTGCTCGAGGAGACGAACTCCGATTTGCTGCACATGGCCAAAGCCACCTACTACGTTGCCAACGACACGGTGAGCAAGCAGTTGAACGAGATCCGGCCGTCGTATTATGACCCGAAACGGCCGCCGGCGGCGTCGAAGGCTCCGGTCAGTAGGGTTGGGCAGGCGGGGCGGACGGTGACGTTGGACATGATCGCGGTTCCGCGCGGATAGGCGCGAGCCTCGATCCGCCCCGCTTGACACCGCCCGCTGGGGGCGGCAGAATAGACCCATGTCTCGAAATTTGGGTTGGAGTATCTTCTCAATTCTGTTTTTGGCCGGGATGGCCATGGGACAGGAAATCACTGGGTCAATCACCGGAACCGTGACCGACAACACGGGAGCCGTGGTGCCCGAGGCGAGCGTGGTCGCGGCGAATCTCGATACCGCGGCCGAGTTTCGCGCGACATCAAACGAAGCGGGCGACTTTCTTTTGCCCCTGCTGCGCGCAGGGCGCTACCGGATGAGCGTATCGAAGAATGGATTTCAGCGATCCGTGATCGATGACATCCGCGTGAGCACGTCAGAGCGGCTGAGGCTGGATGTTCAACTCACGGTCGGCGCGGTGAGCGAGACCGTGTCGGTGACCGCCGCCGCTCCGCTGCTGCAGGGCGAACAGGCGACGATCGGCCACGTGGTTGAAGGCCGGACGATCACCTCGATTCCGCTGGCGACCCGAAACTTCACGCAGATTCTGGGAACGTCAGCC
Source organism: Acidobacteriota bacterium (assembly GCA_016871015.1). GTDB lineage: Bacteria > Acidobacteriota > Terriglobia > Bryobacterales > Bryobacteraceae > SYLY01. Next base: position 21,032 of record VFZX01000060.1, on the reverse strand, counting down.
GGCGTCGTGGGCGCGATCATGAACGCCGACAATCGCGGAACCGGAAGCGACAGCGTGAGCGTGAACGGGGCGCGGCGCGGCAGCAACAACCTGTTGGTCGACGGCGTGCCAACGACCAACCAACTGAACAACGCGCCGGACGGAGACGGCACTCCGAGCATCGAGTTCCTCAGTGAGTTCAAGGTGCTCACCAGCCTGTACAGCGCCGAGTTCGGCCGCAATTCGGGATCGGTGATCAACGTGACGACGCGGAGCGGGACGAACGAGTTGCATGGGTCGGCATACGAGTTCCTGCGCAACACGCACATGAACGCTAGGCCGTTCTTTTTCCCGGTGCGCCGGCCGAACAAGCAGAATCAGTTCGGCGCAAACGTGGGCGGGCGGATCCTCAAGGACCGCACGTTCTTCTTCGGCGGGTGGGAGAGCTCGCGCCAGCGCAATGGCAACGGAGGCGGAGCGCGCCTTCGCGTCCGGACGCCAACCGCCGCGCAGCGGACCGGCGTGTTCCCGGTGCCTCTTTTCGATCCACAGGCCGGCGCCCTGTTCCCGAATAACACGATCCCGGCGTCGCGGATCAACGCGACTTCGAGGCGGATCTCCGAGACGTTCTTCCCGCAGCCGAATTTGTCCGATGGCTCGGCGAGCAATTTCGAGGCTTTCCAGAGTGAGCCGACCGACTTGAATCAGTACACGGTCCGGATTGACCACCGGTTCAGCGACCGCGACACCCTCAACGGCCGGTGGTTTGAGAGCTTCCAGAAGGATCTTGCGCCGTTCGGAAAGGGGCTGCCGGGCTTCGGGAATTTCGCCAATCGCCAGAAGCACACCTGGGGTATCGCGCACACGCACATGTTTTCGCCCTCCCTGATCATGGAGACCCGGTTCAGCGGTGACTACACGGATCAGTTCACGTTTGGCGAAAACCGCACCGATCCCGCGAGCCTTGGACTGAATCCGATCCAGGGCGTGACGAATGCGAGCACGGCTTCGGGCATGCCGCGGATCGAGATCGCCAACTACATCAACTTCGGCAACGACCAGCACTGGTCCGACTACATTGACCGGTACACGGGCGGGGCGACGTTCACCTGGACCAAGTCGAAGCATAACTTCCGGTTCGGCGGCGAGACGCAAGCGGCGCTGCTGAATCCTCAAAACAACCTGCAGAGCCGGGGGCGCTGGCAGTTCCAGAACATCGGGACCGGCCAGGGCGGAGCCCGGGGCGACGAGTACGCGGACTTCCTGCTGACGCTGCCGTTCACCAAGACGTTTGGCGCGGCGGATGTTGTCGAGCTTGGCGGCCAGTTGAAGCTGCGGAGCCACTTGCACAGCTTCTTCATCAATGACGACTGGAAGTTGAACAAGGACGTCACGGTGACTTGGGGCGTCCGCTACGAGGCCGATTTCCAGGCCGCGGCCTACAACCTGAACATGCTCAACTTCTGGCCTGACCGCTACCGCGGGATTGACGGCACGATGGCGAGCACGGGGCTCGTCCAGGGTGGGATTGACGGCGTTCCGAACAATACGCTGAACGGCGACTTTAACAACTTCATGCCGCGGCTGGGAATCGCCTGGCGTCTGGGAGACAAGTGGGTGGTCCGCAGCGGAGCCGGTCTGTACTTCGACCTGCGCACCGGGCAGATCGCGCAACAGGCGTTCCAGAATCCGCCGACCTACACCGAGGTCACCGGAATTTGCTCAAGGGCGGTCTTGTGCACGCCCAACGTTGCCGACAACTGGACGTACCTGAATCCGGGACACAAGCCGGGTTTGGTGCCGTTCCCGGTGAGCGTTACCGAAGAGCGGTCAGTCCGCGGGACAGAGCGGCAGGTGAAAACCGACAACGCATGGCAGTACAACTTCTCGATCCAACGGGAACTGCCGGGCAACACGCTGATCGAAACGGCGTACGTGGGCACGAAGGGTACGCACCTGATGGCGCAGCGGAACTTCAATCCGCTCGTTCCGGTAGGAGGCGCTCCGCTGGCATCCGGAGTCCGGCTGCAGCGTCAATACTTGGGATTCGGCGACTTGCTGGTGACCGCGCAGAACGGGGATTCCAATTACCACTCGTTCCAGGCGACGCTGAAGAAGCGGGTCAACAAGACCAACTTCCAGCTCGCCTACACAATCTCCAAGACGATCGGGAACGGCAATGAAGGCTCCCGGTTCTTCACCGCCTTGTGGCCAGCGCCGTGGAATGACTGGTCGCGCGCCAGGGGACCGGCGACGTTCGACCGGCCGCAGCGGCTGAGCTTCGTGTTCAACCACGACTTGCCGAACCACTTCCAGAACGCGGCTGGGAAGATGCTCCTCAACGGCTGGTCGATTAACGGATTCCTGGTGGCTCAGTCGGGGACTCCGCTGACGGTGACCAATCGGGACAGCGGGCGAGGCATCGGTGGATCCACGATTTCGACAACGGCTACGAACTTGTTCGCGAACGTGAACGCGGGGGTTCCGCTCCGCAACTCGGACGCGAATGGCAGATCGACGAAGCAGAACCTCGACTTCTACATCAATCCGGCCGCGTTCACCCGCGCGCCAGCGGGTACGTTCGGCAACTCGGGACGCGGGATGTTCCGTGGTCCGGGGCAATGGAACCTCGATTTCTCCCTGTTCAAGGACTTCAAGGTGACCGAGCGTTATGCGCTGCAATTCCGGACCGAGGCGTTCAACCTTTTCAACCATGCGAATTTCGGGGATCCGACGCTGGATCTGGATTCGCCGAACTACGGGCTGATCCGGAGCACCACGGTGAACGCGCGCTTGGTGCAGTTCGCGCTGAAGTTCTCGTTTTAATGGCAGGCCGGCTGCTGCCCGTTCTGGCGCTGGCCGGATGTCCGGCCTGGGCGCAGGGGATGGGCAGCAGCGTCCGGGTCACGGCACGGCCGCCGGCGGTGAAGGCGGGGACGCCGGCTCCGGCGATTGATTACCGGGATGTGGCGGCTGCGTGGGGGCTGGCCGCGCCGAACGTCTACGGTGGCGAGGCGAAGAAGCGCTACATCCTGGAGATGACCGGGAACGGGGTGGCGGTTGGTGATTTCGACCAGGATGGCTGGCCGGACCTGTTCTTCGTGAATGGGACGCGGCTGGATCTGGCGGCCGGTCCGGTCAGCAGGCTGTACCGCAATCAGAGTGGTGCCGGGTTTATCGACGTGACCGCCAAGTCCGGCATCACGCGTACGGGTTGGGGACAGGGAGTCTGCGCGGGGGACTACGACAACGATGGACGGATCGATCTGTTCGTCACCTACTATGGCGAGGCGGGCAGCCTGTACCGGAATTCGGGTGGCGGGACGTTCCGGGATGTGAGCCGTGAAGCAGGGTTCGCGCCGGGGCCGGTGCGGTGGGAGACGGGGTGCGCGTTTCTGGATTTCGATCGCGACGGGGCGCTGGATCTGTTCGTGTCGCACTACGTGGCGTTCGATTTAGGGAAGGCAGCCGCTCCGGGAGCGAGTCCGTTTTGTTTTTGGAAGGGGGTGGCGGTGTTTTGCGGTCCGCGGGGATTCGGTACCGGAGTGAACGCGCTGTATCGCAATGTGGGCGGCGGGCGGTTCGCGGATGTGTCGAAGAAGGCCGGGATCGTGCTGGCCGGGCTGCACTACGGGCTGGGCGTGGCGGTGTCGGACTTCGATGCCGACGGCTGGCCTGATATTTATGTGGCCTGCGATTCGACGCCGGGGATCCTGTACGCGAATCAGCGCGACGGTACGTTTGCCGACATCGCGGTCCCGGCCGGGGCGGCGTACGGCGAGGCGGGACAGGAGCAGGGCAGCATGGGAGCCGCCGCCGGTGACTACGACAACGACGGGCGGATCGATATCGTCAAGACGAACTTCATGGATGAGACGCCAACGCTTTATCACAACGACGGCGAGCGGTTCTTCACCGACACGACGTTCGCGGCGGGGTTGGGGATCCACACGAAGTACGTGGGCTGGGGAGTGAGCTTCCTCGACGCCGATCAAGACGGGCGCAAGGATCTGCTGATGGCGCACGGACATATTTATCCGGAGATCGAGGGCAGCAAGTCCGGCGAGCGGTTCCGGCAGGAGAAGCTGCTGTATTGGAACGCCGGGAAGGTATTCGTGGACGTCACTGGGCGCGGGGGCGCGGCGTTGCGCGAGCCCTGGTCCTCGCGCGGACTTGCGACGGGCGACCTGGATGGCGATGGAACGGTCGAGGCCGTGGTGGTGAACATGAACGCGCCGCCGAGCGTTCTCAAGAACCACGCCCCGGCTGGCAATGCGATGGTGCTGGACCTGGGCGCGATCGGAACACGGGTGTCAGTGGAGGCTGGCGGAGTGACACAGGTGGATGAAGTGCGGAGCGGTGGCAGCTACGCGTCGCATTCGGATCTGGCCCTGCATTTTGGACTGGGGAGTGCCCAGTCGGCGGACCGGGTCCGGATCACGTGGCCCGATGGGACGACTGAATCGCTAACGGATGTGCCCGCCAATCACAGGATCAGCGTTCGCAAAGGGGCCGGAGTGACGGCACGCCGGGCATTCCGCCGGTAGCTACTTCCGGATCTGGTACGGCAGGGGCGGCATCTCTGCTTGGCGCGCCTGGGCGGCTTGCCGGGCGCGGGACAACAGCTCGTGATGGGCGGCCCGTTCCTTCCCCGCGCGGGTGCGGTCGCCGAGCGCCGCGTAGACTTGGGCAAGCGCGTAGCGGGCGGGCGCGTAGTCCGGATTCAGGCTCACCGCGCGCTCGAGCGATTCGCGGGCGGCACGCGTCTCTCCGCGGGCGAGCAACGGCTTGTGCAGCTCGAAGTGGGCGGGCCAGAACTTGGGCTCGGCGCGGATCGCTTCGCGCAACTGCTCCTCGACTTCGCTTAGGCCAGGGGAGCCGGCGGCCAGAGCCTGAGCCAACAGGAAATGTCCCACCGGACTCGCCGGGTGCGAGGCGACGAACTTCCGGAGACGCTCGAGGATCGCGGGGAGGCGGGCGCCGGCTTCCGGGAGCAGCGTCTCGACGGGAGTGTAGCTGTCCTCGGAATCAGGGGCCGTGTCCATCAACCGGAGGAATGCTGCCACCGCAGGGTCCATCGCTCCGGCGGAGTAGTGGGCGAGGCCGAGGAGCCGCAACAACTCCGCGTTGCCAGGAATCTTCGCGGTGGCGGTTTCGAGGATGGCGACGGCGGGCTCAGGTGTCCGGTGGTCGAGAAACAGTCCGGCAAGCGCGGCGTAATAGGCTGGATCCCGCGGCGCGAGCGCGATCGCGTCTTGCCAGGCGGCCACCGCGCCGGCCGGATCGCGCGCCCGGCGGAGATGGAGAGCGAGCTGGTGGTGGAAGGCAGCCAGTGCCCGGGAAAGATCCGGGTGGCTGGCGCCAAGCGCGCGGGCTTCCGCGGCGGCTGTCCGGGCTTGGGCTGTGTCTCCGGTTTCGAGCCTGGCGTGGGCCAGCGCCACCCGGATCACGGGCTCGGCAGGCTTGAGTTTCGCGGCGGCGCTGAGGTCGGCGAGGGCCTCGGCGAATTTCTTGGCGCGAAGATGCGTTACGCCGCGCCGGTAGAGAGCCTCGGCATCTTGGGCACACAGCCAGGGAACAATGACCAGGGCCGCGAGCGCCCTAATCGGCATAGAGGAACTCGTTGGAGCTCAGCAGCGCTTGCGCGAAGCTCTTGAACGGGTTCGATTGGAGATACGTGGCGGCCATGTCGCGCTCCTGTGGAGTCGGCTTGCGCGCGAGGGTGAGCAGGTAGGCGCGTTCGACGTCACCTCCAGCACGCTCAGCGAGCGCGGCCGCCGCGTTCCACACGAAATCGTCGTTCAGCAGCGTCAACGATTGGAGCGGAGTAGCGGACGGCACACGGCGGGTGCAATTGGTGTCGATCACCGGATAGTCGAACACGCCGAGGAAGCTCAGCGGATAGGTGCGCCGCGAGGTGACGTACACGCTGCGCCGCCACTTGGCCGATTCGGGCTCCTTCGAGGACACCACTTGAAGCCCGTCCGTGCGCATCTCGAGTGGAATCGGCGGTCCGAACGCAGTGGTGTCAAGCTTGCCGGAGGCGGCGATGATGGAGTCGCGCAGGGTCTCGGCGTCCAGGCGGCGGAGCGGCATGCGCCAGAGGAGCTGGTTGTCGGGATCTTCGGTCCGCGCCTTCTCGAGCCAGGGCTGGCCGAGTTGGCGCGAGGATTGGCGGTACGCTGTCGACATCATGATCAACTTGTGGAGGCGCTTTGCCTGCCAGCCGTGCTTCACGAAGTCGGTAGCAAGGTAGTCGAGCAGATCCTGATTGGTGGGCGCGGCGCCCATGGATCCGAAATTGTCCGGCGTGGCGACGATCCCGGTGCCGAAGTGTCCCTGCCAGATCCGGTTGACGATCACGCGCGCCGTCAGCGGATGGTCCGGGTGGGTAAGCCACTGCGCGAATGCGAGCCGTGTTCCTGAGGTCGCGCCTTGTGTCTCCTTGGGCTTCACGGCGTCGAGCGGGCCCATTCCGCTGAAAATTTCAAAGAACCCCGGCGTTACGCGCGGACCCGGAGCATCGGCGCTTCCCCGCTGCAGGAGCCGGATCGAGGGTGGGGCGCCGACATCCCACAGTGCCTGAATCTTTTCCAGCTTGGTCTTCTTTGCCTCGAGGGCCCCGGCCTCTGCGTCAAGCTTCGCGATTTGGGCTTTGTCCGCTTCCGGGAGCAGCTTTTCAACTTCCTTGGGAGCGACCTTGAGGTCCACGTTGAACTTGTTGAACAGGTACTTCTGAACTTCGTCGCGCTTGTCAGCCGGACTCTCGATGGCGAGCTTCACGTCCGCGCGGATCGCCTCGGGCACGCGCGTCAGCTTGGCGTCGAGGGCGCGCGACTCGAACGGCTTGCGGATCGCCGCGATCCGCTTTTTGACATCGTCCAATGGCGCGTCGATCTCTTTGTTGTGCCGGTCGATCACCTCTTTGTCCTGGCTCGACACGGTGTAGAGGTGGCGGTTCTGCGGTTGCAGCCAGTCGGTTGGATTGTAGGAAGTCGTGAAGAGCGCCAGGAACCGGTAGTAGTCGCGCTGCGAGATCGGATCGAACTTGTGGCTGTGGCAGCGGGCGCATCCGGCGGTGAGTCCGAGAGTGCTGCTCGACACCTTATCGACAAGCTTGAATAGCGCTTCGTAGCGTTCAACGGGCAGGTTGCTGATGTCCTCTTCGGTGATGTCGAGGATGGTACGCAGATATCCGGTTGCCGCGAGCAGATCCGTGATCTCGGGCGTGAACTTGGACGCGCTGCGCCAGTCGATGAGTTCGTCTCCCGCGATCTGCTCGGTGAGGAAGCGGTCCCATCGCTTGCCCGCGTTGAACGAGCGGATCACGTAGTCGCGGTAGCGCCACATGCCGTCGGCGTATTCGGCTTTGACCGGATTGAAATCCTTGCCTGTGGTGTCGACGTAGCCCGCCGCGTCCAGCCATTGCCGCCCCCATTTTTCGCCGTAATGGGGAGATTCGAGCAGGCGGTCGAGCAGGCGCTCATAGGCGCCGGGCCGGGTGTCGGCGATGAATTCGGCGATCTGTTGGGGCGACGGCGGAAGTCCTGTCAGATCGAAATGGGCCCGTCGCATCAGCTTCAACTCCGGCGCGTCGGGGGAGAACGAGAGTCCCTTGGATTCGAGCTTCGCGAGGAGGAACCGGTCCACCGGTGTCCGCACGCGCGCCTTCGCCTTCACCGCGGGAACCTGCGCGGCCACGGGCTTTTGAAACGCCCAGAACTTGCGCTGCTCCGGCGTGACCGCAGGTGCTTCGAGGGGCGTGAACGGGCGTTCCGCGGAGTCCATCGCGACGGACTCGGCGAAGTTGCCCCGGTCGATCCATTCGCGGATCGCACGGACTTCCTGTTCGCTGAGCACCTTGCCCGCTCCGGCAGGAGGCATGGTCTGGTTCGCCACGCGGCGCACCAAGAGGCTCCGCTCGGAGAATCCCTCGATGATCACCGGACCGTTTGTCCCGCCCTTGAGAACGTCGGACATCGACTTCAGGCTGAGTCCGGCGGCTGGCTTGTCCCCGCCATGGCATTGGACACAGCGGGCGGCGAAGATGGGATGCAGCTCGCGTTCAAAGCGTGCGCGCTGCTCGGCTCCGTTGCGTGCGGGATCCCCGATCGGTGCGTCGAACAGCGCTCCGCCCGAGATCCAGGACTTGATGGTCTCCAGATCCGCGTCCGGGATCTTCTGTCCGTAGATGGCGGGCGGCATCTTCCGCTCGGACACCTTTTTCCAAAGCAGGCTGTCGCCGGGCTTTCCTTTCACGACAACTGGACCGTTGTGGCTTCCCTTGAGCGCGGACGCCGCGGTTCGCAGGTCGAGCCCGAGCTTCGGGGAGCTTTGTCCGTGGCACGTGAAGCAATACTTGGTCAGGATGGGCAGAACATCCTTTTCGAACCGCGGGGACTCGGCCGCCCACGCCGCGGCGCCAACGCAGAGGATCGCCAGCCGCTTCATGAGATCAGGTCCATCACAGGCTTGGCGCCGGTCACGGTCACGTCGGACGGAGTTTCCAAACGTCCCCCGTGCGGATACCGGACCTTCTGGTGATCGAGGCCCAACTGATGCAGCACGGTGGCGATCATGTCGGGCACGGCGACGCGGTTGACTACCGACTTGTACCCGAATTCGTCCGTCTCGCCGTGGATCAAGCCCTTACGGAAACCGCCGCCCGCGAACCAGATGGTGAACGCGTTCCGGTTGTGGTCGCGTCCATCGCCGTTCTGGGTGGTGGGAAGGCGTCCGAACTCCCCGGCCCACATGACGATCGTGCTGTCGAGCAGTCCGCGGCTGGCCAAATCCTGGACGAGCGCCGCGGATCCCTGGTCGGTTTCCGTGGCGATCTTGTGCATGTCGCGCCTGATGTTGTTGTGGTGATCCCACGGCTGGCCGGGACTCGTGGTCACCTGCACGAATCGCACGCCTCGCTCGACCAGACGCCGGGCCATCAGGCACCGCAAGCCATAGGGACCGGCTTTCGGATCGTCCACTCCGTAGAGCTTCTTGGTGGCTTCCGATTCCTTCGCGATATCGAGAACCTCGCCCGCCGCCAACTGCATCCGTGCGGCGAGCTCGAAATTGCGGATCCTGGCTTCGAGCTCGGTCTCGCCCGGATGCTCAGCCAGGTGCTGCTCGTTCATCTTGGCCAGCAGGTCAAGCGTGGCGCGCTGCGTGCCGGGCGCGAGCTTCTCCGGCGGATTCAGGTGGTGGACCGGCGCACCCTTCATGCTGAACTCGACGCCTTGATAGAGGGCAGGCAGATATCCATTCGCCCAGAGCTGCTTGCCTCCAATCGTGTATCCGGTGGGATCGCGCAGCACGATGTAGGCCGGCAAATTCTGATTCTCCGTTCCGAGGGCGTAGCTGATCCAGGCTCCCATCACCGGCCGGCCGGGAAAGATCTTGCACGTGAGCAGCATGTTCAACCCTTCGAGGTGGTTGTTGTGCTCGGTGTGCATGCTGCGGATGAAGCAGAGGTCATCGGCGATGCCCGCGATGTGCGGCAGCATCTCGGAGATGTCCATTCCGCATTGACCGTGTTTGCGGAACTCAAATGGACAGGGTAGAAGCGTGTTGACGTTGTTCGGCTGGTGGATCTCGACGCCGCCGGGGAGCGGCTGTCCGGCGCGTTTGGCGAGCTCGGGTTTGGGGTCGAACAGCTCCATCTGGCTGGGCCCGCCATTCTGGACCAGTTGGATGACGGCTTTCGCCTTTGGTGGAAAGTGCGTGCGCCGCGCCTTGAGGTCGTTGTGGGCGGCCTCGGGGGCGCCTCGCAGCAAGTCGGCGAGGACCATGCTTCCGAACCCGAGGCAGGTCCGCTCGAGGAGTTGGCGGCGGGAGTACATCGGTGTCCTCTCGATCATATCGCAAGCGACGAGTGTCAACTGTTCCCATCCGCGCCGGGAATAAAATAGGGGAGAGCCCGACTCCATACGTTGATCCCATGCGGTACCTGGCAATCCTCGCTGCCCTCCCCATCTTCGCCGCCCCGAAGATCGAGGGACCTTTTGCCGCCCGCGACGGCGAGACTTGTGTCGTCTGCAACACGCGGCTCACCAAGGACGACGTCGCGTTCCTGATCGATGGACAGCGGCTGGCCGTGATGCGGGAGATGCGCGAGGAGCTTCTCCGCGAACCGCTGGTGTACCTGGCCCGCTACAAACCGGAAGGCATGTTGTTCACGGGCCGGCAGCCCGTGGCCATGGGCGCCGGATACCTGTGGGTAGGGACTTGGGTCCTGTTGGCGATCGTGTCAGGCGCGCTTTGTTCCTACCTGGCGATGAACCGTGGACTCGCGCCATCCAAGTGGTTCTTCGCTGGACTCGCCTTCCCTCCCGCTGTGGTTGGACTGATGTTCAAACCCCGTGCGGCTGTGCCGGCAGGACTCGCCAAGATCGCGTCCACGCGTGATCCGGCAGCCTGCCCCGCATGCGGCTCGCTGAATCACCCCGCCGCCACCGCCTGCCTCCGCTGCGGAGCCGCCATGATCCCCACCGCGCGCGCCGAGACCGTCCCGTGATCCAGGCCATCCTCGACAGCGCGAACATGTCCAGCCGCCGGCCGGTGGTGGGGGACGACTTCGAGAGCAACGTTAAGGATCTGTTCATCATCGGCGACCTGTCCGGCGCGCCCGTCGTGAAGCTGGCCATGGAGCACGGCAACAACGTCGCTGAGCACATCGCCTCCCTGCCGGATGCGCGGACCTCGAAGTCCGGCGCGTGGGACGTGATCGTGGTGGGCGCGGGCGCGGCTGGACTCAATGCGGCGCTAGTGGCACAGGACAAGGGCCTGCGGGTCCTGGTGCTCGAAAAGAACAAGGTCGCCAATACGATCGAGGATTTCCCGGAAGGCAAGTGGGTCTATGCCGAACCCGATTCGCGTCCGCCCAAGGGCAAGCTCTGGCTCGACGGCGCCCGGAAAGAGGACTTGCTGACGCGGTGGCATCAGATCATCCGCGACAACAAGCTGAACGTCCGCTCGGAGGAAGGCGTCACCGGCATCCGGCGTGAGAAGGATGCCCACTTCACGGTCACGACACCGAAGGAATCCTACACGGCACGGCGCGTGATTCTCGCCACGGGCCAGCGCGGGAATCCGCGAAAGCTGGGCGTTCCCGGCGAGGACCGCGAACAGGTTTACCATCGCCTCTACAGCCCGGGCCACTACCAGGGCGAAGACATACTCGTGGTGGGAGGCGGCAACAGCGCCGTTGAGGCAGCGGTCACACTCGCCGAGCGGAACCGCGTGACGCTGTCCTACCGCGGACCGGAGCTGTCCCGGGTCTTCAAAGACAACGAGCGGAAGCTGCGGGAAGCCGTGGACGCGGGCCGGGTCCAGGTAATCTACAACTCGAAGGTCAAGAGCTTCGGTGAACGGACCTGCGCGATCGAGGCCGCGGGTGCGGTCCGCGAGCTTCCCTACCAACACGCCTTTGTGCTGGTAGGCGCCGAGCTGCCCACGGATTTCCTCAAGTCGCTCGGGTTGAAGCTCGAAAATGAGTGGTCCGTTGGCCGGTACGCGTTGCTGCTGGCCGCGTTCCTGATCTGCTACACCATCTACGGCGTCAAGCGGGGAGCAGGCAGCGAGCTTTGGCCCTTTAAGGACTGGGGCCATCATGCGTTCTCGTTCTTCGACCGTCCCGTGTCGTTCTGGTACACGGTCCTCTACACGGCGCTCATGACAGTCTTCGGGATCCAGGCGATGAAGCGCTGGGGATTCGACCGCAAGGACCGGTTCCAGATCTGGCGCTACACCAGCCTGATCGCGTTCCAGTGGATTTTCTTCTTCCTGGTCCCCGAGTTTCTGTTCCAGTACGCAGTGAAGTACCAATGGGTGGGACAGTTGGCCAAGGATCCGGTTTTTGCCGATCAGGCGTGGCGATCCTATGGGATCATCTACGCCTGGCCGCTGTTCCTCCATACGTTCCTCAATTCGCCCCATCAGATCTGGGTTGTGTGGGGCGTGCTTCTGACGTTCGGGATCCTGCCTCTGTTCGCGTTGTTCCACGGCAAGCGCTACTGTTCCTGGATCTGCGGCTGCGGTGGACTGGCGGAAACCTTCGGCGACCGTTGGAGGCACCTGGCTCCGAAGGGACGCACGTCGGTCAAGTGGGAATGGATGAACATGGCCGTGCTGATCGCCGCCGCCGCGGTCACATTGATGGCACTTCTGCGGGATACGGTGGAGTTGTTCCGCACCAACGCGGATACGGCGCTCGGCTGGTACGGACTGATCGCGGACCTGTGGCTTGTGGGGATCATTCCGGTAACCCTTTATCCCTTCCTCGGCGGCAAGGTCTGGTGCCGCTACTGGTGTCCCCTGGCCAAGCTGATGCACCTCTACAGCGCGGCGTTCTCGCGATTCCGGGTGAGCCGTTTCGCGATCCATTCCAACGACAAGTGCATCGGATGCGGAGAGTGCACCCGGAACTGCCAGGTGGGGATCGACGTGATGAACTTCGCGCTGAAGCAGGAGGTCCTCAACAATCACGGGACCTCGTGCATCGGCTGTGGCATCTGCGTGACGGTTTGTCCGATGGACACGCTGTCGTTCCAACCGGTGGCGGGTACGAAACTGGTCCAGATTGAATCCAAACCAAAGGTGGCATGACGATGCGCATATCGATCCTGCTGGCCCTGGCGTCAGGGCTGTCCGCTCAGACCTACGAGATCCGGCCAGCGGCTGGAACCAGGTTCGCCCTGGAGGTGGCCAAGACGGGGCTGATGTCGGGCAAGAAGCATCTGTTCGTGTTCGAGCGGTACGGCGGAACGATTCAGTACGACGCGGCGGCTCCGGAGAAATCGGCGGTGGATCTGACGATTGAGTCGGCAAGCATCGTGTGCAAGGACACCTGGATCGGCGAGAAGGACCTGCGCAAGGTCACCGAAACGGCGATTGGGCCGGACATGCTGGAGGTGTCCAAGCATCCCCAGATGCAGTTCCGGGCGGCCGGGGCATCGAAGTCGGGTGACGGGTTTGTAGTCCAGGGCACGCTGACGATCCGGGGAATCGCGAAGCCAGTCACGGTGAACGTCACCGTGAAACCCCGGCCGGACGGAAGCCTCGAATTCGCCGGGAAGTCGGAGGTGAAGCTGCGCGACTACGGATTGAAGCCACCTTCGGCGGCGCTCGGGGCGATCGGCACCAAGAACGAGATGCCGGTGGACTTCAACCTGGCCGCCGTTCGAAAATAGCAGGCATGGCAGATGTTGTCTATCACTCGCGGACGCGCGTGGAGCGGATCAAGGGTCCACTTCGCCGGGCCACGATTCCAGGTGAAACGGAGCCGGTCTCGTTCTGTGTCCACGGTGCGGTAGCGGAGCACTATAAGGTTCCACCGGGCGCGTTCCCGGTCCACGCGACCACGATCGACTACCTGGTGGCCTCGGCCGCGGGTTGACTGTGCGGGACATTTGGAGGCGCGCTGGAGGCGCGTCAGATTCCGGCAGGTGAAGGACGGCTGGTGGCGGAGGGTACCGGTGAGATCGAGAAGGAAGAGGGCGTGCTGGTGGTTAAGCGGATCCATGTCGTGTTGCGGCTGAAGGCGGAGGAGCAGCACCGGGACACGGCGGAACGGGTGATGGGCTTTTTCGCGGACAAGTGTCCGATTTACCGGACTCTCAAGCCGGCGATTGCGATTACGACGGAGTTGGCGTTCGAGCCGCTTGGTTAGCAGTCTGCCGGTCGAAGCCTGGAAGCTCTAGCACCTTCTTGTACACGTCCGCCATCGGAACCCCGACTCCAAGCGACTCGAACCTCACGACCGCATCCGGGCCTTCGAAGCTGGTCAGGATCCACTGCCCTCCATCGCCGCGGCGGAACACGTCAATCCGATACCCGGATTGCTCGACGAGAACGTACTCCTCCAACGAAGGCAGCTTCCGGTACCATGCGAACTTCGTGGTGTAGTCGTAGGCGGCGGTTGACGGCGACAGCACTTCGATGATGACCTTCGGATTCGCGATCGTATCCGTCATGCCGTCGTTGAACTGCAGCTTGCCGCAAAACACCAAAAGGTCGGGGTATACGAACCTCTTGGGCTCCACCTGCACGCGACTGGAAGCCCCTACCACCGTGCAAGGCTTTTCGTCCAGGCGACTCATCAGGACTCCGCCGAGATTGATGATGATCGTCCCGTGCTGCCATGTGGCCGCTAGCGCGGGGAACATTTCGCCATCGTGGTACTCCGCGCGCGCTTCGGTCTCGCGATCAAGGGCCAGGTACTCTTCAACGGACAATCGGGGGATCGCTAGGGCACCCATGAATATTAGAATACTCCTTCGCGCTAGTTGAACATCGCCTCGAGCGACCCCACCAGGAACAGGGTCCAGATCTCCGCGGGCCGCCGCGCGTGATCAGGCGCTGACAGGAACACCACAAAGCACGCTACGGCCACGGCGGTCACCGCGGCCGAGATCCGGTAATCCTTGTAGGCCTCGCCCATCTTACGAAGCGCCAGATCCGTTACCACGCCGGCGATCAGCATTCCGGCCACCGCCACGCCGTACAGCGCGCCGCCACCCGCCGATCCAACCCGCCACACCGCCCAGGCCGCGTACCACACCTGCGCCAACACTGCCGGAATCAGAACCAGGTACCACGGCGGCGTCCACTCCCGCTTGAGGATTTTCGGGAGCCCGAATACGGCCGCGAACACGGGAACCAGCCCCAACATCATGATCCCGAACATCACCACCGGGACCAGCGCGCCGAACCCCACGAGCTCGAGATAGATCAACGCACCGCCCCCGCGACCCGGTCAACCGCCGCTCCGATCCGCTGCTCCACATCCTCGGCGAACGGGCCGGGCAGGCTTCCGAACAGCATCGCTCCGCCCCCTTCATATCCACCTTCCCGCAACACCCGGACCGACGGGATATAGGCGAACACGTCGTTCGAATAGCCAGCCACCCACGTTGTGTCCCATCCGAACTTGCCCTTGATCTTGAGCGAGTAGTCGACCACCAGCTCGCCTCCCAGCGTCACGATCATCGGACCGGATCCGAACCGCCACGCCTGCACGGGATACGGATAGGTCTCGCGCAACTTGCCCTCGCGCTCGATGATCCCCAACATGCGCGCCGCGTGCCGCTTTTCCTGCGCCGAATTGCCGGCCGCCCGGCGCTCCCATTCCTGCTTCGAGACGGGACCCGCGAACTGGATCTCGGCAAATTCAAACGCCGCCTTGAGCGGACCCGCCACCGGCTTCATCTTCCCCTTCACCACATCGGTCACGGCATCAGCCAGGGTCACTCCGTAGCGCTTGGCGAGATCGACGCTCCGCCGCGGCAGCGGATTCGCGTCGGCGCCCCCGCCTTGCACGAACAGCGCCACCGCGCCAGGGAACCGCTGCTCGATCGCTTCCTGCGCGAACCCGGCGTAGTCGCCGTTGATCACGTAGTCAGACAGCACCGTGTTGTGGCAGGCGTAGCCGAACAGGACCGCGGTGACCACGCCCTGCGTGTTCTTGGCCGCGAGCACCGGGACATCGTGGTCGACCGGTCCGGGATACTCGCGGTGTCCCACACGGCGGCGGTTCACCGCAAATCCGGCGAGCCCCTGCTCGAAGTGTAGCGTCGACGCCTCCAGCTTGCCCAGCGACTTGCTGATCGCGGCCAAGATGCTCTCGGCCACAAACGCGCGATACCGGTTCAGCACCGGAGCCTGAGCCTCGCTGTAGGTACCGAGATCGTAGGTGTCGCTGTCCCCGACCAGAGGTGCGCTGTGCGTGTGCGAGGCGTTGAACCAGAGCCGCTCGCGCGGAATCCCGTGGCGCGACTTCACTGTCTCCGCCAGATCGTCAGCCATCCTCTTGCGGATCCCGACCAGATCCAGCGTCACCACCACAGACCGCGCGCCGGACTCGTCCTCGATTGCCAGTGCCTTGGCCCAGATGTCCTGCAGGACCCCTTCCGAAGGCTTGGTCCGCGCGGCGTAGCCCGCCATCCAGATCGATTCCTTGGGAGTGATGTTGACCGCCGCGGCGCCCGTCTTCCAAGCCGCGTGAGCGCTGGCCGCGGCCAGCAAAATGCATACGATGTTTTTCATATCCTGACTCCGTCGAAATTGGCCCGTAGCACGCGCATTACATTGCCGCCGATGATTTTGCGGATACTCGTATCGCTGTAGCCGCGTTGGACCAGGCCCACGGTGAACAGCGGCCAGTTGGTCCAGGCCATGCTGCGCACCTGTTCCGGCGTGTTGTTTCCGCCGTAGGATCCCGGGGGCCACAGTGCTTCCCACCGCGTCCGCTGGCGTCCCCTGCGCGGCAGTTTCGCCGATTCGGACGCGGCGTTGCGCGACGTGTAGGCGACATCGGTTCCGATCGCCACATGATCATCACCGAACTTCTTCGCCACGTAGTCGATGTGGTTGAGCATCGCCGCAATGTTGCTCTCGCCGCCAAGGAAATTGGGGATGCAGCAGATGCCCACCAGCCCGCCGGTGTCGCAAATGGCGCGGATCACCTCGTCGGGCTTGGCGCGGATGTGATGGTGCAGCGCATCCACCGCCGTGTGGCTTGCCACCATCGGCTTCGAGGACGCCTTGGCCGCTTCCAGGCTGGTGCGCCACCCGGAGTGGGCGACATCGGGGATCACGCCCTGCCGGTTCATTTCAGCCACCACCGCGCGTCCGAAATCGGACAGGCCGGCGTTTGCGGGCTCTCCGCATCCGTCACCGATCATGTTGCGCCGGTTGTAGGTGAGGTGCATCATGCGGACGCCGAGTTGGAAAAAGATCCGGATGTAGCGGAGCTCCTCCTCGACCGAATCCCAGGACTGCGTCACCGGGACACCGTTGCCAGTCATATAGACGCAGTGCCGGCCGGCGGCCTTGGCGGCATCAATGTCGGACGGTTGCACAGCCTGCGACACGTGGTCGCGCAGGAAGTGCGTCACGTAGGTGTAGCGGCCCAGGCGCTTGATCAGCCGCATCGGGTCGGAGCCCTCTTCTCCCGCGTTTTGCAAGATGCAAGTGACGCCCGAAGCGCGCCAGGCATCCAGATATTCCCGCTGCTCGGCGGCGTTGGTCACATAGCGCGTCATGCCGTGATCTTCCACCAGATCCTGGATCTCGGCGTTCGAAGCTCCTGACTCGATCGCCTGGCGCACTGCCGCTCCATCCAACGCCGCGCGGGGCATGAATCCGTACGATTCGACAACCAGCGAGCTCGAATGCAGCGCCAAGCCGTGTTCCAGGTCGCGTTTGGACGGCGCCAGGACCTTCAACGCGATGTCACGCGATTGCTGAATGGACTCGTTCGGACTGGCGAGCTGAGCCGCCGCGGCCGAGGAGACGAGAAACTGCCGCCGGTGCATGAAGCGAGTCTACTGCAATTCGCCGGCGATCAGGAAGAGCGGTTCGCCTTGTTCGACGGCTGGGACCTCACGCCGAAGTCCGACGATGCCGGCGCAAGGAGACTCAAAGCTGCTGAGCGTGCGGCCGTAGAGGTCGGTCAGGTGGCCGAGGGGCTGGCCCTTTTCGACGCGGTCAAGCACGTCGACAAACGGGATGAAGAATCCGTCGTAGGGCGCGTTGATGCCACGCTCGATGTTGCCCTCGCCGAACAGGTGCAGCTTGATCGGAACCTTTTCGAGCGGGCTCGCGAGGATGCCCAGGTGGCGAAGCAGGTTTCGGATTCCGCGCTTCATCATTTGGAGGTCGTCCGGCGCGATCCGGCCGGCGCCCCGCGCTTCCGTGTAGAGGAACGGTATCGCGCAGGATTTGGCGAACGACACCGTGCGTCCCGGCGCCACTTCCGGGTGGCCCCAGACCACTTCAGCCCCAAAGGCCAAGGCTGCTGCCTTGCTGCGCGGATCGGAGGCGTCGTAGCCGGCCATGGATGGCATGCGCCACTTGACACCGCCGGAGTGCAGGTCGAGATAGAAGTCCGCGCGGGCGATGACCTGGTGCGCGAGCTGAAACGCAAGCTGCTCGCTTGGTGTCCCCTCGCTGTCTCCGGGGAAGATTCGTGCCAGGTTCTTTCCGTCGAGGGGGCTGTTGCGGGTGGTATTCCAGAATGCGGGCGGATTGACGACCGGTACGGCGATCAGGTCGCCGGACATCGATTCCGGGCTCAGCGCGTCCACCGTTTCAAAGATCGCCCGGACGCCCTCGTACTCGTCGCCGTGCACATTGGCGGTCACCACCAGGGTGCGGCCGGGCTGTTCCCCTCGGACTACGATCAGTGGAACGCGGGCGAAACCCAGGTCGAGCGACTCCTGGTGAATGGCTCCGCGGGCGAGCTCGGCGGGATTGAATTTCATAGGACTTTGAGCAGCGTAGGGATCACCGTAGTATTGTCGCAGTGGCGGGCTGGATATTGGTCAGCGGCTGTGGCGATCGAGTCAGGATCCTTGAAGCCGTGACCAGTCACCAGGCAGATCACGCGCTCGTGGCGCTTCACGATGGTCCGTTCGATCGCCACGCGTAGCCCCGCCAGCGCCGCTGCGCCAGCCGGTTCGCAGTAGATGCCCTCTTCAGCAAGCATGCGCTGCTGCATCTCAAGGACCTCTTCATCCTGGACCGCGAACGCCTGTCCGCCGTTGCCGCGCAGATGTTGCAGGGCGGTGGAGGCGTCGATGTCAAAGGGAACCGCGAGTCCGCTGATCTGAGTCGTGCTGTGCACGGGACGGATCTCGTCGCTTCCCAGAAGGAACGCCGCCGCGACAGTTGAACAGCGCGCTGGCTGGACGGCATGCACGCGCATCCGGTTCTGGCAGCCGCGTACGACCGCGGTGTAGAGTCCGCCGCCGCCCACGGGCACGAAGATGTGCTCGGCATGGCCCATCAACTCCGCGCCGATTGACTCGACTCCCTCCATCCCGACCGGACAATGGCGGTAGGCGCTCACCACGAGCGGAATCGAGTAGTGCGCCGAGAGTTGATAGAGATCGGTGAAGACTTGCTGGGTGACGCGCGGGTCGGCCACAAACCCGCGCACGCGGAGGATGCGCGCCCCGTGGGCCTGCATCTGGGCGAGCTTTCCCGAAGGCGCGTTTTCATTGACCACGATGGCGCAACGAATCCCGTAACGCGCGCAGTAGGCGGCGAGCGAGGATCCAGTGTTGCCTGACGATGTCGCGACGACGGCCTTGACACCGATCCGCAACAGACGTGCCAGTTCGGCGGCGACGAAGCGGTCCTTGTAGGAGCCCGTCGGATTGCAGGATTCAAGTTTGAACAGGAGTTGAGCCAGTCCGAGGGAGGGTCCAATGCGGACGCTCTCGACCAGAGGCGTCCCCCCCTCACCGAGGGTAACCGTGTTCATCGAGTGTTGAATTGTGGCTGGCGTGCGCTTCCTCCTCCGAAATGATATTATGCCCGCTGTCGTGGGGACAAGAAGAAACCTTACCGCATTCCGGCCGAGCGCGCCGACCATCCGGCATAGCGTGGCCGAGTTGTTGGCCAAGGAAATCCTCCAGGGAAGGATCCTCCCGGGACGGCGGCTGAACGAAAGCCAGCTCGCGCGTGACCTCGACATCAGCCGCGCGCCGATCCGTGAAGCGCTCCAGCAACTTCAGGAACAGGGGCTGGTGATGAACCTTCCGCGGAGGGGCATGTTCGTGGTCCACCTCGAAATGGAGGACATACGGAAGATCAACCATGTCCGGGTCGTGCTGGAGGCCGAGGCTCTGCGGCAGGCCCAGGCGAGCCTGACTGCCGCGGGTTGGGCGCGGTTGAGCGCGGTGTTGCGGCGCCTGGAGGCGTGCAAGGGGCCAGGGATCACCCAGGTCCGGCTGGACCAGGAGTTTCACCGGACCATCTGGAGCCTTACGGGCAACGAGTACCTCGAGCGGACGCTCAATGGGCTCGTGGCCCCAGTATTCGCCAACGGCGCTCTGCAGGTGGCGGATAGCTCCTCGGTGGCACTGTTTCCGCATCGCCCGTTGGCGGATTTTGTTCGCGGACGCACCAGCCGTTCCGCCGAGGACTTGATGCGGGAGCATCTTGCCGCCTATTGGGCCGACGCGATGAGTGAGGACTCAGTGGTGGGTCCCCGCATGGCCGGGTAGGAGGCCACCGGGGACCCTGCGAGCGGCTACGCGGCCTTCGGGAGCGGGGTCGCTAGCGGCGGCGTCAAGGGCTTGGGACCCTCTTCTTCACCGAGACGGATTGTGGAGCGGAGTTCCTCGAGGCTGAGGCTTCCGGCGTTGTGGAAGTAGTCCTCGAGCGGGAATAGTGGGTAAGGCTGAAGGTCGCGGAATACGCGCCCTAATGTTTGTTGAATTCGGTAGATATCGTGGAAGAATTTCCCCTTCTCGATGTTCATCCGGCGGCAGCACAGGTGATGGTCGGCGCCGTACAGGAAGTGGTACTTGAACAGGTCGAATTCCTCAGGGGTGAGGACACGCCGGCTGACCAGGTAGAAGTCGGCGGCGTACTCCTCCATCCTTCGCGAGTAGAAGGCTCTCCTGAGGTTTCCGGTGGTGCGCTCCAATTGCACGGTCGAAGGGGGATTGTTCCTTTCCACACAATGGCGGAACCTCCGCAGGCATGACCGGAAAATGTTCCGGAAAACGCATCCGCAAGAGATGCTGCGATCTTTTTTTTCCCGGATCCGGCCTGCACCATGGCAACGGGCACAGTTGTGCGTGGCAAGAAGCATGTCGTGTGACTGAGTCCAGTTCATTTCACATTTGTCCTAGAAGCGGCTGTGAACCGTTGCCGGTCTTGGCGCCGCTGTGAGCCCATGCTACGCCAAAACAGGCTTTTCCTCAGGATTTCATCAGAATAATCACAGGGTTTTCCACAGCCAGAACCGTCGCGGACCGCCTGTATCCGATTGATTTAGAACGGACATGGCCGTCCGGCCTGCTCATCATTATGAAACGTTAAGTATCGCGAATATTGATTATAAATCGTGCTATATTCCCCTTAGAAATCACGAGGCGATCGATTGCTTTTTCAGGACCTGCTCGCATCCCTGGCCAGCCTCCTCCGGACCCTGGTCCGTAACGGGGAGTTCACCGAGCGTGCACTCTCGCGGCGGCTCGGCCTTTCGCAGTCCCATCTGCATCACGTGCTCAAAGGCGTGAAGTCGCTGTCGCCGGAATTGG